>JBMOMH010000358.1:0-2066 GCA_049323135.1 Actinomycetota bacterium
TGCTGTCCTTCCTCGTCGGGGCCAGCTTCGTCGGTGCCGAGTGGAGCGCGGGCACCCTGCCCGGGCTGTTGCTCGTCGAGCCCCGGCGCAGCCGGGTGGTGCTCGCCAAGGCCGCGGCCCTGGCGGCCGGCGTGGCCCTCGCCGGGGGTCTGCTGCTGGGCGCGGTGCTCGGCGGGCACTACCTGGTGGCCGCCCTCCGGGGGGACCTCACCGGGGCCAACGTCTCCGTCGCCGCGCTGACCGGCGGGCGGGCGCTGGTGCTCGGGCTCGTCGCCGGCGGGCTGGGCTTCGCCCTGGCCGGCAGCCTGCGCGGCACCGCGGTCGCCCTGGGCGGCGGGTTCGCCTACTTCCTCGGCGGGGAGGTCGTGGCCCGCGCCCTGTTCGGCCGGGTCGACCAGTGGCTGTTCGTCCCCAACGTGACCGCGCTGCTGGAGAAGGGCACGAAACTCAACTACGTCGTCTGCGACGCCAACCGGACCTGCACCGACCGGATCGTCACGATCTCCGCCTGGCAGGGGGCGGCGTACCTGCTCGCCCTGGTGGCCCTGGGGCTGCTCGCCTTCCTGGTGACCTTCCGGCGCCGCGACCTGACCTGAGGCCGCGACGTAGGCTGGGGGAGCCTACCGAGCAGTGCCCCCGTTCCCGCAGACCGAGGAGCCCCTCCGTTGACCGCTGTCGTCCCCGACGGCCGCCGCCTGCTGCGCCTGGAGGTCCGCAACAGCCAGACCCCGGTGGAGAAGAAGCCCCCGTGGATCCGCACCCGGCTGCGCACCAGCCCCCAGCTGCAGGAGCTGCGCAGCCTGGTCCGCCGGGAGGGCCTGCACACCGTGTGCGAGGAGGCCGGCTGCCCCAACATCTACGAGTGCTGGGAGGACCGGGAGGCCACCTTCCTCATCGGTGGCGACCAGTGCACCCGTCGCTGTGACTTCTGTCAGATTGACACCGGCCGCCCGGCCGAGCTGGACCGGGACGAGCCCCGGCGGGTCGCCGCGTCGGTGGCCACCATGGGCTTGCAGTACGCGACGGTCACCGGGGTCGCCCGCGACGACCTGCCCGACGGCGGGGCCTGGCTGTACGCCGAGACGGTCCGGCAGATCCACGCCCGGCAGCCGGGCTGCGGGGTGGAGCTGCTGATCCCCGACTTCGACGGGGACCCGTCCCGACTCGGCGTGGTGTTCGCCGCCGCGCCCGAGGTGTTGGCGCACAACGTGGAGACGGTCCCGCGGGTGTTCCGTCGGATCCGACCCGGCTTCCGCTACGCCCGGTCCCTGGACGTGCTGCGCCAGGCCCGGGCCGCCGGGCTGGTGACCAAGTCCAACCTCATCCTGGGCCTCGGGGAGTACCGCACCGAGGTGTCGGCGACCCTGGCCGAGCTGCGCGAGGCAGGCTGCGAGCTGGTCACCCTCACCCAGTACCTCCGCCCCTCCCCGCGCCACCATCCGGTGGAGCGCTGGGTGCACCCCGACGAGTTCGTGGAGCTGGCCGAGGAGGCGCGCGCCCTCGGCTTCGCCGGGGTGCTCGCCGGGCCGCTGGTCCGCTCCTCCTACCGAGCCGGGCGGCTCTACCACCAGGCCGTTGCCTCCCGGGAGCAGGCCGCGGACGCCTCCGCCTGACCGACACGGAGCCGCCTGACCGACACGGAGCCGTTGCCCGGGGGACACGCTGGCGCAACACGCCGGGGTCACCCTCGGCTCATGACACAGCCTCCCGCCCCTCCCGGTCCCCCACGCCTCGGGGACCCGCTGCCCCCGGTACCGGACCTGCTGCGGGCCGCGTTCACCACGGCGATGACCACGCTGACCGGGCCGGTGCACCGCCGCTCCCAGCGCAACGCCTGGACCGCCGTCTGCGAGGACCGGGCCGCCGCGCGGGTCCGCGCGGCGGCCCTGCTGGCCCTCGCCGGTGACGACCCGTCGCACGTCGCGGAGGCGCCGCGGCCCTAGTACTCCAGCCGTAGATCGTGATCTTTCGGCGTGGCGGTCCGGGATATGGCACGGCCACCGCTTGATGATCCGAGTTTGTGCAGACAACGAATGATCTCGCGGTGGCCGCGTGCCCCAGCGTAG
>JBMOMH010000359.1:0-2051 GCA_049323135.1 Actinomycetota bacterium
GACACGTGGAGCGTCGACGACGAGGACGCCGAGGACTCCGGGATGGCGGGCCCGCACGTCGTGGAGCAGATGCTCGGGGGGCGGGTCATCGACGTCCGCGACGCGCCGTAGACGTAGGGTCGAGCCGTGGTGCGTCCTGCAAGCTGTCCCAGGCCAGCAGGTGTGAGTCCTGTCCGGGTAGGTACCGGAGCGCCCGGTAGCAGGCCCCGGTTCGTCGGAGAGATCCGGCGGGCTGAGCGGGGTGTCGAAAGCCTCTTTGGAGGGAGCAAGATCGCGGGCCGTAGCGTCGTTGGGCGCGAGTCCTGCAGCCTCGTCAGACTCACAACGGGAGAGCCGAGCCGCTCATGTCACGGTGAAGGCCATGCCCGGCGGGCCCTGTTCCGGGGTCAGCCTGCCGGGTCTTCCCGGGGTAAGGGGAGCGGCACGTGATCACGGTCTGGGGTGGAACAGGAGAGGCCCGTCTGCTCGGCCGGCGTCCGGCGAAGACCCGAGGTATAAGCCGATGGTGAAGTCCGAGGGAGAGCAGCGGGAGTCCGACGGGGTCGTAGTACCGGTCGGCGGCGGCCAGTCGCCGGGCGGGAAGGGCCCCGACTTCGGTCGTGCTGGCGGCGGAGGTAAGCGTGAGGGCATGGCCGGGGCTGCCCGGTCCAACTTCCCCAATGGGCGTGCGCCCACAGGCAAAGCGCGAGAACTCCAACGCACGCTATGGGCTGCGGCCAAGCAGTCTGAGGGTCGGCGTTTCCACGCCCTGTTCGACCGGGTCTACAGGGGTGACGTCCTGTGGGAGGCGTGGGAGCGGGTGCGAGCCAATCGTGGCGCCGCCGGGGTGGATCGAGTGACTCTGCCGGTGGTGGAGGGTTACGGGGTCGAGCGGATGCTCGACGAGCTGGCCCGTGATCTTCGTGCAGGCGTCTACCGTCCGGCGCCGGTGCGCCGGGTGGAGATCCCTAAGCCGGACGGTCGGGTACGCCCGCTGGGCATTCCGACGGTGCGGGACCGGGTGGCGCAGCAGGCGGCGAAGATCGTCTTGGAGCCGATCTTCGAGGCGGACTTCCTGCCGTGCAGTTTCGGGTTTCGGCCCGGGCGCAGCGCCACCGACGCCCTGGAGGCCATCCGGGTGGCGTTCCCGCGCGGGCACCAGTTCGTGTTCGAGGCCGACATCCGGGACTTCTTCGGGCAGATCGACCATGACCGGTTGATGGCTCTGGTGGAGGCCCGGGTCTCGGACCGGCGGGTGCTGAAGTTGATCCGGCAGTGGTTGCGTGCCGGGGTGCTGGACCAGGGGGTGGTCTCGGCGACGGTCACCGGGACTCCGCAGGGTGGGGTGATCTCCCCGCTGCTGGCCAACATCTACCTGCACGCGTTCGACCGGGCCTGGGCCGAGCAGGGCACCGGGGAGCTGGTCCGCTACGCGGACGACTTCGTGGTGCTGTGTCGGTCCCGGGTGCAGGCCGAGGAGGCCCAGCGTCGTGCCGCGGCACTGCTGGCAGGCCTCGGGCTGGACCTGCACCCGGACAAGACCCGCGTGGTCGACCTTCGGGAAGGTAGGCAGGGCTTTGACTTCCTGGGGTGCCACCTGCGCGCCCGCATGTCGGGCCGGTTGTGGGAGCAGCAGCGGATCGTGCGCTACTACCTGCACCGGTGGCCGTCACAGCGGTCGATGCAGCGGGCCCGCGGGCGGGTCAAGGCGCTCACCGGTCGAAGCCGGGTGGGAGTGGAGTTGGCAGAGACGATCGCGGCTTTGAACCTGTTTCTGCGGGGATGGGGCAACTACTTCCGCACCGGGAACGCGTCCACCAAGTTCGTCCAGCTCGACCGGTACGTGGTCTGGCGGCTGAAACGCTTGTTGATCAAGCGCCGGGGCCGCAACCTGCGCGCCGGTCAGGCCGGCCGGTGGACGCCGGCCTGGTTCCACGACCAGGGCCTGCACCAGCTCATGGGCACCGTCCGCTACCCGAAGGCGGCGTAACCATGCCAAGAAGACCGTCGGTAAGCCGTATGCGGGAAAACCGCACGTACGGATTGAAAGGGGGATGGGGAACCAGGGCCGC
>JBMOMH010000360.1:0-2051 GCA_049323135.1 Actinomycetota bacterium
GCTGGGGAGAGCTAACAACTCCCATCCAAGTCACACAGGGCACACCCGTCACTCATGTCACACGGCGTGTCGACCCACAAAACCCCTGGTCAGCGCCCACCCACCCGGACTTTGCCGGGGCCCTGGTCCTCGGTGGCACCCAGGCGCTGTCCCGGTCGCTGTTCAGCCACCTGGTCCCCCGCGGCCAGGAGGCGGAGTGGTTCGGCCTGTACGAGGTCAGCGACAAGGGGACCAGCGCCGTGGGTTCCCTGCTCTTCGGGCTCACCCTGCAGCTCACCGGCAGCTACCGCAGCGCGATCCTGTCCCTGCTGGTCTTCTTCGTCCTCGGCGGGGTCCTGCTCGCCCGGGTCGACGTGGCCCGGGGCGCCCGGGAGGCGGGCAACCAGGCCCCGGCCCGCGTCTAGCCGAGGTCTGGCCGGGAATCATCCGGGTATACCACTCGTTCTCCCTGCTGGTTCCACAACGGAGGAGGCAGGGCATGGGTGAGCGGGCGCTACGGGGTACCCGCCTCGGCGCGACCAGCTACGAGACCGACGCCGGCGTCGAGTTCGCCGCTCGGCAGAACGTCGGCTACGCCTGCCCGAAGGGTCACCGGTTCGAGGTCCCCTTCGCCGAGGAGGCCGAGGTGCCCGCGACCTGGGAGTGCCGGTTCTGCGGGACCACCGCGCTGCGCGAGGACAGCACCCGGCCCGAGCAGAAGGCGGTCAAGCCCCCGCGCACCCACTGGGACATGCTGCTGGAACGGCGGAGCGTCGCCGAGCTGGAGGACCTGCTCGCCGAGCGGCTGGCGCTGCTGCGGGCCGGAGGCGGGGGCACGCCCGCGGGCGGTCGGCCGGGCCAGCGCAAGAGCGCCTAGCCTGCCCGCCGCCCCGGCGGTGACCCGGGCCGCGCTGTTCCCCCCCGGCGGGGCGGCCCGGACCCAGGGTCTGCTCAGTCGGTCGCGAACGGGTCCTGCACTCGAACGCCTTCGTAGCGCTGCCCGTCGCTGAGGTCCTCGGAATACAGGACGCCGCAGCCGAGCTGGCCCGCGCTACGAATGATCATGGCGTCCCACAACGAGACCTGGTTGCGGCGGTGGATGTCGATCGCGCTCAGCACGTCCTCCGGACCTGGTGAATGGACCCGCCAGCGGGAGAGGTCGGCAACGACGATCCCGGCGGCGTCCTCGTCGAGCGGCTTCGGGACCCTGCGGGTCGCGGTGACGAAGAACTCCTGCAACACCTGGACGCTCAGGCATCCCTCGCCCGACTCCCACAGGGCTGCCAGGAGTGAGCGTGCTCGGTCGCGTTTCGTTCCCGCGGTGATGTCATGTGCGTAGACCAGGACGTTGGTATCAACGAAGCCGCGGCTACCGGTCATGCAGCTCGTCTCGGCTCCAGCAGATGTGACCGTTCGTGCCGAGATCCCGTCCTTGCGCCAGCATGGACAGGTTGCGCTCCTTCGCGAGGACGTAACCGGTCTCTTGCTCGAGCAGGTCCTTGAGCATTCCCGCCAGGAGCCGTGACACTGACGTCCCGCGCCGGGCGGCCAGGATCCTGACCCGGCGCAGGTCCTCCCCGGGGAGCGACACCGTGATGTTCCGACGGTTCACGCAAGGCAGTGTAGCACGCAATGGCGTGCACGCCGCGGCTGGCTCCGCCCGCAGGGGGCAGCAGGCCGACGCCGGGCCCGGTGGGCGAGGGCTCGGCGAGTGCCGGCGGACGGCGGGATGGTTCCCGGCGAGGGCCGGCGAACTACCCAGCATGCCGTGACACGCCGAGCCCGCGAACCAGGCTTGATAAGGCGGTGACCTTCTCATACAGTGCCCCCATCCCTTCAGTCACGGAGGGTTAGGGAGGGGGAACAGGATGAAGCGTTTGCTTGCTCTCGCGCTGGCCACGGCATCCGTGATGGTGCTTGGGGCGCCGCCCGCGGCTGCGGATACGCCCCAGGGCTCCGGCAAAGTCGTGTTTCATGAGGTCAGCAGCAGGTTGACGGGCCGGGTGGTGTCTCTGGCGTGATGTCGGAGCGCTTGGGCGATGTTGGTCCAGCCGGCGATTCGGAGGAGGCTG
>JBMOMH010000361.1:0-2040 GCA_049323135.1 Actinomycetota bacterium
CAGTGCCGCCGTGGGCGGCAGGGCCGCCGCCTTTGACGTCGTCGGGGTCCCCGGGGTCACCGCCGCTCTCGCCGCGGCCGCGCTGCTCGGTGCCCCGCTGGGCCACGACCATGCCGCGGTGTCCCTGTCCGACCTGCACACCCCGTGGGAGGTCGTGCTGCGCCGAGTCCAAGCCGCGGCCGAAGGGGACTTCGTCGTCACCTTCTACAACCCGCGCAGCGCCGGGCGGGACTGGCAGCTGGCGGCGGCGCTCGCGGTGCTGGCCCGGTACCGGTCCCCCGGCACCCCGGTCGGCGTGGTCCGGGACGCGACCCGGGAGGGGCAGCAGGTGCGGGTGACCTGCCTGGCCGACCTGGACGTGACCGAGGTGGACATGCGCAGCGTCGTCGTCGTCGGCAACCGCAGCACCCGGGTGGTGGCCGGCCGGATGGTGACCCCGCGCGGCTACCGGTGGCAGTCGTGAGGCTCGTCGAGGTGGTGCACTGCCAGGGCTGCGGGGCCTGCCTGCTCACCTGCCCCGAGCACGCGCTGCGCCCCGTGGGCGGGACGCTGCGGGTGTACCCCGACCGGTGCACCGGCTGCGGGGAGTGCATCGAGGTGTGTCCGGTCGACGGCATCGTCGAGAGAGCGTGGGGGTGACGGGATGAGCGACGCACCGGGTGCCGCCGTGCTGGCCAGCGGCCGGTGGACACCCGCCGAACGGCTGCGCCTGTCGGGGATCCTGGCGGTGGTCGCGGGCATGCACGTCCTCGGCTGGACGCTGTACCTCGGCTACAGCGCGAGCCTGCCTGCGGCGAGCAGCTTCGCCGGGGCCGGCACGCTCGCCTATGCCCTCGGCGTGCGGCACGCCTTCGACGCCGACCACATCGCCGCCATCGACGACACCACCCGGCTGATGCTGCTGCCCGGCCGGCGCCCGGTGGGGGTCGGCTTCTTCTTCGCCATGGGCCACTCGTCGGTGGTGCTGCTGCTCGCCCTGGTCGTGGCCTTCGCCGCCGGCGCGGCGGGCACCCAGGGGGAGATCGACGCGTTCCGCAGCGTCGGCGGAGCGGTGTCCGTGGTGGTCGCGATGTCGTTCCTGCTGCTGGTCGCCGCGCTCAACGCGCTGGTGCTGCGGGGCATCCTGCTGCTGTGGCGGCGGATGACCCGCGGCGAGCTGGACGCCGCCGAGATCGACCGGCAGCTGCTCAACCGGGGGCTGCTCAACCGGCTGATCGGCGGAAGGGCCCGCACCCTGATCCGCTCCTCCTGGCACATGTACCCGCTGGGCTTCCTCTTCGGGCTCGGCCTGGAGACCGCGTCGGAGGTCACGCTGCTCACCCTGTCCGCGAGCACCGCCGTTGCCGGGGGCCTGCCGGTGCTGGCGACGCTGACGCTGCCGCTGCTGTTCGCCTCTGGGATGAGCGCCTTCGACACCTGCGACAGCCTGCTGATGACCCGCGCCTACTCGTGGGCCTACCGCAGCCCGGCGCGGCGGCTCTACTACAACATGGCCACCACCGGCATGACGGTGCTCGTCGCCGGGTTCGTCGGCACCGTCTACCTGGCCGGCATCCTCGTCGACTACGCCGGCGCGCACGCCTTGGCGCCGTACGCCGCGCTGAGCCAGCGGTTCCAGCTGCTCGGCTACGGCATCGTCGCCGCGTTCGTCCTGGCCTGGCTGGCCGCCGCGGCGGTGTGGCGGTTCGGCGGGCTGGCCCGCCGCTACGGTGGTGCGGCATGAGGGCCGGCCCGGTGCACCCGATCGAGGCGGAGTCCTACCGCATCCTCCGTTCCCGGCTGGACACCGCGGCCCTGCCGCCGCTGACCCGGGCGGTCGTCGAGCGGGTGGTGCACGCCAGCGCCGACCCGGCCTACCTCGACGACCTGGTGTGTACCGAGGACGACCTGGCCCGCGGGTGGGCGGCGCTGCGCGCTGGCGCGCCGGTGGTCGCCGACGTGGCCATGGTGGCCGCCGGGGTGACCGGGCGGGAGGTGGTCTGCCGGGTGGGGGACCCGCGGACCGCCGACCTGGCCGGGGGCGGGCTCACCCGGGCCGCC
>JBMOMH010000362.1:0-2037 GCA_049323135.1 Actinomycetota bacterium
CCGCCGTACCGCGCGAGCTGGTCGAACAGACCGCCCTGGTGGGGCCGCCGGGCCGGCTCGCCGAACGGATGGCGGCGTACGCCGCGGCCGGCGTCACCACCCTGTCGGTGAGCCCCCTGGCACCCACCCTGGCCGAGCGCCTGGCCGCCCTGGAGACCGCGTCGGCGGCGCTGGAAGCCGCCGGAGTGGGGGACGGGGTGGGGGACCGGGTGGGGGAGCAGCGGTGAACACCCTGCAGGCCGCGGTCCTGGGCGTGGTGCAGGGCCTCACCGAGTTCCTGCCCATCTCCAGCACCGCGCACCTGCGGATCGTGCCGGCCCTGCTCGGCTGGGGTGACCCGGGGGCCGCGTTCAGCGCGGTGATCCAGCTCGGCACGATGCTCGCCGTCGTCGCCTACTTCTGGCGGGACATCGGCCGGATCGCCGCGACCTGGGCTCGCAGCCTGTGGACGCCGGCGCTGCGCGGCCACCTGGACGCCCGGATGGGCTGGTACATCGGGCTGGGCACGATCCCCATCGGGGTGTTCGGGCTGGCCTTCCGCAACCAGATCGAGACCGGGGCCCGCGACCTGCGGTTGCTCGGTGTCGTCCTGGTCGTGCTGGGCCTGTTGCTGCTCCTCGCGGAGCGGCTGGGCACCCGGGTGAAGGAGGTCCGCCAGGTCAACCTGCGCGACGGCCTGCTCGTCGGGCTGGCCCAGGCGCTGGCCCTGGTGCCCGGGGTGAGCCGCTCCGGCGCCACGATCAGCGCCGGGCTGCTGCTGGGCTACACCCGGGAGGCGGCGGCCCGCTACTCGTTCCTGCTGTCGATCCCCGCGGTGGTCCTGTCCGGCCTGTTCGAGCTGCGCAAGATCGGCGGGGCGGGCGCCCCGGGGCTGCTGCCGACGGCCGTGGGCACGGTGCTCGCCTTCGTGGTGGGCTACGCGTCCATCGCCTGGCTGCTGCGGTTCCTCACCACGCACAGCACCATGCTCTTCGTCGCCTACCGGGTGGTGGTGGGCGGCGCCGTGCTGGCCCTCGTGTACGGCGGGGTGCTGGCGGCCCGCTGACGCTCAGGGCAGCCAGGGCGTCGGGTCCACGGGGAGCCCGTCCAGGCGCACCTCGAAGTGCAGGTGCGGCCCGGTGGAGTACCCGGTGGAGCCGATGATGCCGATGGGCTGGCCCCGGCGCACCCGCTCACCGGGGGCGACGAGGAACCGGGCCTGGTGCGCGTACACGGTGGTGACCGGCCGGCCGTCCAGCCGGCCGTGGTCGACCACGGTGAGGTTGCCGTAGCCGACGGTGGACCGGGCCAGCAGGACCACCCCGTCGTCGGCGGCGTACACCACCCCGTCCCCGGCACCGATGTCCTCCCCGGTGTGCAGGTTGACGTAGCGCAGCACGGGGTGGAACCGGACGCCGTACGGCGAGGTGACCGGGCCGGTGCCCGGTCGGACGAACTCCCCGGTGCCCTGGGGCGGGTACGGGCCGGCGGCGGCCAGCGTCGCCAGCCGGCGGATCTCCCCGGTTAGGCCGTCGGACTCGGCGGCCCGGAGCCGGTAGCGCTGCTCGTCGACGGGAGCGATGGCGGCGACCGCCTGGACGGCCCGGTCCCGCGCGGCCAGCAGGCCGGGGAGCCGGCCGGCGCCGGCGGTGACCCCGGCCTCCTGCCGGGCCGCCTCGGCGGCCAGCCGGGAGGCCTCGGCCCGCAGCCCGTCACCCCGGTCGACGAGGTCGGCGACGTCCCGGCGGAGGGCCCCGACGCTGACCCGCTCCGCGGCGGCCGCGACCGCGGCGGGTGCGCCGCCGGCCTCCAGGTCGGCCAGGGCCGCCCGGGCGGCGCCGAGCCGGGCCTCGACCGCCTGCAGCGCCTGCGCGGTCGCCTGCGCGGCGGCCCGGGTGGTCGCCAGCTGGGCCTCGGCCCACTGCAGGGCGGCCAGCTCGGCCAGGGCGGCCCGCAGGGCGTCGGTGGCGTCGCGTAGCTGCGGGGTCGCCTCCATGTCCACCGGGTCGGGCAGGGGGGCCGGTGCGGCGGCACCCGGACCGGCCAACGAGTTCGGTG
>JBMOMH010000363.1:0-26658 GCA_049323135.1 Actinomycetota bacterium
CCGCCCACAGCCGGGCCACCGCCCGGGTGGTCGCCGGCGGCGCCCTCGCGATGGCCGTCACGTACGGCGTGGGCTCCCTCGTCGGCCAGACCGTCTGACGCACCCACCTCCCGGTTTGACCAGGTAAACATGGTCACCGCCGACTCTGCACGGTCCGCACGCCGTGCAGGGCCCCCGCAGGCCGTGCCAGGCACCGGGCACTGGGGGCGTTCCAATTAAGTGACGGCGGCCTTGCTGGCGCTATGTGCAACCAGCATCTACTGACAGACACACGGGCGTGCAGGCAGGCTGGGCGGGCCAGGGGGAGGTGGGCCCGGCGGCTGTGCGGCAGCCCGTCCTGTCTCCGGCTGCGGCGGACGTCGACGGCCCCCAGCCGGGGCCATCCCGTGGGCCGGTACGACGAACCCTCGCCGCGTACGCCGTCACGGTGCTCGTCCTCGTTGCGCTGAACTTCTTCCTGCCCCGGGCCATGCCCGGCGACCCGCTGCGCGCCCTCGCCGACCCCGCGGCGACGACGTACGTGCCCGACGCAGCGACCCGCGCCGCCCTGGAGCGCTACTACGGGCTGGACCAGCCGCTGGTCGTGCAGTTCGCCCACTACCTGACCGGGCTGGCCCACGGGGACCTGGGCACCTCGATCCGGTACGGCGGCCCGGTGGCCGGCCTGCTGCTGGAGCGGCTGCCCTGGACCCTGCTGCTGGTGGTGTCGGCCCTGCTGCTCGGCGCCGCCCTCGGCCGTCCGGTCGAGGACGTGCACCGCAGCGGCGTTGACCGGGGGTGCGGGGGGCCGGGACCGGAGGGCTCTGGGCGCCGGCCCGAGCAGGACGCCGGCGCGGGCCGGGTAGCGGGCCATGGCCCGGGTCACACACTGCGCGCCCAGGCCGCGGCCCACCAGCACCGGTGGTTCGGGCAGCGTCACCGCCGCCTGGATCACGTCGTGCGTGTAGTCACGCAGGCGCGCCCGGTGCCCCCCGCCGCCAGCGTCCTGGCGGCGCAGCGACACGGCGTACGCCGCGAACCCGCGCCCCGCGGCCTGCTCCAACCAGGAGGCGAACACCCCGGCGTCCTCCCCCGCGTCCGGTACGAACAGCAGGGGGGGCCGACCGGTGGGGGCCGCTGGGTGGGCGGAGCGAACCTCCCGCGTCGCCGGGCGCGGCGGCAGCGCCCACTCGAACGGGCGCACCGCCCGCACCGGCCGGCCGGTGAGGAGCTCGATGGTCCGCTCCAGGCCGCGCAGGTAGTCGTGGTGGGCGACCTCGAAGTAGTGGCGGCTGGACGTGGCGTAGCGGGTTCCCGCCGAGTACACGTGGTCGGTGTCGGCGGCGGCGCGCCGCAGCAGCTCCCGGGCCCGCTCCGGTCGCTCCCGGCGGGCGGCCAGCAGCTCGGCGATGGCGACCGTCTGCCAGTGCACGAGGGTGAACTGGCCGGAGTCGGGCTGGACCAGCCCGGCGACGCACAGGTTGTCGTGCCGGGGGGTGAAGACGTTCTGGTAGAGCACCGGCCGGCCGCCGCGCCAGTTCAGGTGCGCCTCGTCGACGAACGGGAACCGGGCCAGGTAGCCGGTGCACAGCAGCACCAGGTCGACCTGCTCCCGGCTGCCGTCGGCGAACACGACGCCGCCCCCGTCGAACCGCGCCACGTCCGGTTTCGGCCGGATCGCGCCGTGGCCCACGTAGTAGAGCAGCAGGCTGTTGACGATCGGGTGCGTCTCGTAGATCCGGTGGTCCGGGCGGGGCAGGCCGTAGCGCTGTGGCGGCCCGACGGTGGCGCGCAGCGTCGCCTGGAACAGCGCCCGGCGCAGCGCCAGCGGCAGCCGCAGCCCGAGGACCAAGGTCGTTCACCTGGTCGGCGGGGCGCCCGAAGACGTACTTGGGGGCGTACCAGTAGCCCCGCCGGGCCGAGTGGAAGGTGGCCGCGGCGTGCTGGGCCGCCTCCACGGCCAGGTCGCAGCCGGTGTTGCCGGCGCCCACGACCAGCACCCGCCGGCCGCGCAGCGTCTCCGGGCCCTGGTAGTCGGCCGCGTGCCGCACCTCCCCGGTGAACGGCCCCGGATAGTCGGGGACCTTGGGGACCCAGTTGTGCCCGTTGGCGATGACCACGGCGTCGTACCGGGACGTCCGCCGACCCGACCCGTCCTGCACGGTCACGTCCCAGGACCCGCCGTCGGCCACCGGCTCCAGCCGGACCACCTCGCTGTGGCAGGCGACGTGGCGGCGCAGCCCGAAGTGGTCGGCGTAGGCGTGCAGGTAGTCCCGGATCTGGGTGTGGTGCGGGTAGTCCGGGAAGTCGTCCGGCATCGGGAAGTCGACGTACTGCGTGAACGGCTTGCTGGAGATGGTGTAGGTGCTCGCGTAGACGCGGCTGGTCGGCGCCCCGAAGTTCCAGTTCCCGCCGACCTCGCCGGCGCGTTCGAAACAGTCGACGGCGAACCCCCGCTCGCGCAGGTTCTTGACCGCCGCCAGCCCGCTCGAGCCGGCGCCGACGACGGCGACCCTGCCGGCCGGCCCGGCGCTCATCCGCCGGGGGCGGTGCCCGGGCGGTGCCGGCAGCCGAGCACCTGGCGCAGCGCGTCGGGCAGCTGCTCGGTGAGGGCCTCCCGTGGCAGCCACGCGCCCGCGCCGTAGTCGAGGGCGGCGGTCCGGTACGCCGGCTCCGGCTCCGCGCCGACGACGATGGTGCGGCCGGCCGGGAAGGCGGCCAGGGCGCGCTGGCAGCAGGCGGGGAACTCCCCGCTGTCGATGACCAGCACGTCGGGGGTGACCCGGGGCAGGGCCGCGGCCAGCAGGTCGGTGTCGCCGACCTGGGCGACGACCCAGCAGCCGCACTCCCGCTCGAGCAGCTCGGCGACGTACCGGCGGACCACCGGGTGGCGGACCGCGACGAGGACCCGGGGCCGGCTCGCGCACACCGGGCAGTCGCAGGCTCCGGTCGGCGCGGCGGTGGCCGGCCGGGCCAGCTCTCCGCCGATGGTCACCACCCCATGATGCCGGTGGCGGCCGCGTGGGGCATCCGCAGCCCCTACGGAGGCGGGGGCGGGTGGGCTACGTACCCGGTCCGCCGGGGGCCGGGAACAGCTCGGCCACGGCGTCGGCGAAGGCGGCGGTGTGCGCGTCGACGTCGGCCCGGCTCGTCGTGGGGGCCATCAGCGCCATGTTGTGGAAGGGGGTGAGCAGCAGGCCCCGGTTCAGCGCGTGCAGGTGCAGGTAGGTCTGCAGCTCGAAGTCGTCCGCGGCGGCGGCCGCGGCACCGGTGCGCGGCGGGGTCGGTGCGAAGGCGTACTCGGCCCGGGCCCCCAGGGCGGTGACGTGCCAGGGCACGCCGTACGCCGCCAGGGCCGCGGCCACCCCGTCGGCCCAGGC
Source organism: Actinomycetota bacterium (assembly GCA_049323135.1). Taxonomy (GTDB): domain Bacteria; phylum Actinomycetota; class Actinomycetes; order JBMOMH01; family JBMOMH01; genus JBMOMH01. The sequence goes on from JBMOMH010000363.1 coordinate 3,360, forward strand.
CTGGCCGAGGGGGAGCATGACCTGGTACGCGGCGTCGGTGAGCACCTGGGACAGGGTGGCCCGCATGGCGGCCAGGGACAGGGCGTTGCCGGCCAGCGTGCCGCCCACCCCGCCGACGTCGACGTCGGCGAGGGCCACGCACCGGCCGACCCGCTCGGCCACCTCGGCGGTCAGGCCGAACGCCCCGGACGGGACGCCCCCACCGATGGCCTTGCCGACCGTCACCACGTCCGGTACGAGCCCGTCGCGGGCGGTCATCCCGCCCGGGCCGGCGCACAGCGTGTGCGTCTCGTCGAGGACCAGCAGCGCCCCGTGCCGGCGGGTCAGCGCGCGCAGCGCCTCGTGGTAACCGGGGTCGGGCAGCACGATGCCGACGTTGGTCATGGCCGGTTCCATCAGCACGCAGGCGACCGCCCCGGTGGCGAGTTCCCGTTCGAGGGCGTCGACGTCGTTGAACTCGACCACCGCGGTGGTCTGTCCCGGCGGGACCGGGGGGCCGATGTTGCCCCGCCGGGCGACCACCCGGCCGGCGGCGTCCAGGGTGGCGAACGCCTCGTCGACGCTGCCGTGATAGCAGTAGTCGGCCACCAGCACCTTCGGCCGGCCGGTGAGGTGCCGGGCGTACCGGACCACGTGCCGGTTCGCGTCGGTGGCCGAGAGGGTGAACTGCCACTGCGGCAGGCCGAAGCGGCGGGTCAGGTCCTCCGCGACCACGGCGGCGTCCTCGGTGGGCAGCATCAGGGTGAGGCCCCGACCCAGCTGGTCCCGTACGGCGGCCACGGTCGGGGCCGGGGAGTGGCCGGTCATCGCCCCGGTGTCGCCGAGGCACAGGTCGACGTACTCGTGCCCGTCCACGCAGCGGAACCGGGACCCGGCCGCCTCGGCCACGAAGACGGGGAACGGGCCCGGCCACTTGGCCATCCAGCTCATCGGCACCCCGCCGGGCATGCCGGCCCGGGCCCGCTCGTGCAGCCGGGCCGAGCGCGGGTGGGCGGCGACGAACCGAACCACCTCCCGGGCGTGCAGCTGCGCCAGCCGGGCCCGGTCCAGCCGGGCGGCGGTCCGCTGCGGCGCGGTCATCGCCGGGTCATCCGGCGTGGGTGGCGAAGGCGTCGTCGAGCACGTCGAGGGCCTCCAGCAGCAGGTGCTCGGGGATGACCAGCGGGGGCAGGAACCGGAGGACGTTGCCGAAGGTGCCGCAGGTTAGCGTCACCACACCGTGCCGGTGGCAGTGGCCGCTCACCGCGGCGGTCAGCGCCGCGTCCGGCACGGTGCCGCCCGGCCGGACCACCTCGACGGCGAGCATCGCGCCGCGCCCCCGCACCTCGCCGACCTGCGGGTGGCGCCGGGCGAGCTCCTGCAGGCGGGGCAGCATCAGCGCCTCGATCCGGCGGGCCCGGCCGGCCAGGTCCTCCTCCTGCAGCGTCCGCAGCGCGGCCAGCGCGGCGGCGCAGGCGACCGGGTTCCCGCCGTACGTGCCGCCCAGCCCGCCGGGGTGCACCGCGTTCATCACCTCGGCCCGCCCGGTCACCCCGGCCAGCGGCAGCCCCCCGGCGATGCCCTTGGCGGTGGTGACCAGGTCGGGGACGACGCCCTCGTGGTCGCAGGCGAACAGGTCGCCGGTGCGGCCGAAGCCGGTTTGGATCTCGTCGGCGACGAACAGCGCCCCCGCTTGCCGGCACCAGCCGGCCAGCGTGGACAGGAAGCCGGGGGCGGGCACGACGAACCCGCCCTCGCCCTGGATCGGCTCGACCACCACGCAGGCCACGTTGCCGGCCCCCACCTGGGTGTCGATGGCCCCGATGGCCCGGTGCGCCGCCTCCTCACCGCTGACCGGCACCGGCTCCCGGAACGGGTAGGAGCCTGGAACGCGGTACACCTCCCCCGCGAAGGGCCCGAACCGGTGCTTGTAGGGCCGGCTCTTCGCGGTCATCGCCATGGTGAGGTTCGTCCGGCCGTGGTAGGCGTGGTCGAGGACGACGACCGCGTCCCGGCCCGTGTGGTGGCGGGCGATCTTGACGGCGTTCTCCACCGCCTCCGCCCCCGAGTTCACCAGCAGGCTGCGCTTGTCGTGGTCCCCGGGGGTGAGCCGGTTGAGCTGCTCGCACACGGCGACATAGCCCTCGTACGGCGTCACCATGAAGCAGGTGTGGGTGAACGCGGCGGCCTGCGCGGCGACCGCGGCCGCCACCTCCGCGGCGGCGTTGCCCACGTTGACCACGGCGATGCCCGCGCCGAGGTCGATGAGCGAGTTGTCGTCGACGTCGACGAGCACGCCGCCGCCGGCGGCGGTGACGTACACCGGCAGCATCGAGGACACCCCGGCGGCGACGGCCGCGCCGCGCCGGGCGTGCAGCTCCTTGGCGCGCGGCCCGGGGATCTCGGTGCGCAGTCGGCGCTCCTGGGGCAGGGCCGGGCCGCCGCGCGGGAGGTCTGTCACCTCATACCTCGATGTTGCTCATGACGTGCTTGACCCGGGTGTAGTCCTCCAGGCCGTACATCGACAGGTCTTTGCCGTAGCCGGACCGCTTGAAGCCGCCGTGCGGCATCTCGGCGACCAGCGGGATGTGCGTGTTGACCCAGACGCAGCCGAAGTCCAGCCGCCGGGCCATCCGCATCGCCCGACCGTGGTCGCGGGTCCACACGCTGGAGGCCAGGCCGTACTCGACCCCGTTGGCCCAGCGGACCGCCTCCTCCTCGTCGGTGAACCGCTGCACGGTGATGACCGGACCGAACACCTCCTGCTGCACGATCTCGTCGTCCTGCCGGACGTCGCTCACCACGGTGGCCGCGTAGTGGAAGCCGCGGTCCCCGAGCCGGGTGCCGCCGACGGTGACCCGGGCGTGGTCGGGGAGCCGGTCGACGAACCCGCTGACCCGCGCCAGCTGGTTGGCGTTGTTCAGGGCCGGCAGCAGGGCGTCCTCGTACGCCGGCCCGTGCTCGTACGTCGTCACCACCTGGCGGGCCTGTTCGGTGAGCGCGTCCACGACGTCGGCGTACACCCGCGGCCCGGCCAGGACCCGGGTGGCCGCGGTGCAGTCCTGCCCGGCGTTGAAGTACCCGGCCACCGCGATGCCTTCAGCGGCCGCGCCCAGGTCGGCGTCGTCGAAGACGACGACCGGAGCCTTGCCGCCGAGCTCGAGGTGCACCCGCTTCAGGCCGCGGGCCGCCGCGGCGGCGACCTCCATGCCGGCCCGCACCGACCCGGTGACCGAGACCATCGCGGGGACCGGGTGGTCGACCAGTGCCCGGCCAGTGTCCCGGTCCCCGCAGACGACGTTGAGCACGCCGGGGGGCAGGAACTCCGCGGCGATCTCGGCGAGCAGCAGCGTCGTCACCGGGGTGGTGTCCGACGGCTTGAGCACCACGGTGTTGCCGGCGGCGATGGCCGGGGCGAACTTCCAGACCGCCATCATCATCGGGTAGTTCCAGGGGGTCACCTGGCCGACGACGCCGACCGGCTCCCGGCGGACGTAGGAGGTGTGCCCGGCCAGGTACTCGCCGGCGGAGACCCCCTCCAGCACCCGGGCGGCGCCGGCGAAGAAGCGGACCTGGTCCACCATCGGGGGGAGCTCCTCCGACGCGGTGAGCGCGACGGGCTTGCCGGTGTTCTGGCTCTCGGCCGCCACCAGCTCCCCGGCCCGCGCCTCCACCGCGTCGGCGAAGCGCAGCAGGGCCCGCTGCCGCTGCGCGGGGGTGGTGTCCCGCCAGGTCTCGAACGCGCGGGCCGCGGCCGCGTACGCGGCGTCGACGTCGGCCGGGCTGGACAGCGGTGCGCTGCCGAACACCTCGCCGGTCGTCGGGTCCACCAGGTCGGTGGTGCGGTGGTCGTGCGGGTCGACGTACCCGCCGTCGACGAAGTTGCGCAGGACCCGCTGCTCGGTCATCTCGACCTCCGGTGGGGGCGGTGGGGGGACGGGTGGGTTGCCGGGTCAGGCATGCAGCATCACGAACCGTTGCTCGGTCATCTCCTCGACGGCGTACGCCGGGCCCTCCCGGGTGTTGCCGGAGTCCCGCAGGCCACCGTAGGGCTGCTGGTCGGCCCGCCAGGTGGGCACCTCGTTGACCAGCACGCCGCCATAGTCGAGTTCGCGCACCGCCTGCAGCGCGGTACCCAGGTCGGCGGTGAACACCCCGGCCTGCAGGCCGAAGTCGCTGTCGTTGGCCAGCGCCACCGCCTCGGGGAAGTCGGCGTACGGGGTCACGGTGATGACCGGGCCGAACACCTCCCGGCGGTAGAGGTCGCAGTCGAGCGGGGGAGCGTCGACCACCGTGGGCCGCAGCACCGGCCCGTCGACGTCGCCGCCGGCGACGACCTTGCCGCCGCCCTCGGCGGCCGCCTCGATCCACGAGCGCACCCGCTCGGTCTCCTGCGCGCTGATCAGCGGGCCGACGTCGGTCGCCTCGTCCATCGGGTTGCCGACCGCCAGCGTGGCTACCGCCTCGCGCAGCGCCTCGACCAGTTCGCCGTGGTGGGAGGCGTGCACGAGCACCCGCTGCGTGGAGATGCAGCTCTGCCCGGCGTAGGAGAACCCCGCCGTGCGCAGGGCGCGGGTGACCCGGGCCAGGTCCGCGTCCGGCTCGACGATGACGGGGGCGTTCCCGCCCAGCTCCAAGGCCACCCGCCGGCCCCCGGCGGCCCCGGCGGCGGCCCGCTCGATCGCCCGCCCGACCGGCACGCTGCCGGTGAACGACACCAGCCGCACCCCCGGGTGCGCGACCAGGGCCGCCCCCACGTCCTCCCCGGTGCCGGTGAGCACCGAGACCCAGTCACCGGGCAGCCCGGCCTCGACCAGCAGGTCCACCAGCCGGATCCCGCTGATCGGGGTTTGCTCGGCCGGCTTGAGCACCACCGGGCATCCCGCGGCCACCGCCGGGCCGAGCTTGTGGGCGACGAGGTTAAGCGGGAAGTTGAAGGGGGTGATCGCGGCGACCACGCCCACGGGCACGCGCAGGGTGAAGCCGATCCGGCCGGCCCCGGCCGCCGACGCCTCCAGCGGCACCATCTCGCCGGCCAGCGCGCGGGCCGCCGCCGCCGAGAACCGCAGCGTGTCCGCGCCGCGGGTCACCTCGGCCCGGGCGTCGCGGATCGGCTTGCCGGCCTCCAGGACGATCGTGCGGGCGAACTCCTCGGCCCGTCCCGCGAGCAGCGCCGCGGCCCGGTCGAGGATCTCGGCCCGTTCGTGCTGGGGCAGCCCGCGGCGCAGCGCCACGGCCGCCGCGGTGACGGCGGCGGCGACGTCGCCGGCGCGGCACGCGGGCACCCGGCCCACCTCGGTGCCGTCGTACGGGTTGGTCACCTGCAGCCACTGGTCGCCGGTCACCGGGCGGCCGGCCACCCGGGCTGGGATCTGCTGCACCTGACCTCCTCGGATCGGGGCTCGGCTTCGATGGGCGGGCGACGGTGGGTGGCGGCGCCAGTGATCGGAAGGTAGGAGCGGCGACACCGCCGCGCCACGTGCGTCGGCACAGACAACGGGCGAGCCCTTGTGCCGGCGTACAGTCCCCCTATGCCGGTCACCGTGGCCGACGTCGCCGCCGAGCCGGCGCTGCACCTGCGGGTCGTCGCCGCGCCGCCAGCCGGTCTGGCCGTGCCGGTGCGCTGGGTGGCGGTGACCGAGCTGGCCGACCCGCGGCCGTTCCTCGCCGGTGGTGAGCTGGTGCTCACCACCGGGCTGCGCCAGCTCACCGCGGCCGACCAGCGCGGGTTTGTGGAGCGGATCGCCGAGCGCGGGGTGGCCGGGCTGGGCTACGCCACCGGGCTCACCCACGCCAGGGTCCCCGCGGCGGTGGCCGCCGCGGCCCGCCGCCGCGGCCTGCCGCTGCTCGAGGTGCCCTACGAAACCCCGTTCATCGCGATCGACCGGTGGGTGGCCGACCGGGTGCTCGAGGAGCACTACGGGCGGTTGCGCGATCTGCTCGAACGGCACGACGCACTGGCCCGCGCGTTGCTGTCCGGTCAGGGCCTGCCGGCCCTGGTCGGGGCCTTGCGGGGATTCTTGGCCGGTGACGTCGGCGTGGTCGACCACATGGGCAGCGTGCTGGCCAGCGCCCCTGCGGCCACGACCTGGCCGGTCGAGCAGATTCCGGCGGTGCGCACCGAGCCGACCGCCGTCGAGCCCGGCACCCCGCTCGCGGCGCTGCCGATCGCGGTGGAGGGGGCGGTGGTGGCCCACCTGTGCCTGCGCCGGCCGCACGGTGCTCTCGACGTGCTGCCCTACGCGGTCAGCCTGATCGGGCTCGAGCTGGCCCGGCGCCAGGCGGTGCTGACCGGCCAGCGCCGGCTGCTCGGGCAGGTGATCGAGGACGTCGTACGCGGGGTGATCGCGTCGCGGGAGGCGGAGCGCCGGCTCGCCGGATCGGGGCTGCCGGTGGAGGCCAGCCACCGCGTCGTGCTCGGCGAGGTCAGCGGCGACGAGCGGGTCGCCGGAAGGCTGCGCTCGCTCCCCTGGGCGGTCCACCCCCCCGTGGTCACTGCGCTGGTCGGCCCGCACCTGGCGGTCATCGCCCAGGCCGGCCAGCCGGTGCACGAGCTGGCCCACCTGCTGCACGACCAGCTGCGCGCCATCTCCCCGACCGCCAGGGTCGGCATCGGCGGGGCCTACGCCGGGGTCGCGGGGCTGCGGTGGAGCTTCTTCGAGGCCCGCGAGGCGCTCGCCCGCGGGCCGGGCGTCAACGAGCGGGAACCGCTCAGCCTGTCCGGGCTGATCCTGGGCAGCGCCGAGCTGCCCCTGCGGGAGCTGGGCGAGGACCTGCTCCGCCCGCTGCTGGACTTCGACGCGGCCCACGGGGCGGACCTGGTCGAGACGCTGCGCGCCTACCTGGCCGCCGACGGGTCGGTGCGCGAGGTGGCCGGGCGGCTCTTCGTGCACCGGAACACCGTGCGCTACCGGCTGGCCCAGGTCGAGCGGCTCACCGGTCGGTCCCTGGCGTCCCTGCAGGACCGGGTGCAGCTCTGGCTGGCGCTGCAGGCCGCGGCCCTGCCCGGTGCCGCGGGGCCGGCGCCATCCACCGGCCCGGCCCGAGGGTGACCTTGGTCCCGCCGGGGGGCACCCGAGGTCCCTGTCCCGGCCGGGAGGGGAACCGGAAGACTCGGTCCTCGACGAAGGGAGCTACCCCATGACCACTGGAGAAGCAGGCCGCCCCGGTGCCGGCCGGACGGTCGGCCGCCGCGGCCAGCACGGCCGCCTCCTCGCTCTGCTCGGGACGGTCCTGCTGCTGTTGTTCGGGTTGCCCGGCGTCGCGTCGGCAAACGCGGGGGCGGGCAGCTCCGAGGCCCGGGTCATCATCCAGGAGGCGGTCGGTTTCATCGCCAACGGTGCCGAGCCGGCCATGGTGCTCGAGCGCATCGACGACGTGCTCAAGGCGCCCGACCAGGCCGGGGTGGACGCCGCGAAGGTGGAGCAGGCGAAGGCGCTCGTGGAGGGCCTGCCGGCTGGCGCCCCGGCGGCCCAGGCCGACGCCGTGCTGCAGCAGGCCCGCCAGCTCCTGGAGAGCGCGGTGACCGCTCCGGCGGCCGGGGGCACGGCGAAGTTCGCCACCGGCACGGACACGGGGACCACCGTCGTCCTGGACGTGTTCAAGCCGGCCTGGGGGGTGCGTGGCGGCGGGGACGTCGTGCTGCTCGGCCTCGGGGTGATCTCCGTGCTGCTCGGCCTGTACCTGGCCCGCCGCCTGCGTCCCCAGGACTCCATCCGGGACCTGCGCCGCCGCAGTGCCCGTCCTGCGTCCCCGAAGGAGGCGTGATGTCGACCGCATCCCGTGCCGCGGCGGGCAGCAACCCCGCCCCGGCCACCACCGCCGGCGAGGAGAGCCCGACGCGGCTGCGGCGGCTCGTCGACGCCGTCGACGAGCGAATGGGCATCCGGGCCCTGGAGTACCCGGTGCCCGAGCACGCCAACAACCTCAGCTGGAGCCTGGGCGCGCTCACCGCCACGTCGTTCGTGACCCTGCTGGTCACCGGCATCTACATCGCCCAGTGGTACAACCCGATGCCGGAGGTCGCCAACCAGTCGGTGCGCGACCTGATGACGAACGTCTGGCTGGGCAGCTTCGCCCGCGGCCTGCACTACTGGGCGGCGCAGGCGATGTACGTGCTCGCCCTGATGCACATGCTGCGGGTGTTCATCCACGCGTCCTACAAGAAGCCGCGCGAGGGCAACTGGGTCGTCGGCGCGTCGATGTTCATCCTCACCTTCCTGGCCATCTTCACCGGCACCGTGCTGAAGTGGGACCAGGAGGCGTACGAGGCACTGACCCACAACATCGACGTCGCCAACCTGCTCGGTGGTCTGGGCGTCTGGTTCGGTCCCGACCTGGCCCGCCAGGTGCCGATCCTGCTGCGCCTCTACACCGCGCACGTCGTCATCATCCCCGGTCTGATCCTCGCGCTGTTCGTCCTGCACGCGCTGCTCGTGAAGCGGCACAAGATCTCCTCGCACCCGGCGATCCCGGAGAGCAGCGGGGAGAGCAGCGAGCCATTCACCATGCACCTCAAGCGGGCCGGCGCCTTCGGCCTGGTGCTGGTCGGCCTCCTCGCCGTGCTCGCCGTACTGATCCCGCCGGCCGTCGGGCCGACCCCCGTCGCCGGGATCGAGATCACCCGCCCGCTGTGGATCTTCTGGTGGTTCTTCCCGTTCGAGGAGTGGTTCGGCATCGCGTCGATCGGCATCATCATCGGTGCCTTGTTCCTGCTGCTGCTGCTCGTGCCGTTCCTGGACCGCAGCCAACGGCGGCGGTGGCAGGAGCGCAAGGTCGCGATGGGCGCGCTGGCGGTCATCCTGGTCACCATGGCGGCGATCACCGTCAACGTGTGGATCAACAACCCGAAGGGTCACTGAGATGTACGGCGTGGACCGGCCTCGCGCGCTGCGCTGGTTCTGGGGGCTGACCGTGCTGGCCGTGCTGGACATGGGCGTCCTCTACCGGGCGCTGAAGGCACCCGCCAGCCCCGGGGTGGGTCTTACCGTGGTGGTGTCCGGGCTGGTGCTGGTGGCCGCTACGGTGCAGGCCACCAGGATCTGGGCGGCGCTGTCCCGCCGCCGGGGCGCGCAGCGTCGGTGACCGCCGTTACGGCTCGCCGGGCGCCAGGGCTGCTGGACGCGGCCCTGGCGCTGGCCCGCGAACACGAGCCGGAGCAGGTGCTCGACCGGCTCGTGGCCAGCGCCGCGGCGCTGACCGGGGCCCGGTACGCCGCGCTGGCCGTCTACGACGACGCCGGCACCGTCACCTGGTTCGGCGAGTACGGCGCCCCCCCGGCCGGCCAGGCGGCACAGGCCCAGCTCGGGGTGCCGGTGTCCAGCGGTGGCCGCCGGCACGGGCACCTGTCGGTGGCGGACAAGCTCGGCGGGGCGGCCTTCGACGAGGAGGACGAGCGCTGCCTGCTCACCCTGGCCGCCTTCGCCGCCGCCGCGGTGGAGGGGGCCGAGACGGTGGCCGCGCGGGAGCGCGCGCGGGCCCAGCAGGAGCTGCTGGCGCGGGTCATCGAGGCCCAGGAGGCCGAGCGCGCGCGGGTCGCCCGGGACCTGCACGACGAGATCGGGCAGGCCCTCACCTCGGTGCTGCTGGGCCTGCACCTCGTGGACACCGCCGTCACCGTGTCCCCGGTGGACCCTGCCCGCGCCGCGGCGCGGACCGCGGAGGTGCGAGCGCTGGTCGCCGACGCGCTGCGCCAGGTGCGGCGGCTGGCCTTCGACCTGCGGCCCACCGTCCTGGACGACCTGGGGCTGGCGGCGGCGCTGCAGCGGTTGGCCGCCAATATCGTGGAACGGCACGGGGTGGTGATCCGGCTGCATGGCGACGCGCTGTACGAGGGGACGGCCGGTGCGGCCCGGCGGCTGCCCCGGCCGGTGGAGACCGTCGTGTACCGGGTGGTGCAGGAGGCGCTGACCAACGTCGTGCGCCACGCCCGGGCCGGCCGGGTGGACGTGACGGTGCGGGTCGGCGACACGGTCGTGCGGGCCACGGTGGCCGACGACGGGATCGGCTTCCGGCCCGAGGAACACGAACGCTCGCTGGGCCTGCGCGGCCTGGTGGAACGGGCCGAGCTGGCGGGCGGGACGGTCGCCGTACGGTCGGCGCCCGGAGAGGGGACGACGGTGACCCTGGAGGTGCCACGTGGCTAAGACCACGCGGGTCGGACTGTGCGACGACCACGCCCTGGTGCGCGGCGGGCTGCGCCGGATCCTGGACGACGAGCCGGACCTGCAGGTCGTCGGCGAGGCCGGCACCGCCGCGGAGGCGGTGCGGCTGGCCACCGAGGCACGGCCGGACGTCCTCGTCATGGACATCGGCCTGCCCGGCGTGAACGGCCTGGAGGGGGCCCGCCGCGTGGTCCAGGCGAGCCCCGGCACCCGGGTCCTCATGCTCACCGTCCACGACGACGTGGCGTACCTGCGGCAGGCCTTCGAGGCCGGTGCACACGGCTACCTGCTGAAGGAGGCCGCCGACGTCGACCTGGTGGCGGCGGTGCGGGCGGTGGCCGCCGGTGGGCAGTACGTCCACCCGACCCTGGGCGCCGCCCTGCTCGCCGCCGAACAGACCATGGGGCACCGGATGGCCGGGCCGGGCGGGGAGCTGTCCGAGCGGGAGACGCAGGTGCTGGCGCGCATCGCCCTGGGCTACACCAACGCGGAGATCGCGCGGGAGCTCTACCTGTCCGTGCGGACCGTGGAGACGCACCGGGCGCACGTGCACCAGAAGCTGGGCGCCCGCACCCGCGCCGAGCTGGTCCGGTTCGCCCGGGAGGCCGGCCTGCTGGTCCCCGACCCGGCGGTCTGACCCGGCGCGGGCCGAGCGCTGCAGGACGGGCCTCGGCGGGAGCGCGCCCGGCCCAGCAGCGCCCGCATGCTCGCCGTCACGGCCCTGTGGGGGGCCTGCTTCGTGGCCATCCGGGCCGGGCTCGACGCCGCCCCGGTCCTGTGGTACGCCGCGCTGCGCGCGCTCGTCGCCGGGGGCGCGCTGCTGGCGTGGGCGGTCGTACGCCGCCGGCCCCTCGCCCTGCCCCGGACCGCCTGGCCGCTGGTCGGCTGGCTGGGCCTGGTGAACGTGGCGGTGGCGTTCGCGGCGATGTTCGCCGGTACCGCCGGGATCGCCACCGGGGTCGCCGCCGTGCTGGCCAACGCCCAGCCGCTGCTCATCGTCGCCCCCGCGTGGGCGTTGTACCGGGAACGGCCGTCCCGGTGGGCGCTGCCCGGCCTGACCCTGGGGTTCGCCGGGCTGGTGCTGCTCACCGCCCCGGGCGGCCTGGGCGGCGGCGCGGGACTGTCCCTGCTCGCCGCCGCCGCGGTCACCGCCGGGACCCTGCTGGCCCGCCGGCTGACCGGCGTGGACCTGGTCACGGCCAGTGGCTGGCAGTTCGCCGTCGGCGGCCTCCTGCTCACCGGGGCGGCGTTGGCGGTGGACGGGGGGCCGGGTCAGATCCGGTGGACCACTGGGTTCGTCGTGGCCCTGCTCTTCCTCGGCCTGCCCGGCACCGCCCTGGCCTTCCTGTGGTGGTTCACCGAGGTGCGCCGCGCCCCCCTCGGCGTGCTGACCGCCTGGACGTTGCTGGTCCCGGTGTTCGGCGTGGTCGCCGGCGCCCTGCTGCTGGGTGAGCGCCCCGAGGGATGGGTCCCCACCGGAGGGCTCGCCCTGGCCCTGGTCGGCACCGCGGTGGTGCTCGCCGCCGGGGCCCGGACGGCCCGGGTTGCGGCTAACCCGCAGCGACGGCCGCCGGACCCTGTGGCGTTGTCCGCGGCGGACCGCGGTGGTCTCCGGGTCCCCTCGCCTCGCGCGGAGCGCACCCTGGTCGGCGGTGCAGGCCGCCGGATGGCGGCCTTCGTGAGGTCAGGGAGGCTGTCGGTGAGCGTCGACGTGAACGGTGGTGCGGCAACCCGTCGGCTGGTGCTGCCACTGCCGGCGGACGGTGTGGATGTGGCCCGGTTGACCGGCCACCTGCGGGACCGGCAGGGCGTGGTGGCGGTGCACCCCGCGCCCGGCCGGCTGGAGCTCAGCCTCGACGGTGGGGCCCGTCTCGACGACCTGCTCGGTGTGCTGCGCCGTCACGGCGTCACGCCGGAGACCCGCACCGTCACCGTGCCCAGCTCTCGGGTGCACTGCGCCGGCTCGGCGGCCGCCGTACAGGAGGAGCTGCTCGCCCGGCCGGGGGTCCTGGGGGCCCGGGGGGACGGTGCGGCGGGGACGGTGGAGGTCACCTTCCTGCCCACGCTGGCCGGTGAGCAGGACGTCCGGGAGTGGGCCGAGACCGGGCCCCCGGCCGCCGCCACCCCGGCCGCCGCCACCCCGGCCGCTGCGGGGGGCGGCAGCGGGGAGGCGGAGCGGGAGTACCGGGCGCTCATGCGCAAGTGGTGGTTCGCCGCCGCCGTCGGCATCCCCACCATGATCCTCTCCTACCCGTGGCTGTTCCCGGTGCTGCGGGACTGGCTGCCCCGGGGCAGCGGTCAGCTGCGGGGGCTGTGGGCGGTGATGGGCCTGGCCTCACTGGCCGTGCTGGCCTACTCGGGCTCACAGTTCTTCACCGGGGCCTACGTGGCGCTGCGGCAGCGCCAGGCCAACATGCACACGCTCATCGCCATCGGCACCGGCGTGGCCTGGGTCTACTCCACCATCGCCGTGGCCTGGCCACAGATCTTCCCCCAGTCGAGCATGACCGAGGTGTACTACGACGTCACCGTCGTCGTCACGGGTCTGGTCGTCCTCGGGCTGGCCATGGAGGTCAAGGCCCGCGGCCGGTCCTCGGAGGCCATCCGCAAGCTGGTCGGCCTGCAGGCGAAGACCGCCCGGGTGCTGCGCGACGGCCAGGAGGTCGACGTACCGGTCGAGGACGTTCTCGTCGGGGACGTCGTCGTGGTCCGGCCGGGGGAGAAGGTGCCGGTCGACGGGGTGGTCGTGGACGGGCGCTCCGCGGTCGACGAGAGCATGATCACCGGTGAGTCGCTGCCGGTGTCCAAGGGGCCGGACGACGAGGTCATCGGCGCCACCCTGAACACGACCGGCGCGTTCCGGATGCGGGCGACCAAGGTCGGTGCGGACACCGCCCTGGCGCAGATCGTGCGCCTCGTGCAGGACGCGCAGGCGAGCAAGGTGCCGATCCAGCGGATCGTCGACGTCGTCTCGGGCTACTTCACCCCCGCGGTGATGATCCTGGGCATCCTCGGCTTCGTCCTGTGGTTCGACTTCGGGCCCACCCCCGCCCTCGCGTACGCGATCATCGTCGCGGTCACGACGCTGATCATCGCCTGCCCGTGCGCCCTCGGCATGGCCACGCCGATGTCCCTGACCACCGGGGTCGGCAAGGGCGCCGAGCACGGCATCCTCATCCGGTCCGGGGACGCCCTGCAGGTCACTGCCAAGCTGGATGCGGTGGTGCTGGACAAGACCGGCACCATCACCTGGGGCAAGCCGGTCCTCACCGACGTGGTGACGGTGGGCCAGCTGGCCGAGGACGAGCTGCTGCGGCTCGCCGCGGCGGTGGAGCGGTCCAGCGAGCACCCGTTGGCCGCCGCGGTGGTCGCCGGGGCGGTCGCGCGGGGGCTGGCCGCGGCGGACGTCACCGACTTCGAGGCGGTGCCCGGTCACGGCGTACGAGCCCGTGTGGACGGCCGGGACCTGCTGCTGGGCAACGTCCGACTCCTGGACGTGGCCGGGGTTGACGCGCGCCGCCTGGCCGCGGACTGGCAGCGGCTCGCCGACGAAGGCAAGACCCCGATGTACGTGGCCGTCGACGGCGTCGCCGCCGGCCTGGTCGCCGTCGCCGACACGGTCAAGGACGACTCGGTCGCGGCGATCCGGCAGCTCAAGGCGATGGGCCTCGAGGTCGCGATGATCACGGGCGACAACGCTCGGACCGCCGCGGCGATCGCCCGGCAGGTCGGCGTGGACCGGGTGCTCGCCGAGGTGCTCCCGGCCGACAAGGCGGCCGAGGTGCAGAAGCTGCAGCTGGAAGGCAAGAAGGTCGGCATGGTCGGCGACGGCATCAACGACGCGCCGGCGCTGACCCAGGCCGACGTGGGCTTCGCTATCGGCACCGGCACCGACGTGGCGATCGAGGCCGCGGACGTGACGCTGATCTCCGGCAGCCTGCAGGGGGTGGTCACCGCGGTGCAGATCTCCAAGGCGACCCTGCGCAACGTGTGGCAGAACCTGGTCGGCGCCTTCGCGTACAACTCGCTGGGCCTGCCGATCGCCTTGGGTGTCCTCTACCCGTTCTTCGGCATCCTGCTGTCCCCGCTGCTGGCGGCGGCCGCGATGAGCTTCAGCTCGGTCACCGTCATCTCCAACGCCAACCGTCTCAAGGGCTGGAAGCCCAAGGAGGTGCTGTCCCGATGAACACGTCCCAGGTGGTCGTCACCCTCGGCGGCCTGCTGGCCATCGCCGCCATCGTCTGGTTCTTCTGGCTGAAGAAGGAGGAGGGGGTGCGGGCCACCGTCACCTCCTCCGGCTACCAGGAGGTCACCGTCCTGGTGAAGGGCGGGTACACCCCCTCGGTGCTGCGCGTGGAGCGGGGCACCCCGGTGCGCATCACCTTCCGTCGGGAGGAGACCTCGCCCTGCTCGGAGTCGGTGGTCCTCGACGCCTTCGGCAAGTCCGCGCAGCTGCCGGAGGGGGCCCTGGTGCCCGTCGAGTTCCTGCCGAAGGAGGCGGGGACGTTCCCGTTCACCTGCGGCATGGGCATGCTGCGCGGGTCGGTGGTGGTGGAGTAGCGGGGGCGCAAGGTCCGTAGTTTGCCGAGGCCGCCGCGGGAAGCAGCACCGATGGTACCCGCGGCACGGTCGGCAACGATCGGAGAGTCCGTGGACAGCAGGATGACGCGAGTTGGAGGAAGCATGTTCGTCGCGGTGGTGACCTTCCCGACGGTTCCCGAGGACCGGGAGGCCGACTTCCTGGCCTGGTTCGACTGGTCCAACGAGGTGCTGGCCGGCAGCGAGGGGCTGGTGTCCCGACGGTTGCTGGCGCCGAAGGAGGCTGGGGCGCCGTACACGGCCCTCGTGGAGCACGAGAGCGAGGCGACCTTCGCCGCGATGCACACCGGCGCGGCCCGGGAGCAGGTGCACCAGCGGCTGCGCACGGTGCTGGCCGAGGGGTCCCCCAGTGCCCGCTTCTACGACGTGGTCGTGGCCTCCGCCCCCGCCGGCTGCTGCGGTGGGCGCGGGAACGGGCACCAGCACGAGCACGGCGCCGGGCACGAGCACGGGGGCGGGCACGGCGGTGGCTGCGCGCACCACGGCTCGGACGGGTGAGGGCGGCCGTTCGATGGGGCGCTTCCTGGCGCAGAACTGGCTCCTGGTCCTGCTGGCCGTCGGCATGGTCGGTATGCACCTGTTCGGCCACCGTGGGCACGGTGGGCACGGTGGCCAGGGAGGGCATGGTGGCCAGGGAGGGCATGGTGGCCAGGCAGGGCCCGGCGGTCACGGCGGGACGGTCACCCCGACGGACGCCCCACCGAGGAGCCCCGGGACCGGCAACGGCGAGGGTGGCTAGGGTCTAGGCATGCAGGCCCTTGCCGGGGCGGGACCGCTCTCCGCCGAGGAGCTGGCCGGCCTGGACATGTGGTGGCGGGCGGCCAACTACCTGTCGGTCGGCCAGATCTTCCTGATGGACAACCCGCTGCTGCGCGTGCCGCTGGAACCGGCGCACGTCAAGCCGCGGCTGCTCGGCCACTGGGGGACCACGCCGGGCCTGACGTTCGTCTACGCGCACCTCAACCGGGCCATCGCCGCCCGGGACCTGAACATGATCTACGTCATCGGGCCCGGCCACGGGGGTCCGGGCCTGGTGGCCGCCGCCTGGCTGGAGGGCACCTACAGCGAGGTCTACCCGGACGTCTCCCAGGACGAGGCTGGCCTGCGCCGGCTGTTCACCCAGTTCTCCTTCCCCGGTGGTGTCCCCAGTCACGTGGCACCGGAGACCCCCGGCTCCATCCACGAGGGCGGCGAGCTGGGGTACGCGCTGTCCCATGCCTTCGGTGCGGCCTTCGACAACCCCGACCTGGTTGTCGCCGCCATCATCGGGGACGGCGAGGCGGAGACCGGGCCGCTCGCCGCGAGCTGGCACGGCAACAAGTTCCTCGACCCGCGGCGGGACGGTGCGGTCCTACCCATCCTGCACCTGAACGGATACAAGATCGCCAACCCGACGGTGCTCGCCCGGATCCCCCGGCAGGAGCTGGACGAGCTGCTGCGCGGCTACGGCTACACCCCGTACCTGGTCGAGGGCGACGATCCGGCCACCATGCACCAGCAGTTCGCCGCCACCCTCGACCGCTGCCTGGACCTGATCGCGGAGAACCAGCGCGCGGCCCGGCAGGACGGCGCCCTCGCGCGGCCGACCTGGCCGATGATCGTGCTCGCCTCCCCGAAGGGCTGGACCGGACCGGAGCAGGTGGACGGGCTGCCGGTCGAGGGGTCCTGGCGCGCGCACCAGGTGCCCTTCGCCAACGCCCGCACCGACGCGGGCCACCGCCGGGTGCTCGAGGAGTGGCTGCGCAGCTACCGGCCCGAGGAGCTGTTCGACGCGGGCGGCGTACCGGTGCCCGCCGTCCGGGACCGGCACCCTGCCGGGGCCCGGCGGATGAGCGCCAACCCCCACGCCAACGGGGGGGAGCTGCGGCCGCTGCGGATGCCCGACTTTCGCGGCTACGCCGTCCCCGTCGCGGAGGCGGGCACCGGCGCGGTGGAGTCGACCCGGGTGCTCGGCGAGTTCCTGCGCGACGTCCTGCGGGAGAACATGACCACCTTCCGGCTGTTCGCCCCGGACGAGCACAGCTCCAACCGCCTCGGCGCCGTCCTGGAGGCCACCGACCGGACCTGGTTGGAGCGGCGCCTGCCCACCGACGACCACCTGGCCCCCGACGGGCGGGTGATGGAGATCCTCTCCGAGCACACCTGCCAGGGCTGGCTGGAGGGCTACCTGCTCACCGGACGGCACGGCTTCTTCTCCTGCTACGAGGCGTTCATTCACATCGTCGACTCCATGGTCAACCAGCACGCGAAGTGGCTGAAGACAACCCGCCACCTGGCGTGGCGACGGTCGATCCCCTCGCTGAACTACCTGCTCACCTCGCACGTGTGGCGGCAGGACCACAACGGCTTCTCCCACCAGGACCCCGGGTTCATCGACCACGTGGTCAACAAGAAGGCCGACGTGATCAGGGTCTACCTCCCCCCGGACGCGAACACGCTGCTCTCCACCGCCGACCACTGCCTGCGCAGCCGGCAGTACATCAACGTCATCGTGGCCGGTAAGCAGCCGCAGCTGCAGTACCTGGGCATGGCCGACGCCATCGTGCACTGCACCAAGGGTGTCGGTATCTGGGAGTGGGCCAGCAGCGACGCCGGGGTCGAGCCTGACGTCGTCATGGCCTGCGCCGGCGACGTCCCGACGATGGAGACCCTCGCGGCCGTGGAGATCCTGCGCGACGCCTTCCCGGACCTGAGGGTCCGGGTGGTCAACGTGGTCGACCTGATGCGGCTGCAGCCGGAGAGCGAGCACCCGCACGGGCTGTCCGACCGGGACTACGACGCGCTGTTCACCGCTGACCGCCCGGTGATCTTCAACTACCACGGCTACCCCTGGCTGATCCACCGGCTGACCTACCGCCGTACCGGCCACGGCAACCTGCACGTCCGCGGGTACGTGGAGGAAGGGACGACGACCACCCCGTTTGACATGTGCGTGCTCAACCGGACCGACCGGTACCACCTGGCGATCGACGTGATCGACCGGCTACCCGGGCTGCGAGACCGCTCCGCGCACGTCCGTGAGGCGTTGCACAAGAAGCTGATTGAGCACCGTCAGTACATCCGCGTCCACGGGGAGGACCCGCCAGAGATCCGCGACTGGCAGTGGTCGGGCACGGCGGGGCCGCAGCGGCGGACGGCCGAGCCGCGGCGGCCCGAGCCGGGCTGATGCGCCTGCTGGTGGTCAACGCCGGCTCGAGCAGCCTGAAGCTCACCGTGCTCGAGCCGGACGGGTCCGTGGCCGCCGCGCAGACCGTCGACCGCTGGGCCGGCGACCTCGCCCCGATCGACGTGTTCCTCGCCCGGTGCGGCGCGGTCCATGCGGTCGGCCACCGGATCGTGCACGGCGGGCCCCGCTATGCCGGACCGGCTCGGGTGGATGACGAGCTCGTCGGCTACCTCGCCTCGATCAGCCACCTGGCCCCGCTGCACCAGGCGCGGGCGCTGGCCGGCGTTCGTGCGGTCGGGCAGTTGGCGGCTGGCGTCCCGGCGGTCGCCTGCTTCGACACCGCCTTCCATGCCGCCTTGCCCGCCGCTGCCCGCACGTATGCGCTGCCTCGGGACTGGAACGAGCGCTGGCAGCTGCGCCGGTACGGCTTCCACGGGCTGTCACATGCCTACGCCGTCCGCCGGGGCGCCCAGCTGGCGGGCCGGTCGGCCGCGGAGCTGCGGATCGTCTCCTGCCATCTCGGGGCCGGGGCGTCGCTGGCCGCGGTCCGCGGCGGGGCGTCGGTGGACACCACCATGGGGTTCACCCCACTGGCCGGGCTGGTGATGGCCACCCGCTCCGGCTCGCTCGATCCGGGCCTGCTGTTGTGGCTGCTCGAGCACGGTCCCGTGCCGCCGGCGGAGCTCGGCGACGCGCTGGAGCACCGTTCCGGGCTGGCTGGGCTGTCCGGCACCTCTGGCGACCTGCGGGAGGTGCTGGCCGGCGTTGCCGCCGGGGATGCTGGCTGCGTGCTGGCCTTCGACGTCTACCTGCACCGGCTGGCGCGCGAGGTGGCCGCGATGACCGCGGCGGTCGGCGGACTGGACCTGCTCGTGCTCACCGGAGGGGTGGGTGAGCACGCCCCGGTGGTGCGCGCCGGCATGGCGGCCAGGCTGGGCTACCTGGGCGTGGCTCTTGATCCGACGAGCAACGAGCGGACGACGGTGGACGAGGACATCAGTGCGGCGGGGTCGGCCGCCCGTACGGTGGTCGTGACCGCCCGCGAGGACCTGGAGATCCAGCGCCAGGTCCGCACGCTGCTCGGCTGAGCGAGGAGGGCACGGCGGGCAACGGTGGCCTGACCGGACACGGGGTTTCACAGGAGTCGCGCTTGTCGGGGCGGCGTCCCGGTTGACAGTCGCCGAACCACCAGGCCAAGCGGCGCACCGTTCAGCAGGTGAAGGTTTCCAGTCCGTGGAAGCCCCAGTTGCTGTCGTAGACGTAGTAGTCGTGATAGTGACGTCCAAACTCGCTGTAGTGCAAGTCGTAGTAGTAGCGCCACGTCCCATCGAAGTAGTCGTTGTGTCCGCAGTATCGCGGCACGTAGTGCGCCATGGCCGGCGATGCCAGAACTCCTGATGCCACAGAGAAGAGCACGGTCGCTGCGGTGATGACGCCCAGCCTGCGCTTCATTCGCCCCCTCGCTTGAACTCGAGCTCCCAAGTCCAAGCCTTGCTTGTTGACGTGCAGGGTTAGACTGTGTCTGCTCCGAGTCAATAGCGCCACCGGGAGGCGACTCGGCATGCTGCCGTCCTTGACACCCCCACGCGTGGAGGCGGAACCCACCGGGGAGGTGGCTCGGCCGCGGTTTGGGGGTGCTGCCTGGGCGGCACGGTTGACCAGCGCGCTGCTCGCGGTCATGGTCCTGCTCCTGGCCGGTTTGACCGCCAGCAGCGGACCGATGGTCGGCCTCCGAACCGAAACGATCACCAGGGCGCCGGTCGAACACGCGGTCGCCAGCCCCGCGGAGACGGTCCCATCCCCCGGGTCCGGGCCGGAGGTGGGTGGCTGGCTTGCCGCGCTGGCCGCGCTGAGCGCCCTGCTCATCGTCACCCTCGGGATATCCCGGTGGCGGCACCGACCCCGGCCGGCCCGGCTGGCCACTTCGGAGATCCGTCCCGGCAGCGCGGCACCAGAGGTCGGGGCCCCCCACGACGTGCCGTCCGGCGATGACGGCAACGGCGGGCACCCTGGAGCCGAACCGCCGCCCCCGGCTGGTCCCCGGGCGGCGGTCATCGGCTGCTGGCTGGCGCTGGTGGAGCTGGCGATCGGGAGGAAGCCGGCCCTGTCCCCCCCGCGGACCACGGGACACCTGCTGCGGTGCCTGCCCCGGCACGTCGCCGACCACGCCGACGTCCGGTTCCTGCGGATGGCCTACCTGCGCGCCCGGTTCTCCCCGGAGCCCGTCGAGGAAACTCTCCCCTCGGCCGCCTGGGCCGCGCTGGCGCGGGTGCGCGCGGCGTGGGAGCAGCAGGTGGGCGACCAGGCCGGCCGACCGCGATGACAAAGGGGACAGCGACGCGCCGCCTGCTCCTCTGGGTCACCAGCTCGTTCGTGCTGGCGATCCTGGTCGACCTGGCCGTGGTGGCGGTGTCCGCCCGTCCCCCCGGCGACGTCGCGGGGGCCGCGGACGTCCGGGTGGTCCTGCGGCCGGACCTGGCCCGGTTGGTGCTGGCCACGCTGCTGGTCACCGGCTGCGCGGGACTGCTTGCCCGGATCCGGCCGGTCCGGCGCCCAGGCAGTACGCCGGACCCACGCCCGGCCGGTGCCACCGGACCGTCGGCTGTCGCGCCCCCGTCACCTCCCGACGTGGCCCTGCTGCGAGCCCGCATCGCGTGGGCCACCCGCCCCGGCGGGACGGCGGCCCCGCTGTGGGAGGAACTGGTGGTCCTCGCCAGCGACCGGCTGCGCCGGCGGCAGGGAGTCCCCGGGCTGGCCGACGACCGCGCGCGTAACCTCCTCGGCGCGCCGGCATGGTCGGCCCTGACGGCCCCCGCCTCAGGCCCGGTCCCGCTGGGCGAGGTCGAGCGGTGGGTCGAGGGAGTGGAGCGACTGTGACCCTGACCCCGGAGCAGGCCGGCGCCCGCTGCGCCGACGTCCTACGCCAGGTGGAGCGCGCCGTCGTCGGCAAGCGCGCCGCCGTTGAGCTGGCCCTGGCGGGCGTGCTGGCCGGCGGCCACGTGCTCGTGGAGGACGTGCCGGGTCTCGGCAAGACCCTGCTCGCGCGCAGTCTGGCGCAGGCCCTCGGCCTGCAGTTCCGCCGGGTTCAGTTCACTCCGGACCTGCTGCCTGGCGACATCACTGGGTCGTTCCTCTTCGACCAGCGCCGTGCGGACTTCACCTTCCACCCGGGGCCGCTGTTCACCAACCTGCTGCTGGCTGACGAGATCAACCGTACGCCGCCGAAGACCCAGTCGGCGTTGCTCGAGGCGATGCAGGAAGGCCAGGTCACCGTCGACGGCACGACCCACCTCCTTCCCCGGCCGTTCCATGTCATCGCCACCGCCAACCCCATTGAGCACGAGGGGACCTACCCGCTGCCCGAGGCACAGCTGGACCGTTTCCTGCTGCGCATCAGCCTGGGGTACCCCGAGCGGCTCCAGGAGTGGGAGATGGTGCGCCGGCGCCTGGCGCGGCGCCGTGAGGCGCAGGTGCTGGACGCCGCGATGGGTGCCGCCGAGCTCCTCGCGGCGCAGGAGGCCGTCGAGGACGTCGCCCTCGAACAGACGGTCGGGGACTACATCCTCGACCTGGTGGCCGCCACCCGCAGCCATCGCGAGGTGCTCGTCGGCGCCTCCCCTCGGGCGGTCCTCGCCCTGATGCAGGTGTCCCGGGCCCTCGCTGTGCTCGCCGGCCGGGACTTCGTCGTCCCCGAGGACGTCGAACGCGCCGCCGTCCCCGTGCTCGCCCACCGCCTGGTGCTGCATGCGGAGTCCTGGCTGCGCCGTACGACGACGACGCAGGTCCTCGAGGAGGTGCTGGCAACCGTCCCGGCTCCGGCCGTGGCCTCGGTGCCCACCTTCGAGAGCGAGTGACTCAGCAGCCCGCCGGACCGCCGTCCCTGCTGGTCTGGGGGCTCGTCTGGCGCCTGGCCGGGACCGTCACGATCCTGCTCGTCGCCGGGCTCGTGGGGGGCCGGCCCGATCTCGTGGTCCTCGTCACTCCTCTGGCACTGGCCCTGTCGACCGGCTTGCTCGGGCCTGCGGGGACGCCGGGTGGGCCGTCGGTGACCCTGCGGGTCGCGGTGGACCCGCCCTGTCCGACCGAAGGCTGCGCGGTGCAGCTCTCGGTGGGCGTGCCCGCGGCCGCGGCCGACCTGGTGGTCCTGGACCTGGGCCTGCCCCCCGGGGCGACGGTCGACGGGGAGCCCCGGGTGGCCCTCCTGGCCCGGGAACCGCGCGTGGTGACCGTCCGCGTCCACCCAGCACGTTGGGGCGACCTTCCGCTGGGGCCGGTTCGGGCGACGGTGTACGAACCGGGCCTGCTCACCGCCGGGACCGCGGAGAGCGCGAGCATCACCGTGCCGGTGCTGCCGGTGCTGCCGGTGGTCGCCCCGAGCCCGACGATCGACCCGATCCCGCAGGCCCTGACCGGCTTCGGGGAGAACCTCTCGCGCCTCCCCGGGGAGGGCACCGCGTTCGCCGCGGTCCGGCCGTACTAACCCGGCGACCGCCCGTCTCGGGTGAACTGGCGGGCCACGGCCCGGTGGGGTCGGCTGCACGTCGACGAGACCCTCACCGAGCGGATCGGCGACGTCGTCCTCGTGGTCGACTCGCACACCGACCTCGGTGGAGACCACGGCTCGCTGGACGTCGCCGTGCGGGCCGCCGGCGCGGCTGCCGCCGCCCACCTGGCCCGGGGCGACAGCGTGCAGCTGCTGGAGCTGGGTGCCCGCGTGCGCTGGCTGCCCCGGCTGTCCGGCCGGTCGGACCTCCTGCGCGCGCTGGCCTGGCTGGCCGGGACCCGGGGGGCAGGTCACCCGGAGCACTGGCGGGTCACCGAGGTCCGGCGCGTCATCCCGGCGCGGGCCCTGGTGCTCGTCTTCTCGCCGCTGCTCGAGGAGCGGATGGCCACCATGGTGTCCGGGCTGCGCCGCCGCGGCCAGCCGGTCGTCGTACAGGACACCTGGGACGAGCAGATGCTGCCCCCGCCCGAGGATGCGGCTGAGGAGCTGGCCCAGCGGATCTGGCGGCTGCAGCGGGAGTCGATGCTGGACCGGGTGCGCGACGTGGGCGTGCTGGTGCGCCCGGCCGTCCCGGCGGCCCGTCCGGCGCCCCCTGCCGGCGACCCCCCGCCACGAGCGCGCGCCCGCCGGAGCTGGACGGCGGCGGCGGGGTGGTTGACCGGGCTTCCCCTCGTTCTGGGGCTGCTGCAGTGGGCGACCGGCCTGTCGCTGCCGCGAGCGGTGCTGCTGGGCGTGCTGGGCTACACCGGGTGGGCGGTGGGAGCCCTGGCCACGGTCCTGCCGGCCGGGACCGCGGTCGACCCGCCGGTGCTCCGCCGAGCCGCGGCCCGCTGGCTGCGCACGCTGGCGGCGTCGGCGCTGGTCTGGGCCGCGCTGCTCGCCCTGGCG
>JBMOMH010000364.1:0-2014 GCA_049323135.1 Actinomycetota bacterium
TGCCGGCCGGCTGCTGCGCGACGCCTCCCGCGCCCTGGACAAGGCCGCCAGCAAGGGCGTCATCCACCGCAACCAGGCGGCCAACCGCAAGTCCGCGCTCGCCCGGCGGGCCAGCGCCGGCCAGGGCTAGTCGCCCTGCTCGCCCGGGGTCGCTACCCCGCCCGGTTCCGCGCCCGGGCCACCTGACCCACCACCCGGTCCAGCGCGTACGCCGGGTCGCCCCCGGCCCCCTTGACCTCCGCGTCGGCCACCGCCACCGCCCGCAGCGCCTCGGCCAGGCCGTCCGGGGTCCACCCCCGCAGCTGGGCCCGCACCCGGTCCACCTTCCACGGCGGCATCCCCAGGTCGCGGGCCAGGTCGGCGGGCCGGCTGCCGCGGGGGGCGCCGGCCAGCCGGGCGATGGCCCGCAGGCCTTGCGCCAGCGCGCTGGTCACCAGCACCGGGGCCACCCCCACGCCGAGCGCCCAGCGCAGCCGCTCGAGGGCCTCGGCGGCCCGCCCCTCGACGGCGGCGTCGGCCACCGCGAAGCTGGTCACCTCGGCCCGCCCCGCGTAGTAGCGGCGTACCGTCTCCGCGTCCACCGCCCCGTCGGTGTCCGCGACGAGCTGGCTGCAGGCCGCGGCCAGCTCCCGCAGGTCCCGCCCGACGGCGTCCAGCAGCGCCCGGGCGGCGTCCTCACCGAGGCTGCGGTCGGCCCGGCGGAACTCGCCGCGGACGAAGTCGAGCAGGTCGGCGAAGCGGGTGACCCGCTCGCAGCTCACCTCGACCGCGCCCACGCCACGGGCCGCGTCGAGCAGCTGGCGCTGCCGGACGCCACCGCCGTGCACCAGCACCAGGCTGACGTCGGGGGCCGGTGCCGACAGGTACGCCCGCACCTCCGCGACGACCTCGGGGCGCAGGTCCTGCACGTCCCGAACGACGATGACCACCGGCTCGCCGAACAGGGAGGGGCTGGCCAGCTGGGTCAGCGCCCCCACGTCGACGCCGGCGCCGGCTAGCTCGCGCAGCTCGGTGTCCGGGGCTTCCGCGCGCCGCGCAGCCAGCACCGCCGCCACCGCCCGGTCGGCCAGCAGGTCCTCCGGGCCGACCACGAGGGTGACGGGTGCGGGTTTGGCGCCGGCAGCCCGGCCCGAGCCGGCTTCGGCGCCGTGACGGGCGGGTGGCGGGTCGGACGGCACGGGGCTCAGCATGCCAGGAGACCGAGCGCCCGCAACGGCGCCGGCGGACCACGGCGCTCAGCCGTCCGGCCGGTCCGACCACGGCGAGGTCGCCCTGGCGGTCGGTGCGCAGGACCAGGGCGCCGCGGTCGACGAGGGCGGCGAGGGTCGCCGGGGCCGGGTGTCCGTACTCGTTGCCGGCGCCGACGGACACCACGGCGACCCGGGGCCGAACCGCGTCGACCAGCGCCACCGCCTGCCGGGCGGAGCCGTGGTGGGGCACCTTGAGCACGTCGGCGGCGAGGACACCCGCCGCCGAGGCCCCCAGCAGGCCGCGCTGCGCCTCCGGCTCGATGTCCCCGGTGAGCAGCAGGCGCGCCCCGCCGGTCTCGGCCAGCAGCACGATGCTGCTGTCGTTGGGCACCGACTCCCCGGTGCGAATCGGCCCGGGCGGCCACAGCACGGTCAGCCGCAGCCCCGGCAGGTCGAGCGCCAGCCCAGGCCGGACCACCACGGGGGGCGGAGCGGCGGCCGCCAGCTGCCGGCGGACCGGGGCGGCCTGCTCGGCCGGCTCGGCCGCCGGCGACACCCAGACGCGGTCGATCCGACGGTCCCGCAGCACCCCGGCCAGGCCGTCCACGTGGTCGGCGTGGAAGTGGGTCAGCACGAGCAGGGGAACCCGACGTATCCCAAGGTCACGCAGGCACCGGTCCGCCGCAGCCGGGTCAGGCCCGGCGTCCACGACCACCGCCTCCCCCGGGCCGGCCGGCAGGACGAGGGCGTCGCCCTGCCCGACGTCGCAGCCCACCAGCAGCCATCCGGCCGGGGGCCAGTGGGGCAGGAGACGGACCGCACCG
>JBMOMH010000365.1:0-2004 GCA_049323135.1 Actinomycetota bacterium
GCGGCGAAGACGAGCCGGCCGCCGTAGCGGTCGGTCAGCGCGCCGAGCGGGATGCGACCGAGGGACCCGACCACGACCGGCACGGCGACGAGCACCGACACGGCGACCGGGCTCAATGCAAGCAGGTCCCGGTAGCGGGGCGCGAGCGGGGAGATCAGCGACCAGGCCCAGAAGTTCACGCCGAAGGCCACGGTGGCGACCGCGAGGGCGGTCCCGGCGCCCCGCGCCGGCGTCCCGGTGGTGCTCGTGCTCATGGCGAGGTCCCTCTCCTGGTCGTGCGGTCGCGGCCGGTGCCGACCCCGTCGGCCCGGACCAGCCTGCCCCGCCCACCGGGGTGTCGACCAAGGGCCGTTGGTCCCCCGGGCGGGGGTCGCTGGGCCGCTACCCGGTGGCGACCGGGCTGGGGGACCATGGGAGGTGCGTCCCCGACCGGCAGGAGGACACCATGTGGTACGGACCATGGGACGGCGGCGGCTGGGTCGTCGGCTCCCTGATGATGCTGGGCACGCTGCTGTTCTGGGCGGTGCTCATCGGGCTGGTCATCTGGGCGGTACGTCGCTTCGTCCCCGGCGGGTGGAGCGGGGGGCCGACCGGCGCCCCTCATCCGGGGCCGCCCCGAGCTCGGGAGGTCCTCGACGAGCGCTTCGCCCGCGGGGAGATCGACGAGGAGGAGTACCGGCGCCGCCGGACGCTGCTCGACGAGCGTCCCTGACCTGCTGTTGACCGGGGCCGCCGGGCCAGCGGTCGGGTAGCGCTAGCGCACCACCGCGCCGCGGAGCACGACCCGGCTCGGGGCGCCGAGCACCGCCAGGTCCCGCCGAGGGTCGGCCGGGTAGGCGACCAGGTCGGCGGGCGCGCCCTCGGCGATCCCGGGCAGCCCCAGCCAGGACCGGGCCCCCCAGGAGCCGGCCCGCAGCACTGCGTCGGCCGGCAGGCCCATCTCGGCCAGGGCGCGCATCTCGGCGACGACCCGGCCGTGCGGCAGCCCGCCGGCGTCGGTGCCCACGTAGATCGGCACCCCCGCCTCGTGAGCGGCGCGCACCATCGCGGGAAAGCCCCGGGCCAGCCGGCGCAGCCGGGCGGCGTACGCGGGGAAGCGGGTGGCCCGGGCGGCGATGTCGCCGAACGTGGCGACGACCAGCGTGGTGGGCACCAGGGCCGCCCCGGACCCAGCGAGCGTGTCGACCAGCTCCGGGGTCAGCCCGGTGCCGTGCTCCACCGAGTCCACGCCGGCGGCGAGCAGGTCGGGGAGCGCCTCGGTGCCGAAGGTGTGCACCGCCACCCGGGCCCCCGCGGCATGGGCGGCGCGGACCGCCGCGGCCAGGACGTCGGCCGGCCAGAGCGGGGCCAGGTCGCCCACCTCCCGGTCGATCCAGTCCCCCACCAGCTTCACCCAGCCCCCGCCCCGGGCCGCCTGCCGGGCGACCGCGCCGGGCAGCTGGTCGACCTCGGCCAGCTCCTCGGCGTACCCGGGCAGGTAGCGCCGGGGGCGGGCCAGGTGCCGACCGGCGCGCACGATGCGGGGCAGGTCGGGGACGGCGTCCAACCCCCGGGTGTCGACCGGTACGCCGGCGTCGCGCAGCAGCAGCGCCCCGGCGTCGCGGTTGGTCCGTGCCTGGGCCGCCCACACCGCGGGGTCCTCGCTCGGCCCGTCCGGGGTGAGCCCGACGTGGCAGTGAGCGTCGACCAGCCCGGGCAGCAGCCAGCCGCCGTCCAGGACGGTCCGCGCACCGGGCACCGGGTCGAGGGTGACCCGCCCGTCGCGCACCCACAGCTCGCGCCACTCCCCCTCCGGCAGGACGACCCCCCGCAGGTGCAGGTCGGTCACCGCGGCTCGGGGGGGAGCAGGTCCCGGAACTCCCGCGGCAGCTCGAACCCGGCCGGCAGCTCGAACCCGGCGGGCGGCTCTGCCCCGCCCCGTGGCTCGGACCCGCCCCGTGGCTCGGACCCGGCCGGTGGCTCGGACCCGGCCCGTGGCTCGGACCCGGCCCGTGGCTCGCCGCG
>JBMOMH010000366.1:0-11012 GCA_049323135.1 Actinomycetota bacterium
CCGGTGGTCGCACCAGTCGCACAGCCGGCTGGGCCGGGGCCGCCAGTCCCCGCTGCGGCTGGCCTGCTCGATGGCCGCCCACAGCGCCTCCAGCTTGCGCGCGGTGGCCCGCAGGTCGGCGGCGTCCGGCTCGTAGCGCAGCACCTCGCCGCTGCCGAGGTAGAGCAGCTGCAACACTCGGGGCACCCGCCCCCGCTGCCGCCACAGCACGAGGGCGTAGAAGCGCATCTGGAACAGCGCCTTCGCCTCGAAGGTGGCCGCGGGGGCCCGGCCGGTCTTGTAGTCGACCACCCGCAGGTCACCGTCCGGCGCCACGTCGAGCCGGTCGATATACCCCCGCAGCTGCAGGCCCGAGTCGAGCGTGCACTCGACGTACAGCTCCCGCTCGGCCGGCTCCAGCCGTCGGGGGTCCTCCAGCTCGAAGTAGCGGGCGAGCAGCGCCCCGGCCTCCTCGAGCCAGCCGGCCAGGTCGGCCGACCCGTCGGGGAGCAGCTCGGCTAGCTCCGGCTCGGCGGCGAGCAGCCGCGCCCACTCTGCGGGGAGCAGTGCCTGGGCCTGCCCGGCGGTCCGCTGCGCCGCGGGCAGGTCGAAGAGCCGTTCGAGCACGGCGTGCACCACCGTGCCCCGTGCCGCGTCCGCGCTGGGCCGCTGGGGGAGGCGGTCGACGACCCGGAACCGGTACAGCAGCGGGCAGGTCAGGAAGTCACCGGCCCGGGACGGGGACAGCGTCCCCCGAGGGTCGCTGGCCACCGCGGCCGCGGCGCCTGCCGGCCCGCTGGA
The DNA here is from genome assembly GCA_049323135.1 of Actinomycetota bacterium. Lineage (GTDB taxonomy): Bacteria > Actinomycetota > Actinomycetes > JBMOMH01 > JBMOMH01 > JBMOMH01. The sequence continues at coordinate 781 of JBMOMH010000366.1, forward strand.
CGGCCCGCTGGACGGCCCGCTGGAGCTCCCGCTGGACGGCATAGCAGGACTGTAGGGGAGGGGCCCGACAGAATGGCCGCAGCACGGCGCAGGACCGCCGGTGCCGCAGACCCGACTAGCATCGTGGGGTGAGCGAGGACCAGCGGGCCCCGGCACCGGCCCGCCCCGGCGCCCCAGGCCCCGAGAGGGAGGCCGGAGGCCTGGTCATCGGCCGCCCGTTCGGGGTGCCCGTCGTCGTCTCGCCCACCTGGCTGCTCATCGCCGCGCTGATCACCTGGTGGTTCGCCCCCCTGGTGGAGCAGCGGGCTCCGGGCCTGGGCCCCTGGCGGTACGCGGTGTCGCTGGCGTTCGCCGTGCTGCTGTACCTCTCCGTGCTGGTCCACGAGCTGTCTCACACGGTGGTGGCCCTGCGCTTCGGCATCCCCGTCCGCCGGGTGTCGCTGCACCTGCTGGGCGGGGTGTCGGAGATCGAGCGGGAGCCACCCAGCCCGGGCCGGGAGCTGCTCATCGCCGCCGCCGGACCGGCCGTGTCCCTGGTGCTCGGCGGGCTGGGCATGTGGGCCGCCGTCGTCCTGCCCGCCGGCGGCCCCGTGCACTTCCTCGCCCTGGAGCTGGCCGGGGCGAACCTGCTGGTCGGCGTGTTCAACCTGCTGCCCGGCCTGCCCCTGGACGGCGGCCGGATGCTGCAGGCCGCGGTCTGGCGGGTCACCGGCCGGCGCACCACCGGCCTGGTGGTGGCGGGCTGGGCCGGCCGGGTGGTGGCGCTGCTCGTGGTGGCGGTGCCCCTGCTGCTGTCCCTCGCCGCGCCCGGCCACACCGACCTGACCTGGACCTTCTTCACCGTGCTGGTGGGGCTGTTCATCTGGCAGGGCGGGAGCCAGGCGGTGGCGGTCGGCCGGCTGCGGGAACGGCTGCCCGCCCTGCATGCCGAGCGGCTGGCCCGCCGGGCCTTCCCCGTCGCCGCGGACCTCCCCCTGGCCGAGGCGCTGCGCCGCGCAGCCGAGGCCGGCGCCCGGGCCCTGGTGGTGGTCGACCACGAGCACCGGCCGGTGGCCCTGGTGAACGAGGCCGCGGTGCAGGCGACTCCCGAGCAGCGCCGGCCGTGGGTCAGCGTGGGCACCGTGGCCCGGGCCCTGGAACCCGGCCTGGTGCTGCCCCTGCACCTGCAGGGTGAGGCGCTGGTCGACGCGATGCAGGGCACGCCGGCCACGGAGTACCTGCTCGTCGACGGCGAGGGACGGGTGTACGGGGTCCTGGCTCGGGCCGACGTCGACACGGCCTTTGCCCGGTCCTGACGTGGCCCCGCCGCCCACCGGGGCCGCGCACCGCCGCGGCCCGTTCCAGGCCGGGGACCTGGTGCGCCTGTCCGACCAGAAGGGTCGCCACCACACCCTGACCCTGGAACCGGGCCGGACCTTCCACACCCACCACGGGTCGGTGTCCCACGACGCGCTCATCGGCCAGCCCGAGGGCAGCGTGGTGACCTCGACGGGCGGGGCGGCGTACCTGGCCTTCCGCCCGCTGCTGACCGACTTCACGCTGGGCATGCCCCGCGGTGCCGCGGTGGTCTACCCCAAGGACGCGGCCCAGATCGTCGGGCTGGCCGACGTCTTCCCAGGGGCTCGTGTGGTGGAGGCCGGGGCGGGCTCGGGGGCGCTGTCCTGCTCGCTGCTGCGGGCGGTGGGCGACGAGGGGCTGCTGGTGTCCTTCGAGCGGCGGCCGGATTTCGCCGAGGTGGCCCGCCGCAACGTCACCCGGTTCTTCGGCGGACCGCACCCGGCCTGGCGGCTGGTGGAGGGGGACGTGACCGCCGAGCTGGTGCCCACCTTGGCTCGGCTGGACGCGGACCGGGTGGACCGGGTGGTGCTGGACCTGCTGGCCCCCTGGGACTGCCTGCCGGCGGCCGGGGAGGTGCTGCTGCCCGGCGGGGTCCTCTGCTGCTACGTGGCCACCACCACTCAGCTCTCCCGCACCGTGGAGGAGCTGCGCCGCCACGGAGGGTTCGCGGAACCGGTCGCGTGGGAGACCCTGCAGCGGGGCTGGCACGTGGACGGGCTGGCGGTCCGGCCGGAGCACCGGATGGTGGGGCACACCGCGTTCCTCGTCCTGTCCCGGCGGATGGCCGAGGGCGTCACCGCGCCGCCCCGGCGTCGCCGCCCCGCCAAGGGAGCGCACCCGGAGCCGGCCTAGCCGGCCGGATCCGGGCCTAGGCGCCCGGGCCGGCGACCTCGACCCCGTCGCGAACCCGGCGGACGTGGATGCACTCCCCGGGGCACTCCCGGGCCGAGTCCAGCACGTCCCCGTGCAGGTCGGCGGGCACCGGTACGGCGGCACCGGGCTCGGTCCGCAGCTCGCCGTCCCCACCCTTCACGTACGCCAGGCCGTCGACGTCGAACTCGAACACCTCCGGCGCATACTGCACACACAGCCCGTCACCGGTGCACAGACTCTGGTCGACCCAGACGTCCAGCTCCTCCGGCGTCCCGTTCGGGGTCTCGTCCGGGTGCGCGCAGCCACCCGGGACGGACGGGTCGCCAGACGGCATCGGGGCACTCCATAGGTCAGGGCTGGGGCTGCCGACAAACCCTAACAAGGCGCCCCGCCGCGCCAGTGGAGACAGCCCAGTGGAGACAACCCGGCGAAGACATCGGTGCGGCGGGCGGTACCAAACCGCCGCGGCGCGGGTAGGGTCCGGAGTCGTGGCGGAATGTCCGGGAGGTGATGGCCATGACGGCTCACGATGACTCCCGGCCGGACCCCCGGCCGGACGCCCGGTCGCGGCTGGGTGACCGCGCCCGGGACGACGAGGGTCTCGCGGCCCAACTGTCCTTCCTCGAGCAGGAGGTGGCCGTGCTGCGGCGCCGGCTGGCCGACTCGCCGCGCCAGGTGCGCGCCCTGGAGGAGCGGCTGGTGGAGCTGCAGGGGAACCTGGCCAGCGTGACCGCCCAGAACGAGCGGCTCGCCACGACCCTGCGGGACGCCCGGGAACAGATCGTCACCTTGAAGCAGGAGCTGGACCACCTGGCGCAGCCGCCGGCCGGGTTCGGCGTCTTCCTGGCCGCCAACTCCGACGGCACGGTGGACGTGTTCACCGGTGGTCGCAAGCTGCGGGTGAGTGCGAGCCCGACGGTGGAGGTGGCCGAGCTGCGACCCGGCCAGGAGGTCATGCTCAACGAGGCGATGAACGTCGTCGCGGCGCTGGCCTTCGAGCGGGTCGGCGAGGTCGTCATGTTCAAGGAGCTGCTTCAGGACGGCGAGCGGGCCCTGGTCATCGGGCACACCGACGAGGAGCGGGTGGTCCGCCTGGCCGAACCGCTGCGGGACGTGCCGCTGCGCGCGGGGGACTCGCTGCTGCTGGAGCCGCGGGCGGCGTACGTGTACGAGCGGGTCCCCAAGTCGGAGGTCGAGGAGCTGGTCCTGGAGGAGGTGCCGGACATCGACTACGCGGCGATCGGCGGGCTGGGACCGCAGATCGAGCAGATCCGCGACGCCGTCGAGCTGCCCTACCTGCACCCCGACCTGTTCCGCGAGCACCACCTGCGGCCGCCGAAGGGGGTCCTGCTGTACGGGCCGCCCGGCTGCGGGAAGACGCTGATCGCCAAGGCGGTGGCGAACTCGCTGGCCAAGAAGGTCGCCGAACACGCCGGCCGCCCCGAGGGCAAGAGCTACTTCCTCAACATCAAGGGGCCGGAGCTGCTCAACAAGTACGTCGGGGAGACCGAGCGGCACATCCGGCTGGTCTTCCAGCGGGCCCGCGAGAAGGCCAGCGAGGGGACCCCGGTGATCGTCTTCTTCGACGAGATGGACTCGCTGTTCCGCACCCGCGGCTCGGGGGTGTCCAGCGACGTGGAGAACACCATCGTCCCCCAGCTGCTCAGCGAGATCGACGGGGTCGAGGGCCTGGAGAACGTGATCGTGATCGGCGCGTCGAACCGGGAGGACATGATCGACCCGGCGATCCTGCGGCCGGGCCGGCTCGACGTTAAGATCAAGATCGAGCGCCCGGATGCCGAGGCGGCCCGGGACATCTTCACCAAGTACGTCACCGCCGACCTGCCCCTGCACCCGGAGGACCTGGCCGAGCACGGCGGCAGCGCGGAGGCCACGGTGGCCGCCATGGTGCAGCGCGCGGTGGAGCGCATGTACGCCGAGCGGGAGGACAACCGCTTCCTGGAGGTGACCTACGCCAACGGCGACAAGGAGGTCCTCTACTTCAAGGACTTCAACTCCGGCGCAATGATCCAGAACATCGTGGACCGGGCCAAGAAGATGGCGATCAAGGAGTTCCTGGACACCGGCCAGAAGGGCCTGCGGGTGGCCCACCTGCTAGCCGCCTGCCTGGACGAGTTCAAGGAGAACGAGGACCTGCCGAACACGACGAACCCGGACGACTGGGCGCGCATCTCCGGCAAGAAGGGCGAACGGATCGTCTACATCCGCACGCTCATCTCCGGCAAGCAGGGCACCGAGGCGGGCCGCTCCATCGACACGATCGCCAACACCGGGCAGTACCTCTAGGGACCGGGCCCCCCGGGAGGACCCGGGAGGACCCGGGCCGCCGATGCCAAACCGTAACCGGGAATCGCCCGGGTTGCGGCCCAAGGCGGTTGCCGGGCACCGTGCCGACGCGACAGCATGCACGAACGTCAACACCGCGCCGGCTACCCACCGGCATCCCAGCGTGACAGGAGAAGGCATGACCTCAGGCGTCAAGCGCCGCAGGATCGTCCTCGGCAGCCTCGGTGCGGCGGCAGCCGTGCTGCTCGCGGCCTGCGGGAGCGGCGGCTCCGGCGGCGGCACCGCGGCGAACACCAGTGACCCGGCCTGCGCCAAGTACTCGGCCTACCAGGGCCAGTCGGGCAAGAAGGTCACCATGTACGCCTCGATCATCAGCCCCGAGTCGGACTCGCTGCAGAAGTCGTGGGCCGAGTTCACCAAGTGCACCGGCATCACCATCGCCTACGAGGGCGCGAACGACTTCGAGTCCCAGCTTCCGGTGCGGGTCGCCGGCGGCAACCCGCCGGACATCGCGATCATCCCGCAGCCCGGCCTGCTGGCCAAGATGGTGCAGACCGGCAAGGCCGTCCCGGCCCCGGCCCAGGTGCAGGCGAACGTCGACAAGTACTGGAGCGCGGGCTGGAAGGGCTATGCCACCGTTGGTGGCAAGTTCTACGGCGCGCCCATGAGCGCCAACATGAAGTCCCTGGTGTGGTACTCGCCGAAGGCCTTCGCGAGCGCCGGCTACCAGGTGCCCACCACGTGGGACGAGCTGATGAAGCTCAGCGACACCATCGCCAAGGCGGGCAAGGGCAAGCCGTGGTGCGGCGGCATCGGCTCGGGCACGGCGACCGGCTGGCCGGCCACCGACTGGCTGGAGCAGATCGTGCTGCGCCAGTTCGGGCCGGACGTGTACGACCAGTGGGTCAGCCACCAGGTGAAGTTCGACTCCCCGCAGATCACCCAGGCGATGGACACCCTCGCGGCGTGGATGAAGAACCCGGCGTGGGTCAACGGTGGCTTCGGTGACGTCAAGAGCATCGCCACGACCACGTTCCAGGACGCCGGCAAGCCCATCCTGCAGGGCCAGTGCTGGATGCTGCAGCAGGCGTCGTTCTACAAGGCGCAGTGGCCCAAGGGCACCAACGTCGGCCCCAACGGCGACGTGTTCGCGTTCTACCTGCCGCCGATGAACGACAAGTTCGGCCTGCCGGTGGTGGGCGGCGGCGAGTTCGCCGTCGCGTTCTCCAACCGGCCGGAGGTGGCGCTGGTGCAGACCTACCTGTCGACCCCGGAGTGGGCCAGCAGCCGGGTCAAGGTGGCCACCGGCTGGATCTCGGCAAACAACGGGGTGGACCCGACGCTGTACACCGACCCGGTCGACCAGCTGTCGGTGAAGTACCTCACCGACAAGAAGTCGACCTTCCGGTTCGACGCGTCCGACCTGATGCCCGCGGCCGTGGGTGCCGGTTCGGAGTGGAGCCAGATGACGGCATGGTTCGCCGAGGGCAAGCCGACGCCCGACGTGCTCAAGGCGATCGACGCCACCTGGCCCGCCCAGTAGGAGGCCCTGCGGGACCGGTAGGGGGACGCCGGCCCGGCAGGTAGCGACACCGGGACCCCGCGGACAGACTGTCCTCGGGGTCCCGGTGTCCCCGGCCCGTCAGGACCGGCCGGCGGGGACCGAGCAGGAGGAGGAGATGTGACGGGCTGGAGCGAGGTCGTCTCGACGTCGGTGCCCAAGCTGACCCAGATGGGCACCGTCGTCGTCGTGTTCTTCGGGGTGCTGCTGCTGGTCTTCTTCGCCGCCGGACGGGCCACGGGAAGGTTCCAGCGGCCGGTGGCCGTCGGCGTCTTCGTCGGACCGGCGGTGGTGCTGCTCGTCGCCGGCCTGGTCATCCCCGCGATCCGCACGTTCGTCTTCAGCTTCCGGGGACCGGACAGCAAGGCCTGGGTGGGGGGCGACAACTTCGCCTGGGTCTTCACCAACCCGGACATGCGGCGGGTGCTGATCAACACGGTGCTGTGGATCGTGATTGCGCCGCTGCTGTCCACCGCGTTCGGGCTCACCCTCGCCCTGCTGGTCGACCGGATGCGCCGTGAGGCCCTGGCCAAGTCCCTCATCTTCATGCCGATGGCCATCTCGTTCGTCGGCGCCAGCATCATCTGGAAGTTCATCTACGAGTACCGGCCTGCGGGGTCCCCGCAGATCGGCCTGCTCAACCAGGTGGTCATGGCGCTCGGGTGGAGCAACCCGCCGAACTGGCTGCTGTGGCAGCCGTGGAACAACTTCCTACTCATGGTGATCATGGTGTGGGTGCAGACGGGCTTCGCGATGGTGGTCCTGTCCGCCGCAATCAAGGCGATCCCCAGCGAGGTTATCGAGGCAGCCGCGCTGGACGGCGCGGTGGGCTGGCGGCTGTTCAGCCGGGTGACCATCCCGATGATCCGCGGCACGCTCGTCGTCGTGCTCACCACGATCATGATCGCGGTGCTGAAGATCTTCGACATCGTGCGGACCATGACCGGCGGCAACTTCGGCACCAGCGTGATCGCCAACGAGATGTACTCCCAGTCCTTCGTCCAGTTCAACGTGGGGCACGGCAGCGCCCTGGCCGTCGTGCTGTTCGCGGGGGTGATCCCGCTGATGGCCTACAACATCGTCATCCTGCGGAAGGAGCGAGCCGTCCGATGAGCGTCGCCGCCCCGGAGGCAGTCCCGATCCCGAAGCGCGCCAAGCAGCGGCCCACCAAGGCCGTGCGCAAGTCCTTCAGCAGCCCCACCGCGTCGTTCCTCGTCGTCGTGCTCACGGTGCTGTGGACGATCCCCACGTTGGGCCTGCTGGTCACCTCGCTGCGACCCGCCATCGACGTCACCCGCAGCGGCTGGTGGACGATCGTCACCAACCCCAAGCTGACCCTGTCCAACTACACCGACGTGCTGTTCAGCGGCGGCTTCGGCGTGTCCGGCGGACTGTCGCCGTACTTCGTCAACTCGTTCATCATCTCGATCCCGGCCACGCTGTTCCCCCTGGCCTTCGCCGCGATGGCGGCGTACGCCCTGGCCTGGATGCGCTTCCGCGGCAGCGACTTCCTGTTCTTCACCATCTTCGCCCTGCAGGTCGTGCCGCTGCAGATGGCCCTGATCCCGCTGCTGCAGTTCTTCTCCGGCGGCCTGCACCTGGGCAGCATCACGCTGATCCCGTCACCGCAGCTGTCCGGGACCTTCTACACCGTGTGGATCGCGCACACGATGTTCGCGCTGCCGCTGGCCATCTTCCTGCTGCACAACTTCATCGCCCAGCTCCCCCGGGACATCATGGAGGCGGCGGTGGTCGACGGGGCCAACCACTTCCTCATCTTCCGCAAGATCGTCATCCCGCTGTCCACGCCGGCGCTGGCCTCCTTCGCCATCTTCCAGTTCCTGTGGGTGTGGAACGACCTGCTCGTCGCGCTCACCTTCGTCGGTGGCCAGCCCACCGTGGCTCCGCTGACCGCCCGCCTCTCCCAGCTGACCGGCGCCCTGGGCAGCAAGTGGGAGCTGCTGACCGCTGGCGCGTTCATCGCCATCGTCGTCCCGCTGGTCGTGTTCTTCTCCCTGCAGCGGTACTTCGTCCGCGGCCTGCTCGCCGGGTCGGTCAAGGGGTAGCCGGCCGGACAGCGGGGCCGCCGGCGCCTACCCTCGTCGTATGAGCGTGTGGCGGGTCATGGGCACGGAGACCGAGTACGGCGTGTCCGTGCCCGGCCACCCCACCGCGAACGCCATGCTCACCTCCTCGCAGGTGGTCAACGCCTACGCCGCGCTGAGCGCGGAGCGGGCCACCCGGAGGGCCCGGTGGGACTTTGAGGAGGAGAACCCGCTGCGCGACGCCCGCGGCTTCGACCTGTCCCGGGACGCGGCCGACCCCAGCCAGCTCACCGACGAGGACCTGGGGCTGGCCAACGTCATCCTCACCAACGGGGCCCGGCTGTACGTCGATCACGCCCACCCGGAGTACTCCACCCCGGAGTGCACCAACCCCCGGGACCTGCTGGTCTGGGACAAGGCGGGGGAGCGGATCATGGCCGCGGCGGCACGCTGGGCGGCGGGGATCCCCGGCAGCCAGCCGATCAACCTGTACAAGAACAACACCGACAACAAGGGCGCCTCCTACGGCACCCACGAGAACTACCTGATGGCCCGCGCCACCCCCTTCGGCGACATCGTGCGCCACCTGACCCCGTTCTTCGTGTCCCGCCAGGTCGTCTGCGGCGCCGGTCGGGTGGGCCTCGGCCAGGAAGGGCAGGGGGAGGGGTACCAGATCAGCCAGCGGGCGGACTTCTTCGAGGTCGAGGTGGGGCTGGAGACCACCCTGAAGCGCCCGATCATCAACACCCGGGACGAGCCGCACGCCGACCCGGAGAAGTACCGGCGGCTGCACGTGATCGTCGGGGACGCGAACCTCAGCGAGGTGGCCACGTTCCTCAAGCTCGGCACGACCGCCCTGGTCATCGCGATGGTCGAGGCCCGCTTCCTGGACACCGTCGACCTGGCCGTGGCCCGCCCGGTGGCCGAGCTGCACGCGGTGTCCCACGACCCTGGCTTGCGCCACCTGGTCACGCTGCGCAACGGCCGTCGGCTCACCGGCGTACAGCTGCAGATGGAGTACCTCGAGCAGGCCCGCAAGTTCGTGGAGGACCGGTACGGGGCCGACGCGGACGCCACCACCCGGGAGGTGCTCGACCGCTGGGAGTCGGTGCTGGTGCGGCTGGAGGGCGACCCCGGCACGCTACGGGGCGAGCTGGACTGGTTGGCCAAGCTGGACCTGCTCGAAGGGTTCCGTGCCCGGGACGGGCTGGCCTGGTCCTCGCCCCGGCTGCAGCTGATCGACCTGCAGTACTCCGACGTGCGCCCCGACCGGGGCCTGTACAACCGGCTGGTGGAGCGGGGCCGCATGGTCCGCCTGGTCACCGAACCGGAGGTGCTCCGGGCCGTGGAGGCCCCCCCGGAGGACACCCGGGCCTACTTCCGGGGGCGGTGCCTGCAGCAGTACGCCGACCAGGTAGCGGCCGCCTCCTGGGACTCGGTCATCTTCGACCTCCCCGGGCAGGACTCGTTGCAGCGGGTGCCCACCCTCGAACCGCTGCGCGGCACCCGGGCCCACGTGGGGGAGCTGCTCGACCGCTGCAGCACGGCGGCCGAGCTGGTCGCCGCGCTGGCCGGGTAGCCCGCTTCGGCCGGGACCGGCCGGCGGAGCGAGCCGCGCCTGGGTGCACCCTCAAGGCAGCACGCTGAACCGCTTCCCGTCGAGTGGTCGCAGCAGTTCGTCAGCCCGCCGGGCGATCGGACGACCACTCGAGAACAGCCCCCCTTGCGGGCGGGGCCGGGACGCGCCGACGACCTGGCGGATGGACTGGCGAACCACCTCTGCGTCCGACACGCCCTACTTCGCGGCAGCGCGTCTGATAGCGGCCTTGAGATCTTCCGGCAGGTACAGCGTGGTCTTCGCCATACGCCCACGGTAGCGCTGGTGGCGGTGGCACCGGCTCCGCAGCGACTGACCGGGAGGACCGGCACGTTACCGGCGCTCGGGGCGCCCTTGCCTCCGACCGCTGGCGGGCCGAGACTGCCGGTGGGGGGTTCTCCGGTTCGAGGGCACGCCTGGTCGGCCCCGGGCCCCCGGGTGCACGCCCGGCGGGCCCGTGCGGGCCGTAGACCCCGCGCCCGGCCTGCGTCCAACCCCCCGGGGACCCGGC
>JBMOMH010000366.1:11022-25299 GCA_049323135.1 Actinomycetota bacterium
CGGGCGCGGGCTCGTTGCGCCCTGGCGGCCCACGGGTGGGCGCTGCTCGCTAGGGTCAGGGAGAGCAGGGCATTCTGGAGGAGGCGCCCATGGCCACCAAGGACACCGGCGGGCAGCAGCGCGCGACGCGCCGCTCCGGCGAGGTCGAGGAGACCACCGAGCAGGCGGAGACCAGCGAGGCCCTCGCCGAGCGCAAGGAACGGCTGGACGAGGACGTCGACGCGATCCTGGACGAGATCGACGAGGTCCTCGAGGAGAACGCCGAGGACTTCGTCCGCGGCTTCGTCCAGAAGGGCGGGCAGTAGCCGACGTGGCAGACCAGCAAGGGCACGACGGGCGGCTGCCCGCCGCCTTCCTCACCCTCGGCACGTCCTCCTTCACGGACTTCCTCGCCCGCCAGGCCCCCGACCTGCTCCCGGGACGGCGTACGCCGCCGGCCGGGCCGGTAGACCTCGGCGTCCCACACGGGACCACGATCGTGGCGGTCGCCTTCCCCGGTGGGGTGGTCATGGCCGGGGACCGCCGGGCGACGACGGGCAACTTCATCGCCCAGCGGGACATCGAGAAGGTGTTCCCCGCCGACGACCTCAGCGTCGTCGGCATCGCCGGGTCCGCCGGCCTGGCCGTGGAGCTGGTCCGGCTGTTCCAGGTCGAGCTGGAGCACTACGAGAAGATCGAAGGTGCCGTGCTGTCGCTGGACGGCAAGGCCAACCGGCTGGCCGCGATGATCCGCGGGAACCTCGGGATGGCCCTGCAGGGGCTGGCGGTGGTCCCCCTGTTCGCCGGCTTCGACGTGGAGACCGGGCAGGGCCGGATCTTCTCCTACGACGTCACCGGCGGCCGCTACGAGGAGCATTCCTTCCACGCCGTCGGCTCGGGGGCGATGTTCGCCCGCGGCGCGCTGAAGAAGCTCTTCCGCGAGGACTACACCGAGGACGAGGCGGTCCTCGCCTGCGTGCAGGCGCTGTACGACGCCGCGGACGACGACTCGGCCACCGGTGGCCCGGACCTGGCCCGCCAGATCTACCCGGTGGTCGCCACGGTGACCGCTCGCGGCTTCCGGCGGCTGCCCGACCAGGACGCCGGCACCGTCGTGCACCAGGTGGTCCAGGCGCGGATGGCCCACCCCGGCGGGCCACCCGCGGCGCTGCGCTGACCCGACCCTGACCCGACCCGGGTTGCACCCCGCCCCCGTCCCCGACCTTCGAGGAGAGGCTCCCCCCGTGACGATGCCCTTCTACGTCTCACCTGAGCAGGTGATGAAGGACAAGGCGGACTTCGCCCGCAAAGGCATCGCCCGGGGACGCAGCGTGGTGGTGCTGCAGTACGCCGAGGGCATCCTCTTCGTCGCCGAGAACCCGTCCAAGGCGCTGCACAAGGTCAGCGAGATCTACGACCGAATCGCGTTCGCCGCGGTCGGGAAGTACAACGAGTTTGAGAACCTGCGGGTGGCCGGCGTCCGACTGGCCGACCTGCGCGGCTACTCCTACGACCGGCGGGACGTGACCGGACGGGGGCTGGCCAACGCCTACGCGCAGACCCTGGGCACCATCTTCACCGAGACGAACAAGCCCTACGAAGTCGAGGTGGTCGTCGCCGAGGTCGGCGACACCGCGGCCGAGGACCAGGTGTACCGGCTGACCTACGACGGCTCGGTAGCCGACGAGCACGGCTTCGTGGCCATGGGCGGCTCGGCCGAGCAGATCACCACCGGCCTGGGCGAGCGGTACCGAGAGGGCCTCGAGCTGGGGGAGGGGCTGCGGCTGGCCGTCGACGTGCTGGGCCGCAGCGGCCCTGAGCCGCGGACGCTGACCCCCGCGCAGCTGGAGGTCGCCGTCCTCGACCGGACCCGGCCCCGGCGCCGCTTCCGCCGGCTGGTGGGCCCGCCGCTGGAGGACCTGCTGAACCCCACCGCGCCAGCCGGCCCCCCGCCGCCGGCCAGCGCCGGCCCAGGCGACCAGGACCCAGGCGACCAGGGCCCGGGCGACCAGGGCCCGGGGGACCAGGACCCAGGCGACCAGGGCCCGAGCGGCGGCCCACCCACCTACGTCTAAAGCGCCCCGCCCGTCCCCGGGTTTCCTGGCCGGCCGTCACGGGTACCCGCCCGAGCAGGTACCCGTCCAGCGGAGGTGAGCCATGCCCGCCCGTGACGAGCTGCCCTCCACCCTGCGCCGGTCGCCGCGGCAGGCGCAGGAGACCTGGAGCAAGGCCCACGACTCGGCCGTGCAGACCTACGGCGAGGGGGAGCGCGCCCACCGCACGGCGTACGCCGCGCTGAAGCACTCCTTCGAGAAGGTCGGCGAGCACTGGGAGCCGAAGGAGCGCCGGGGACCCTCGGACCGGCAGGCAGCCCGCAGCACCCCCCGGTCGCGCACCACAGGGGACCGGACGGGGGACACCGCGGGCGGCGTCGACGCCCGCGCCTCCAAGGCCCACCTGATGGAGCTGGCCCGGCAGATGGACGTTCCCGGGCGGTCCAGCATGCGCAAGGACGAGCTGGTGGCGGCCCTGCGCCGGGCCAGTGCCAAGCGGACCCGGGCGGCCCGGGCCCGCTGAGCTGCCTACAGGGGCTGCCTACAGGGGCTGCCTACAGGGGCTGCCTACAAGGCTGCCCAGGCCCTTACTCCTCGACCACCTCGTCGGGCCGCTTGTCCGGCCGCCAGCCCCGCCAGGAGGGGTGGCGCAGCCGGCCGTCGCGGGTGCGTTCGGCGTACCGCACCTCGCCGACCAGCTCGGGGCGCACCCACTGCGCGTCCCGGGCGTCGGCCCGCGGCAGCTCCCCGGCGAAGGGGCTGTCCGGCTGGGCGAGCGGGCGGAGCCGGTCGGCCACCTCGTCGAGCATGGCCGCGGTGAACCCGGTGCCCACGTGCCCCACGTAGCGCAGCCCCTCCGGGCCCGGCACCCCCAGCAGGAGCGACCCGACGCCCCCGGCGCGCCGCCCCGCGCCCGGGCGCCAGCCGCCGACCACCACCTCCTGCGTCCGCATGTTCTTGACCTTGCGCCAGGCCGGGGAGCGCCGGCCGGGCTCGTACGGCGCGTCCAGCCGCTTGGCCACCACGCCCTCGAGGTGCTGCTCCCGGCTCGCGGCGACCGCCTCGGACCCGGTGCCGAGGAAGACCGGGGGCACCGCCCAGTGCGGGCCGGTCAGCCCGAGCGCCTCCAGCCGCTCCCGCCGCGCGACGTACGGCAGGCCGGTCAGGTCCGCACCGTCCAGGTGGAGCAGGTCGAACACCAGGTAGGTGACCGGTGCCTGCGCCGCGAGCCGGCGGGCCCGGGCGCGGTCGGTCACCTGCATCCGGGGCTGCAGGGCGCCGAAGCTGACCCGGCCCGCCGCGTCGAAGGCCACCACCTCCCCGTCGAGGACGGCCGCCTGGGTCCCCAGCTGCGCCCCCAGGCCAGCGAGCTCGGGGTAGGTGTCGGTGACGTCCTTGCCACTGCGGCTGCGCAGCCGCAGCCGGCCGCCGTCGACGTAGCCGACGGCCCGGACCCCGTCCCACTTCATCTCGTAGCCCCATCGGTCCTGCTCGCCCGGCGGGGGCAGCTCGCCGGGGACGGCCAGCATGGGCCGGACCAGGTCGGGCAGCGGCTGCCACCCGGGCAGCTCCGGCGGGTCCATCCGGTGCACCATCCAGCTCTCGTCCTGCGTGCGGAACAGCACGTACCGGCCGCGCACCCGCTGCCCGGCCAGGGTCACCTTCACCTCGCCGTCGGTCCACTTCTCGGCCCGGTAGGTGCCCTGGTCCCAGATGGTGACCCGACCGCCGCCGTACTCCCCGGCCGGGATCTCCCCCTCGAACCCGGCGTAGCTCAACGGATGGTCCTCCGTCCGCACCGCCAGGTGGTTGCGCCCCGGGTCCGGAGGCAGCCCCTTGGGAACCGCCCACGACACCAGCACCCCGCCCCGCTCCAGCCGAAAGTCCCAGTGCAGCCGGCGCGCGTGGTGCTCCTGGACCACGAAGGTGTCGTCCCTACCCTGCGGGAGCGGCCCCGGCGCCGGGACCGGCTCGGGGGTGCGCCGCGGGTCCCGGCGGGCCCGGTAGCGACCCAGCCGGTCGCCGTCCCCCGGTGGGCCGGGGTCCGCCGGCGGGGGTGCTGGTGGGCGGGCCACGCCGGTCACGTTCCCCCCCCAGCGGGGACCCGAACCGGGCCGTAAGGTTGGGGAGTGGACCGCCGGATCTTCGGGCTGGAGAACGAGTACGGCGTCACGTGCACGTTCCGGGGGCAGCGTCGGCTCTCCCCGGACGAGGTGGCCCGGTACCTGTTCCGGCGCGTGGTGTCCTGGGGGCGCAGCAGCAACGTCTTCCTCCGCAACGGGGCTCGGCTCTACCTGGATGTCGGCAGCCATCCCGAGTACGCCACCCCTGAATGCGACAGCATCCGCGACCTCGTCGTCCACGACAAGGCGGGGGAGCGGACCCTCGAGGGCCTGCTGGTCGACGCCGAGCGGCGGCTGCGCGAAGAGGGCATCGCCGGGGACGTCTACCTGTTCAAGAACAACACCGACTCCGCGGGCAACTCCTACGGCTGCCACGAGAACTACCTGGTGACCCGGCACGGGGAGTTCTCCCGCCTGGCCGACGTGCTCATCCCGTTCCTGGTCACCCGCCAGCTGCTGTGTGGGGCGGGCAAGGTGCTGCAGACCCCCCGGGGTGCGGTCTACTGCGTGAGCCAGCGGGCCGAGCACATCTGGGAGGGAGTCTCTTCGGCCACCACCCGGTCCCGGCCCATCATCAACACCCGGGACGAGCCGCACGCCGACGCCGAGCGCTACCGCCGGCTGCACGTCATCGTCGGCGACTCCAACATGGCCGAGCCCAGCACGCTGCTGAAGGTTGGCAGCACCGACCTGGTGCTGCGCATGGTCGAGGCGGCCGTCGTCCTGCGCGACCTGACCCTGGAGAACCCGATCCGGGCCATCCGGGAGGTCAGCCACGACATCACCGGCCGGCGGCGGGTGCGTCTAGCCAACGGGCGGGAGGCCAGCGCCCTGGACATCCAGGAGGAGTACCTCACCCGGGCCACCGACTTCTGTGCGCGGCGTGGGCTGGACGCCGGCGACGTGAAGCAGGTGCTCGACCTGTGGCAGCGCACCCTGGCCGCGGTGCGCTCGGGTGACCTGGGGCTGGTGGACCGGGAGATCGACTGGGTGATCAAGCTGCGGCTGATCGACCGGTACCGGGCGCGGCACGACCTGCCGCTGTCCTCGCCGCGGGTCGCCCAGCTGGACCTGGCCTACCACGACGTGCACCGGCAGCGGGGCCTGTACTACCTGCTGGAACGTCGCGGCGAGGTGGACCGGGTCGCCCGGGACCTGGACATCTTCGAGGCCAAGTCGGTGCCGCCGCAGACCACCCGGGCCCGGCTGCGCGGTGAGTTCATCCGGCGGGCCCAGGAGCGCCGCCGGGACTTCACGGTCGACTGGGTGCACCTCAAGCTCAACGACCAGGCCCAGCGCACCGTGCTGTGCAAGGACCCGTTCCGCTCGGTGGACGACCGGGTCGACCGGCTCATCGCCAGCATGTAGCACCCGGTTGCGGCGTCCCGGTCCCATCCCTGGCGTCGTAGACGGCGACGGCGACCTTCAGGAGAGAGGCGAGGGGCCCACCACCCGGGCGGCGCGCAGGCCGGTTCAGTTCCCCCGCGCGAACACTGTCGTCCTCGGTGAACGGCTCGACCACGAGTCCGGTGTCCAGCAGTGCGCTGTACAGGGCTTCGGGGGTGTTGCGGTAGTGACTACGTGCGCCAGCTGGTCCTCGCGGACCTGACCGCACACCCGCCGGCTGAGGCGTCAGGTGACGAGCTCGACGGGTAGTCCGGCCGCGGCCGAGCTGCGGGCGAGGGCGCCGTCGAGGCTCCAGAAGGTTGTGCCGATCCGCTGCGCCAGGTGGATGTCGGTGGAGTCGGTGGCGTGGCGGCGGCGGAGCCGGGCGGTGATCGCAGCGACCGCCGGGCCGTCCCTGGTGAGATCGAAGGGGTGGAGCACGATGTCGAGGGCGGCCAGATCGGCCCACGTATACGTATCGGTGATGTCGTCGCCTTTCAGGTCGCCGTCGAAGGCGAGGCGGGCGAGAACGTTGGCCACCTCGTAGGGCAGCACCGGCGGCGCGGGCAGCTCTTCGCCGGACTCCAGCCAGCCTTCAAAGCGCGCCTGGACCGCGGCTTGGCGCTCGTCGGCGACGACCAGCGCCACGACCAGGCTGGCGTCGACGACGACGCTCACCGGCGTACGCCGACAGCGGACCGGGCCTCGCTGACCAAGGTGACCGCGTCGGCGGCCGGCCGCCGCTGGGAGCGCCGTACCTGGGATGCGATGTGATGCGATCCGCATCACCCTGCCTGGCCGACGCCGCCGGGGCCCGCCGGCCCCTGACTCCTGCTCAGGCCAACATTGGCGGCAACCTTGCGCCTGGACCGCCAGCTTCCGTACACTGTCCGTACAACCGCACGATCGGGGATGACCGGATGGCCAAGACAGCAAGGATCGAGGTCCGCACCGACCCCGAACGCGAAGCGCTGTTGAAGCACGCAGCCAGCCTGACCAACCAGACGCTCACGAGCTTCGTCCTCGACGCCGCCGAGCGGCGCGCCAGGGAGGTGGTGGAAGAGGCCAGCACCACGGTCGTGCCGTCTGCGTTCTTCGACCAGCTGCTTGACGCCCTCGACCAGCCGCCGAGCCCGAACGACCCGCTGCGTAAGGCCGCGCGCCGGCTCGACCGCCTGGTCGAGCAGAGGTGAGCGAAGCAAGGTTCATCTCACGCCATCTGCGATCCGATGACGACCTCGACGCGTTCGACTCGGGCCGGCCCGCCCTCGACGAATGGCTCCGCGGCTCGGCTGTGCACGCCGAGTCGATGCGCTCCGGCCGTACGTGGGTGTGGACCCAGGGCCGCTCGATCGTCGCCTACTTCACCCTGGCCGGACATGTCATCGAACGCGAGGTACTTCCGCCGAGCCTCGGTCGTGGATCACCAGACCGCATCCCCGCGGTCCTGATCGCCCGGCTGGCGCTCCACCAGACCCTCCACGGGCGCGGCCTGGGTGCCCTCCTGCTCGCCGATGCCGCCAGCCGAATCGTCGCTGCCACGGACATCGTCGCCGCCCGCTTCGCTGTCGTCGACGCTATCGACGAGCGCGCAGCAAGCTTCTACACGCACTTCGGCTACCGACCCATTCCCGGAACAACGCGTCTTGCCCGCAAGATCAGCGACCTAGCTCACGACGTGGCCCGAGCCTGAACTGGAGTCAGCCAGCACCGGCATCCTGTGCCGCGGCCGGGCCTTCCGGTGGCGCGGCTCGTCGGCAAGACCAGCGAGGTGGCGGCCGCCGTGGGCACGCACTGGACCTGACGTGCGCCGCGGCAGGCGAGGTCGGGCTGACGCCGGTCGATGGGACCTCCCAGGACGCCCCGGTGGGTCGCCTAGGCTGGCGGAGACCGGTGGTCGCGCCGGCCCCCTGCGACAACCCTTGCGACAACCCTTGCGACAACCCGTGCGAAGACCCAGCGAGGACCCCGTGCGCCGTGCCCCCGTGCTCCTGCTCGTCGCCGTGCTGCTCGGCGCCGCCGCCTGCACCTCCCGGGGCACGCCGCCGCCCGGCGCCTCCCCCGGCCCGACGGGGACGGCGGTGGCGAGCGGGCCGTGCACCCGGGCGCTGCCCGCGGTGAGCGGGGCGGTCGGCGCCGAGCCGACGGTCAAGATCCCGGCCGGCAACCCCTGCGCGGTGCTGCAGAGCAGCATCCTGGTCACCGGCACCGGGCCGGTCGTACGCAAGGGCGACGTCCTCGTCGTCAACTACTCCGGCCGGGTCTGGCGCGACGGCAAGGTCTTCGACGACTCCTTCACCCGCGGTGTCCCCGGCGACTTCGTCATCGGTGCCGGCCAGCTCATCCCCGGCTGGGACGAGACCCTCGTGGGGGTCACCACCGGCAGCCGGGTGCTCCTGGTGATCCCGCCGGACAAGGCGTACGGCGCCACGGGGCAGCCGCAGGCCGGCATCCAGGGCAACGACACGCTCGTCTTCGTCATCGACGTCCTCGGCGCCTTCGCGCCGACCGCCGCGGCGACCGGTCAGCCGGTGCCCGCCTCGCCGGCCGCCGGCCCCCTGCCGCAGGTAAGCGGGGGACCGGGACAGCGGCCCACGGTGAGCATCCCCCAGGGGGCCGCCCCACCGGCCGACCTGGTGGTCCGCACCCTCCTGCAGGGCAACGGCCCCAAGATCGAGAAGGGCCACCCGGCGGTGCTGCAGTATCTCGGCTACGTCTGGGGCAGCGGGAAGCTGTTCGACTCCTCCTGGGACCGCGGCCAGCCGGCGTCCTTCCCGATCGGGAACGGGGCCACCATCCCCGCCTGGGACAGCGCCCTGGTCGGGGTGCCCACGGGCAGCCGGGTGCTCCTCGTCGTCCCGCCGAAGGACGGCTTCGGCAGCCAGGGCCGCCCGCAGATCGGGATCAGCGGCACGGACACGCTGGTCTTCGTCATCGACGTGATCGGGACCTACTGACCCGCGCCAACACCGGGCTGCCAAGGCCCGGTTCGAGTAGATTCACGCCGTGAGCAAGACGCGCACCGAACGCCTGCTCAACCTGGTGATCTGCCTACTCGCAACCCGGCAGTACCTCACCAAGCAGCAGATCCGGCGCGCCGTCCCCGGCTACGCCGACGGCTCCGACGAGGCCTTCGAACGGATGTTCGAGCGGGACAAGGAGGACCTGCGGGAGGCCGGGATCCCGGTGGAGACCGGGCGCAACGGGGTCTTCGACGACGAGGTGGGCTACCGGATCTCACCGGCGCAGTACGCACTGCCCGAGCTGTCCCTGGAGCCCGACGAGGCGGCCGTGCTGGCCCTGGCTGCCCGGGCCTGGCAGCAGGCCAACCTCGCCGCCGCGGCCACCGGGGCGCTGCGCAAGCTCCAGGCCGGCGGCGCAGCGGTCGGCGAGGTGACCCTGGTCGACGTGGAGCCACGGGTAACCCCGGCGGGCCCGGCGTTCGACCCGCTGCGCCAGGCGGTAGGGGAGCGCCAGCCGGTGTGCTTCGAGTACCAGGCGCCCACCGCGCCGGCCCCGGTGACCCGTCGGCTCGAGCCGTGGGGCCTGGTGTCCTGGCACGGCCACTGGTACGTCGCCGGTCGCGACCGCGATCGGCAGGACCGGCGCGTCTTCCGCCTGGACCGGATCACCGGACCGGTCCGCGCGGACGGGCCGGCGGGCACCGTCCAGCTGCCTGAGGACGTCGACGTGGCAGCCGTGGTCCGGCGGTCCGCCACCGAGGAGCCGACCTCGCTCGCCCGGCTGCGCGTTCGGGCCGGCGCCGCCACGCCGCTACGCCAGCAGGCGCGCGAGTGCGCCGCGGACCCGCAGGTCCCTGGGTGGGACCTGCTGACGGTCCCCTACGGGGCACCGGAGAAGCTCGCTGCCACGGTCGCCAGCTTCGGCAGCGACGTCGTGGTGCTCGACCCGCCGCAGGTACGAGACGCCATCGTCGCCCACCTGTCAGCCGCCGCCGGCGAGGTGAACCGGTGACCACCTCCGGGGACCGGCTCGCCCGGCTGCTGGCCCTGGTGCCCTACCTGCTCGCCCACCCCGGGGCCCGGGTCGCGGACGTCGCCCAGGTCTTCGGCATCACCCCCAACCAGCTGGCCAGCGACCTGAAGCTCATCTGGTTCTGCGGTCTGCCCGGCTATGGCCCCGGCGACCTCATCGACGTGGACTTCACCGGACCGGACGGCACCTCCGAGGAGGACCCCCTCGACGACGGGACCGACGACAGCGGGCTGCCGAGGTGGAACCCGAAGACCGGGACGGTGACGGTACGGAACGCGGACACGATCGCCCGGCCGCTCCGGCTGACCCGCGACGAGGCGGTGGCCCTGCTGGTTGGGCTGCGCATGCTGGCGGACCTCCCCGGGGTGACCTCCGGCGAGGTGATCCGGCGGACGGTGGAGAAGCTGCGGCGGGCCGCCGGGGAGACGCTGGCCCCGGAGGACGCCGAGCGGATGATCGTCACGGTCGACGGGGAGGCCCGGTGGACCGCCGTGGTGCGCGAGGCCCTACAGGTCGGCCGGCGGCTGCACCTGCGGTACTACGTCCCCGGACGCGACGAGGTCACCGAACGGGACGTCGACCCGATGCGGCTGCTCGTCCAGGACGGCCGGGTCTACCTGGAGGGCTGGTGCCGGCTGGTCGGGGAGGTCCGGCTGTTCCTGCTGGACCGGGTACTGGCCGCCGAGGTGCTCGACGCCGCCGCCCAGGTCCCCGCCACAGCGGTCCCCCGGAACGTCAGCGACGGCCTGTTCCAGCCGGCCCCGGAGGCCCCGGTGGTGACCCTGGAGCTGGAGCCAGGCGGCCGGTGGGTCGCCGAGTACCACCCCTGCGAGGAGGTCGACGAGCTGCCCGGGGGTCGGCTGCGGGTCCGCCTACGGACGGCGGACGCCCGCTGGGCCCGCCGGCTGGCCCTGCTCCTGGGCCCCCACGGCCGGGTGGTCGACCCACCCGAGCTGGCCGCAGCCGTGCGCGCCGACGCGCAGGCCGCGCTGGCGGCGTACGAGGCACCGGACCCACCGGAACGTTAAGCCGGGCGGCACTTCTGCCGACCGTCTCGGTATGCCCCACGGAGGGGGCGGCGAGGCGCGTGGAAGAGGCGGCCATGACGACGATCAAGGCAACCTGCCCGGTGTGCGGCGATGTGGACCTCACCCCACCCCAGGTGCGGCTGGTCGTGTGCACCGTGGCCGACTGGTCCTACTACGCCTTCGACTGCCCCGGGTGCCGCGACGAGGTGCGCAAGCCCGCGGATGCGGCGGTGGTCCGGCTGCTGCGGTCCGGCGGGGTGGCCGAGCAGACCTGGCACGTGCCCGCCGAGGCCCTCGAAGCCAAGGCGGGACCGCCGCTGACCTACGACGACCTGCTCGACGCGGCGCTGTGGCTGGCCGGGCACACCCGGCTGGTGGGGCAGCTGACCGGGCTGACCGGCGCGGCCGGCCGACCCACCTCCGCCGCTGGGTAGGCTCCAAGGGTGCTCTGGGTGCTCCTGGCCGCCGTCCTAGCCCTCGCCGGGCTCGCCGTGGTCGGGGCCCTGTGCTGGCGGCTGTGGCAGCAGGTCCGCCGCCTGGGCCGGGAGGTGGCGCGGGCCGGCGACCGGCTCGCCGCGGCCACGGCCGCCCTGGACCAGGTGGCCCGGCCCGGTCGGGACCGCTCCCCGCGGTGGCCGCCGGACGTATGATCGGGGGGACGTCCTCGACCCCAGAGGGGTTTCCCATGTTCCGTGGACTGTTCGAAGGCTGGCACCTGGTCGTCCTGCTCTTGGCCGTGCTGGTCATCTTCGGCTCGCGCCGGCTCCCGGACGCGGCCCGGTCGCTGGGCCGTTCGATGCGCATCCTCAAGAGCGAGGTCAAGGCGATGGGGGAGGACGAGAGCCCGCGGGACCAGGACCGGGCGCAGCCGCCCGCCCCGCCGCGCGGCATCGAGGCCGCCCCCCCGGCCTCCCCCGTCCCGAACCGGCCGGCGAGCCGGGAGGCCGAGCGCGACGAGCGCTGACCTGGCCCGCGAGCCGTCGACCTGCTGACCGCGAGACCGATCGTGTGGCCCGTCCTGCGCCGGGTGGTGCGCGGCGTGGCGCGGCAGCGCTACGACGACGAGGCCCGGATGAGCCTCGTCGAGCACCTGCGCGAGCTGCGCAGCAGGCTGGTGAAGTCCGCCCTGGCGGTCCTCGTCGCGACGGTGGTCGCCTGGTTCTTCTACGGCCGGCTGTTCGAGCTGCTGCGCGGCCCGTTCGTGACCGCGGTTCAGGAGCACCGCAACCTCGACGCCAGCCTCACCCTGACCGGTGTCGCCGACGCGTTCTTCCTGCGGCTGAAGGTGTCGGGCACGGCGGGGCTCGTCGCGGCCAGCCCGGTGTGGCTCTACCAGCTCTGGGCGTTCATCACCCCGGGACTGCGTCGCCACGAGCGCCGCTACAGCCTGGGCTTCTTCGCCACGGCGGTGCCGCTGTTCCTCGGCGGCTGTGCGGTGGCGTACGCGATCCTGCCGACCGCAATCGGGCTGCTGCTGGCCTTCACCCCGTCCGGGGTGGCCAACCTGGTCACCCTCAACCAGTACTTCGGCTTCGTCCTGCAGCTCATCGTGGTCTTCGGGATCGGCTTCGAGCTGCCCGTGTTCATCGTCCTGCTCAACCGGATCGGCGTGCTGCCGCACGCCCGCATCGCCTCGTGGCGGCGCGGCTTCTGGTTCGGCATCCTGCTGTTCGCGGCGGCGGCGACGCCGACGCCCGACGCGTTCACCATGCTGCTGCTCGCGCTGCCGCTGATCGTGCTGTTCGAGGTGGCCGCCCTCATCGCCCGCCTTACCGACCGGGGACGGGCCGCCCGGCGCGGCGAACCGGCGTACGACGGGCTCGGCGACGAGGAGGCCTCCCCGCTGGGCGAACCGGAGCCAGCGCCACCCGCCGGCCCGCACCCCGAGACCGCCGACGAGGAGTCGGTTCCCCGGTGACCCGCAGCCCTCGCCGCGACCTGTGACCAGCCCGGCCGAGCGGTACGCCGCGGCACGGACCCGCAGCGCCGCGCAGCGCAGCCAGCTGGGCCGGTTCGGCCGGCTGCTCGGTTTCGACCTGGACCCGTTCCAGGTCCGCGCCTGCGAGGCCCTGGAGGCCGGCAACGGCGTCCTCGTGGCGGCGCCCACCGGGGCCGGCAAGACGGTGGTGGGCGAGTTCGCCGTGCACCTGGCCCTGGCCGAGGGACACAAGTGCTTCTACACCACCCCCATCAAGGCGCTGTCCAACCAGAAGTACGGCGACCTGGTGGCCCGCTACGGCCCCGCCGCGGTCGGCCTGCTCACCGGCGACACGAGCGTGAACGGGGACGCCCCGGTGGTCGTCATGACCACCGAGGTACTGCGGAACATGCTCTACGCCGGGTCTCCGACGCTGCGCGGCCTGGGCTACGTGGTGATGGACGAGGTGCACTACCTGGCCGACCGGTTCCGGGGCGCCGTCTGGGAGGAGGTGATCATCCACCTGCCGGAGTCGGTGCGGCTGGTGTCCCTGTCGGCGACGGTGAGCAACGCCGAGGAGTTCGGCGACTGGCTGGTCACCGTCCGGGGCGCCACCACGGTGGTGGTGGAGGAGCACCGGCCGGTACCGCTGTGGCAGCACATCCTCGCCGGTCGGCGGCTGCACGACCTGTTCGTCGCGCCGGACGGCGCGCCCGCCCCGCCGCCGGGCGGTCCGGCCGGCCGGACCGGCGGGGGGCTGGTGGTCAACCCGGAGCTGGTCCGGCTGGCCCGCGAGGACGCCCGGCGACTGCGGCAGCGCGACCGTGCCGGCGACGGCCGGGGCCGCCCCCGGCCCCCCGGCGTCCCCGACCGGGTGGAGGTGCTCGACGTCCTCGCCGGCGCCGGGCTGCTGCCGGCCATCACGTTCGTCTTCAGCCGGGCCGGCTGCGACGCGGCCGTGGTTCAGTGCCTGCGGGCCGGGGTCCGGCTGACCGACGACGAGGAACGTCGCACCATCCGCGACGTGGTCGAGCAGCGCTGCGCCGGGCTGCCCGAGGAGGACCTGCTGGTCCTCGACTACGGGACGTTCCTGGAGGGCCTGCAGCGGGGGGTGGCCGCCCACCACGCCGGGCTGCTGCCCACCTTCAAGGAGACCGTCGAGGAGCTCTTCGCCGCCGGCCTGGTCAAGGCGGTGTTCGCCACCGAGACCCTCGCCCTGGGCATCAACATGCCGGCCCGCAGCGTCGTCCTGGAGCGGCTGGTCAAGTGGAACGGCGAGACACACGCGGACATCACGCCGGGGGAGTACACCCAGCTGACTGGGCGGGCCGGGCGGCGGGGCATCGACGTCGAGGGGCACGCGGTCGTGCTGTGGCAGCCCGGTCTCGACCCGGTCGCCGTCGCCGGCCTGGCCTCGACCCGCACCTACCCGCTGCGGTCGAGCTTCCGCCCGTCGTACAACATGGCGGTGAACCTGGTCCGCCAGTTCGGCCGGGACCGCACCCGGGAGCTGCTGGAGTCCTCCTTCGCCCAGTTCCAGGCCGACCGGGCCGTGGTCGGGATGGCCCGGCAGGTGCGGCACGACGAGGCCCGGCTGGACGAGTACGCCGAGGCGATGCGCTGCCACCTGGGGGACTTCGCCGAGTACGCCGCCCTGCGCCGGGCCGTGGCCGAGCGGGAGACGACGCTGGCCCGCCAGGGCGGGGCGGCCCGGCGGGCCGCCACCGTGACCGCGCTGGAGCAGCTGCGGCCCGGCGACGTCGTCGAGGTCCCCGGGGGGCGGCGGGCCGGCT
>JBMOMH010000367.1:0-1968 GCA_049323135.1 Actinomycetota bacterium
GACACGGTTCATTGCGCGCGCGTACGCGTTCAGTTGCCTGCGGTGGTCGGCGACCGTCTTCCTAGCGACCCTTGGTCGCTAGGGGGTTGACAGGTGAGCCGAGTTCTATGCGGCGATCCGGGCCTGCTGCACGTAGTCCGCGACGTGCCGGTCGATGGTGCGCAGTGCCTGGCGCAGCTCCAGCGGGGCCGGTGGGGCGTGAGCGGCCAGCAGCGGCCGGAGCAGCCGGTCGTGGAGCTTGGTGTAGAACACCGCGACGCGCACCCCGTCGGGGGTCAGGACGTAGGTGTTGGAGTGCGGCAACCGGACGATGAGCCCCTTCAGCCGTAGCCGGCGCAGGTCGTAGCTGGCCTGGCTCATCGAATAGCTGACGCCGAGCAGTCCGGCCACCTGGGCGCGAAGGCTCCGGTTGGTGAAGCCGGCGACGGCGTTCAGGCTGATCATGAGGGCGCCGACCAGGGCCATGACCCGAGGGTCGCCGAACCGTAGGGCCGGGGCCCTCTGCCCGTCCACGAGGGACGGGGATGCGACCCGCTCAAAGGCTGGGCTCGCAAGGACACAGCCCTGGCCGACCCGTTCAGTATCGAGCAGTCGGCGGTTGACGTCACGGGCCCGCGTCTGCAACTCGTCGAGGTGCTCCAGGCGGCGCTTGACGCCGAGGTCGGTGGGGGCGTTGACCACGGTCTCGACGCGCAGCGCCCGCCCGTCCTTGAGGTACTGCTTGATCCGGGAGTGCTTGTAGTAGGCGTTCACCGTGACATCGACTCCGCGGGTGACCACCCGGGTGGCGAAGGTGCCGGTGGTGGCGGCACGGACCTGCCGTCCGAAGATCAGCTCGACGTGGTCCGGGCGGCCCAGGTCCAGATTGTCGGCCACCAGCGCCTCGAAGAACGCCCGGCCGTGCCGCGGGGCGTCGAACACGATGGTGCGCGAGACCTCGACCTGGCGCATCGAGAGGTCCCACCAGTAGCCGGCGGCCCGGTCGGCACCGGTCAGCGGCAGCGGCAGCCGCGCCCACCACCGCTCGCAGAACACCCGGATCGTCCCGGGGCCGAGCCGGTCACAGATGTCCTGCAAGGCGGCGGCGTCGTCGGTGGCGGCGAACCCGTTGGACAGCTCGGTGAACCCCAGGCCGGCCAGCGCGGCCTGCCGCTTGGCCCACTCGTGCCCGTTGAGCCAGATCTTCATCGGGTACGGGAAGTAGGCGCACACCTTGATGAACGCCGGCCCGAAGTCGTCGTCCCAGACGTAGAAGTAGTAGCAGGTCACCCGCCGGTCGGTCTTGGCGAAGGAGAACGACGGCGCCGATCCCTCGCGGCCAGCCCGCTGGGTGCCGGTGAACACCGGCGCGAACTCCTGCGCCACCCCGATCGCCGCCACCTGGGACCGTCCCGTCGCCGCCGCCCGGGCCAGGTGCGGGCGCATCACCTCGATCTTGCGGTCACCCTTGGCGAAGCGCACCACCGGGATGTCGTTGGCCTGCGCGTAGGACGCCACCGCCCGGCGGAACCGACCCCCGATCCGGTCGAACAGCGCCGGGGACGGGATCGGAAACCCCAGGTGCCGGGTCAGGAACAACACCACCTGCCCGGGCACCTGCAGGTTCGGCACGTACCCGTTGAGATAGATCCGGTCCAGGCACTCCAGATCCAAGCTGACGTGCCCGTCCAGCACGTCATTCACCGTCACCGGCCGAGTCACCACCGGGCACCTCCGCGACCACCTCGCCGAAGCCCCCAGCCTCGCCCTCACTAGGCCGGCACGTCACCACCCAGCCCAGCCACCAACCTCGGCGGGCAGGGGCGAAGCCCCGTTAGGGTTGGGACGTCAAGTCGTCGATCGGGGGATTGTCCGCGTGCGCGTAGTCATCACCGGCGGAGCTGGTTTCATCGGCTCTAACCTCGCAGCCCTTGCCGTCACGCGAGGGCATGACGTGGTCGTCCTCGATGACTTGTCTACTGGATTTCG
>JBMOMH010000368.1:0-1939 GCA_049323135.1 Actinomycetota bacterium
CCCTGCGCGCTGGTGCTCTCGGTGCCGGCGGCCATCACCTCGGCCATCTCGGCGGGGGCGCGGCGGGGCCTGCTGATCAAGGGGGGCGCGGTGCTGGAGACCCTCGCCCGCGTCCGCACCGTCGCCTTCGACAAGACCGGCACCCTCACCGAGGGGCGGCCCCGGGTGACCGATGTGGTTGCTCTGGAAGGCTCCGAGGCCGAACTGCTGGGCCTCGCCGCTGCGGTCGAACAGGGCTCCTCCCACCCCCTGGCCAAAGCCATCGTGGAGAAGGCCGACGAGGTGGGGGCCACGCTGCCCCCTTCCAGCGACCAGCAGGCCGTCCAGGGCAAGGGGGCACAAGCCATGGTGCAGGGCCGAACCCTGGTGGTCGGCTCGCCCAGGTACGCAGCCGAACTCGCTCCCCTGGCCGCAGAGGTAGCCGGGCAGATCGAGGCGATGGAACTCCAGGGCAAGACCGTGGTGGTGCTGCTGAACCCGCCCACCCCGCTGGGCCTCATCGCCCTGCGGGACGAGCCGCGGCCCGACGCCCGCGAGGCGGTGCAGGCGCTGCACCGCATGGGTATCCAGACCGTGATGCTCACCGGCGACAACCGCCGCACCGCCGAGGCCGTGGCCCGCCAGCTGGGCATAGACACGGTAATCGCCGAGGTCTTACCCGAGGACAAAGCGGCTAAGGTGAAAGAGCTCCAGGCCCAGGGGCGCAAGGTGGCCATGGTGGGCGACGGCATCAACGACGCGCCCGCCCTGGCCCGGGCCGACGTGGGCATCGCCATGGGAGGGGGCACCGACGTGGCCCTCGAGACCGCCGACGCCGCCGTGCTGCGGGGCTCGGTGCGGGGGGTAGCCGAGCTGGTGCGGCTCTCGCGGGACACGATGCGGGTCGTGGCGCAGAACATCGCCTTCGCGCTGGGCCTGAAGGCGGTGTTCCTGGCCACCACGCTGCTGGGCATCACCGGTTTGTGGCCCGCCATCCTGGCCGACACCGGGGCCACCGCGCTGGTCACGCTGAACTCGCTGCGGCTGCTGCGCTTCCGCTAGCCGCCCGCGGCCTGTGGCCTGTGGCATACTCGAGACGAGGTTATCGCGATGCCGACCGCTTTAGACCGAGCCGCCGCCTGCGAGGAGCGGGGCGTCCACCCCGAAGCCCTCGAGAAGGCCCGCCGGGCCGTGCCCGACGAGGCGCGCGTGGCGCGGGCCAGCAGCCTGCTCAAGGCGGTGAGCGACCCCACCCGGCTGCGCATCCTGGCCGCGCTGGCCGCCACCGAGCTGTGCGTGTGCGACCTCGCCGCCCTCACCGGCACCAGCGAGTCGGCGGTGAGCCACCAGCTAAGGCTGCTGCGGGAGGAGCGGCTGGTAGCCTTCCGCAAGGAGGGGCGCATGGCCTACTACCGGCTGATGGACCACCACGTCACCGAGCTCATCCGCAGCGCGCTCGAGCACGCCCAGGAGCCCGGCTGAGCCGCCCCCGCCCGGTAGTCTGGAGACATGAGGGAAGACCGCCCCTTCGCCCGGGCCCTGCTCCCCCTTCTGCGCCGCATGGTGTACGCGAGCCTGCGGCGGCTGCGCGGGGTCTACCTGCAGGGCGAGCTGCCCCGTGGGCCGCTGGTGCTGGCGGCCAACCACCATAGCTTCTTCGACGGCTACCTGGCCTATGCCCTCCTCGAGCGTGCGGCCGCTCAGCACCGAGCGGGGCTCGTCGCGCACCGGGTCGCGCTGCGCGCTGGCCTCGGGGTCGTCCGTCTTGATCAGCAGCCAGTGGTTCTCCCGGGGCCGGAAGCGGACGAGGGCGTAGCCGCCCCGCAGCTTGTGGCCTTCCAGCCACACCTCCACCCGCCCCCGCTCGAGGGCCTCCCGCATCGACAGCGGCGGCTCCCGCTCGGCCAGCAGGTTGCGGTAGGTGCCCCGGTCCCACACCAGCACGGTGCCCCCGCCGTAC
>JBMOMH010000369.1:0-1934 GCA_049323135.1 Actinomycetota bacterium
GTCGCCGCCGGGGCGGGCGGCGACCAACTCGGCGCAGCCGGTGAGGCCGGCGAGCCGCTGCAGCCGGGCCGCGGCCCGGACGAACGCGGCGAGCCGGTCGCGGTGCACCGCCGCCTCCTCGAAGCGGGCCGCCCCGGACAGCCGGTCGATCTTCCCGCGCATCCGGTCGACCACCAGGCGCGGGTCCCCGGTCATGGCCTCGCGCACCGCGGCCACCTCCGCGGCGTACTCCTGCGGGGCCACCGTGCCCGTGCACGGGGCGCTGCACCGGCCCAGCTCGGCGAGCACACAGGCCGGCCGGGGGCGGCGGGGGGACAGCCGGGGGGAGCACTGGCGCAGGCGGAAGGTCTCGTGCAGCGCCGCCAGGGCCAGGTCGGCCTGCCGGCGGGAGCCGAACGGCCCCAGGTAGGTGGTGCCGTCGTCCCGGACGCCGCGCACCAGGGACAGCCGGGGGAACGGCTCGACGGTGAGCTTGAGCCAGGTGGCGCGTTCGGGAAACCGGGAGCGCCGGTTGTAGCGGGGCTGCCGCTCGGCGATGAGCCGCAGCTCGCGTACCTCGGCCTCCAGATCGGTCGCCACGGGGATGTGCCGCACCGCCTCGGCCACGTTGAGCATGTCCCGGATCCGGCTGCGCGGCTCGCTGGCGGTGAAGTAGCTGCGCACGCGGCGGCGCAGGTTCCTGGCCTTCCCGACGTAGAGGGGAAGACCCTTGCCGTCGACGAAGAGGTAGACCCCGGGGGTCTCCGGCAGCCCCTCGGCGAGGTGCCGCTTGCGCCGCTGCACCGGCGAGACCTTCACCGGGTAGGTGGTGAGCCCCTCCAGGGAGTGCACCCCCGCGTTGCCGACGCGCTCCAGCAGCCCGTGCAGGACGTCGACGGTGGCCCGGGCGTCGGCCAGGGCCCGGTGCACCGGCTCGGTGGTGGCGGCGAACCGCCGGGCCAGTGTCGCCAGCCGGCAGTCGGGCACCTCGTCGCGGCTGAGCACGGCCCGGGCGAGCCGGGCGGTGTCGACGACGGTGAACGCCGGCCAGTCCCGCCCGGTCGCGGCGCAGGCGGCGCGCAGGAACGCCAGGTCGAACGGCGCGTTGTGCGCCACCAGCACGGCGCCCCGCGCGAACTCCAGGAACGCCGGCAGCACCGCGGGGAGCGCCGGGGCGTCGGCCACCATCCGGTCGGTGATGCCGGTGAGCACGGCGATGAACGGGGGGATGGGCACGTCGGGCCGCACCAGGGTCTGGAACTCGCCGAGGCACTGACCCCCCCGGACCTTCACCGCGCCGATCTCGGTGATTCCCGCCTCGGCAGGGGAGCCGCCGGTGGTCTCCAGGTCCACCACGACGAAGGTCACCTCGTGCAGAGGGGTGCCCAGCTCGTCGAAGCTGGCCTGGATCGCACGCGACACGGGTGCCCCGGGGGCGGGCAGGGCCGGGGCGACGCTCATGACGCCGCGCTAGCGGGGGAGGACCGGGCCGACGCTCATGGGACCGACGCTAGAGGGGGCCACCGACGGTTCCGGGTCGCCACGCCGGCCCCCGGCCGGCGGGCGGCATAGGCTCGCCGGCCGGGGGACCGTCCCCCCGCGGTCGGAGCCGTGCCGACAGGGAGGTTGCCGTGGCCGTGCCCATGCCCACCCCACGCACCCGGTGGCGGTGCTCCCGGTGTGGGAACCTCACCCGGTTCGACGTCACCCGCACCACCCGGCTGCGCGAGTACGTGCACTGCGACCTGGCCGGCGTGCCGGTGGTCGAGGAGCGCAGCGTGCTCGCGGACACTGTCGAGTCGGTCACTTGTCGCTGGTGCGGGGAGGTCGACACGGTTGAGGTGGTCCCCCGGCCGGACGCCGACCTGCCCCCCGCCGGGCCCAGCGCCGCGGACCGCCCGGGGGCCGCAGGGTCCGGTGCCTGACGGCCCGACGCCGGACCGGCCCGCGCCGGC
>JBMOMH010000370.1:0-24668 GCA_049323135.1 Actinomycetota bacterium
CGGGGCCCGGTCCAGCAATTCCACAACGCCATTGTGCCGTTATTCGGGGGCGACGGCAAACCAGGGGGCGGGGGTCCCGGTGAGGTACGGCACCGGCGGTCCGCCGCACGCCCCGCGCCTACACTCGGCTCCGTGCCCGAACCTCCGGACGGCGGCGCCGCGGTCGAGCTGGTCGACGTGGTGGTGCGGTACGGGGCCACGGTGGCGCTGGCCGGCGTCGACCTCGTCGCGCCGCGGGGCACGGTCACCGCCCTGCTCGGCCCCAACGGGGCCGGCAAGACGACCACCGTCGAGGCCTGCGAGGGCTTCCGGCGGCCCGCCTCGGGCCGGCTGCGCGTCCTCGGGCTAGACCCCTGGCGGCACGGCCGGGCCCTGCGCCCGCGCGTCGGGGTGATGCTGCAGTCCGGGGGCATCCCGACCGCAGCCCGCCCACGGGAGGTCCTCCAGCTCGTCGCGGCGCTGCACGCGCATCCCCTGGACGCCGACCAGCTGGTGGAGCGGCTGGGCCTCGGCCCCGCCCTGCGCACGCCGTACCGGGCCCTGTCCGGAGGCCAGCGCCAGCTGCTCGCCCTTGGCCTGGCCGTCGTCGGCCGGCCGGAGCTGGTGTTCCTCGACGAGCCGACCGCCGGCCTGGACCCGCAGGCTCGGCGGGCCACCTGGGAGCTGGTGGGCGAGCTGCGGGACGCCGGAGTCAGCGTGGTGCTGACCACCCACTACCTGGAGGAGGCCGAGCGGCTCGCCGGGCTGGTCCACATCCTCGACCGGGGCCGGGTCGTGGCCTCCGGCAGCCCGGCCGAGCTGGTCGCCGGGCAGGCGGCCGGGGAGCCGGCTGCGCTGTCCTTCAGCGGGCCCCCCGGGCTGGACCTGCGGG
This sequence comes from Actinomycetota bacterium, assembly GCA_049323135.1. Lineage (GTDB taxonomy): Bacteria > Actinomycetota > Actinomycetes > JBMOMH01 > JBMOMH01 > JBMOMH01. The sequence continues at coordinate 872 of JBMOMH010000370.1, forward strand.
GCCTGCAGGCCGCCCTGCCATCGGGCCGGACGGCCGCCGAGGTGGCACCCGGCCGCTACCTGGTCCGCGGCCCCGTCGGCCCACAGGAGCTGGCCGGGGTCACCGCCTGGTGTGCCGGGCAGGGCTTTCTGCCGGAGGAGCTGGGCGTGCACCGGCCCACCCTGGAGGACGTGTTCCTCGCGCTCACCGGCCGGGAGCTGCGCGGATGACCGGCGCCCCGGCGGATCCAGCCGAGGCCGGCCGGCCGCGGCTGGACCTGCGTCCCCGGCCCGGGGCGGCGCCCCTGCCGCGCATGGTCCTGGCCCGGACCTGGTTCGAGCTGCGGCTGCTGCTGCGCAACGGCGAGCAGCTGCTGCTGACCCTGGCCGTGCCCACCGTGCTGCTGGTGGCCCTCACCCTGTTGCCCGTGGTGGACGTCGGCCCTGGCCCCCGGGTGGCGTTCCTGGCCCCCGGGATCCTGGCCCTGGCGATCCTGTCCACGGCCTTCACCGGGCAGGCGATCGCGGCCGGGTTCGAGCGGCGCTACGGCGTGCTTAAGCGGCTGGCGGCCACTCCCCTGCCCCGCTGGGGGGTGCTCGTCGCCAAGACCCTGGTGGTCCTCGCGGTGGAGGTGCTCCAGCTCCTGCTGCTCTCGGTCGTGGCCCTGCTGCTGGGCTGGCGGCCCCAGGGCACGGCGTACGCCGTGGTCGCCCTTGTCGTGCTCGGAACGGCGGCGTGCAGCGCGCTCGGGCTGCTCATGGCGGGCACGCTGCGTGCGGAGGCGACCCTGGCTGGCGCGAACCTCGTCTACCTGCTGATGCTGCTCGTCGGGGGGGTCGTCGTCCCGCTCAGCGCGTTCCCCGGCGCGCTGCGCCCGGCCCTGGAGGCACTGCCGGTCGGCGCCCTCGCCGAGGGGCTGCGTGCGGTCCTCCGCGACGGGGGGCCCCTGCCGTGGGCGAACCTCGGCGTCCTAGGCGCGTGGACACTGCTCGCCGGGGCCGCAGCGGCCCGCACCTTCCGCTGGGAGTAGGCCGTCGCCGGCGGCCTAGGCTGGACGGGTGCCCCCGCGCCTCCCGACCCGGCGACCGCCCTCCGCGCGGTTGCTGCGCCGGCTGACCCTGGCCAGCCTGGTGACGAACATCGGGATCGTGGTCAGCGGCGGAGCGGTGCGCCTCACCGCCTCCGGGCTGGGCTGCCCCAGCTGGCCGCAGTGCACCCCGGAGTCGCTGGTGACCACCCCGGCCCTGGGCCTGCACGGGTACATCGAGTTCGGCAACCGGCTGCTCACAGTCCTGCTCGCCCTGGTCGCTGCGGCCACCCTGCTGGCCGTGCTGGCCGCCCGACCCCGCCGCCGGGACACGCGACGGCTGGCCTTCGCCCTGTTCCTCGGCATCCCCGCGCAGGCGGTCCTCGGCGGCATCACCGTGCTCACCCGGCTCGACCCCTGGGTGGTGATGCTGCACTTCCTCCTGTCGATGGTCCTGGTGGCCCTCGCCGTGGTGCTACGCCACCGGCTGGACGAGGGGGACGGTCCCCCGGTGCCCCGGGTGGCCCCGCCGCTGCGCCGGCTGTCCGGGGCGGTGCTGCTCACCCTGGGCGCGGTCGTCTACCTGGGGACCGTCGTCACCGGGTCCGGTCCGTACGCGGGCGACGCCAGCGCCCGGCGTACGGGCCTGGACCCTGCGGCGATGAGCCAGCTGCACGCTGACCTGGTCTTCCTGCTGCTGGGTCTCACCGTTGGCCTGCTGGTCGCGCTGCACGCGGTGGCAGCCCCCTCGGACGTGCGGCGCGCCGCCGCGCTCCTCCTGGGGGCCGAGCTGGCCCAGGGGGTGGTCGGGTACGCGCAGTACCTCACCGGGCTCCCCGTCGCACTGGTGAACCTGCACCTGCTCGGGGCGGCGGTGCTGGTCGGCCTGGCCACGCAGCTGGTGCTCACGATGCGGACCCGTGGCCCCGTCCCCACGGCCTCCGGTACGCCGGGCCCGGCCGGCACGGCGACGCCCCCGCTGGTCTCGTCGGCCCCGGAGGGCGCCGCAGCCCCGGTGGCGTCCCCGCGCTGAGGCGCGCTTCCTGGATCGTCGTCGTCGTGCCCGGGGGCAGGCACGGCGGGGCGGGAGTCAGCGAACGAGGACGTCCAGCGCCACGGCGGCGAAGAGCAGGGCCAGGTAGGCGTTGGACCAGTGGAACAGCCGTAGCGGCCGCGCCTGCACCAGGTCTGCCCCCGCGCCGACCCGCCCGGCCAGCCGGTACGCCTGCGCCAGCAGCAGGGCACCCAGCCCCGCGGCGGCCCCCGGGTAGACCCAGCCGGTCCGCGCCACCGGCCACAGCAGCAGCGACGCCCCCACGGTGAGCCAGGAGTACCGCACGATCCGGCGGACCACCTCGCCGGCGGGCGCGACGACCGGCAGCATGGGGACCCGCGCCGCGGCGTAGTCGTCCCGGTAGCGCAGCGCCAGCGCCCAGAAGTGCGGCGGGGTCCAGAGGAACACCACGAGGAACAGCACGACCGGGGGCCAGCCCAGGTGGCCTGTGACGGCGGTCCAGCCGACCAGGGTCGGCACGCAGCCGGCGGCCCCTCCCCACACGATGTTCTGCGGCGTCCGGCGCTTGAGCAGCACCGAGTACCCCAGCACGTAGAACACGTTGGCGGCCAGGGCCAAGCCCGCGGACAGCCAGTTGACGGTCCAACCCAGCCAGGCGGTGGCGACCAGGCCGAGAAGCACGCCGAAGGTGGTGGCTCCCCCGGGGGAGACGGTGTGCGCGGCCAGGGGGCGGCGCCGGGTGCGCCGCATCGTCTCGTCAATATCCCGGTCCACGACGCAGTTCAGTGCGTTGGCGCTGCCGGCGGCCAGGGCCCCGCCGAGCAGCGTCGCCGCCGCCACCCCCAAGGGGGGTACACCGCCGGCAGCCAGGAACATCACCGGCAGCGTGGTCACCAGCAGCAGCTCGATGATCCGCGGCTTGGTCAGCGCCACGTAGGCCCGGACGGTACCCCACGCCGTGCGGTCGCTCGCGACCGCGACGCTGGCCCCCAGGCGACCGGTGTCGGCGGCGGTCACCCGGCCCTACCCGACCCGTGAGCCGGTGCGGGGCTCGGGCCCGGGAGCCAGCGGGCGCTCGGGCAGGTCAGAGGGCAAGACACGGGTACCTCGCCGGACGGGGGACGGGATGGGCCGGGATCGAGCCGGACCAGGGCCACTGTAACCGCGGGTCCAGCACGGCCGGACCGGTACCGCCGGCGGGTGCGCGTCGCGGGTCGCTGGGTAGGCTCGCCGGAGGGGAGCCTGACGGGACGCCGGCGGCCGGCCGACGTACCGGGTGCGCGGGACGAGCAGGAGGAGTGACCCGGTGAGCAGCCCGGTGAACAGTACGGAACGCGGACTGGAGTGGACCGACCTCGACCGGCGGGCCGTCGATGTCATCCGCGCCCTCGCGATGGACGCGGTGGAGCGGGCCGGCAGCGGCCATCCGGGCACCGCGATGAGCCTGGCCCCCGCCGCGTACCTGCTGTTCCAGCGGCTGCTCCGGCACGACCCGAGCGACCCGGCCTGGCTGGGCCGGGACCGCTTCGTCCTGTCCTGCGGGCACTCCAGCCTCACCCTGTACATCCAGCTCTACCTGTCCGGCTACGGGCTGACCCTGGAGGACCTGCAGCACTACCGGCAGTGGGGCAGCCGCACCCCCGGGCACCCGGAGCATGGGCACACCGTGGGCGTGGAGACGACCACCGGGCCCCTCGGCCAGGGCGTCGGCAACGCGGTCGGCATGGCGATGGCCGCCCGGCGGGAGCGCGGCCTGTTCGACCCACGGCCGGCGCCCGGGGAGAGCGTCTTCGACCACACGATCTGGGTGTTCGCCTCCGACGGCGACATGGAGGAGGGGGTCTCCGGGGAGGCCTCATCGCTGGCCGGGCACCAGCGGCTGGGGAACCTGGTCCTGCTCTACGACGACAACCACATCTCCATCGAGGGCGACACCGCGGTGGCGCTCAGCGAGGACGTGCTGGCCCGGTACGCCGCCTACGGCTGGCACACCCAGCGCGTTGACGACGCCGAGGACGTCCCCGCCCTGTACGCCGCACTAGCGGCGGCGCGGGCGGAGACCGACCGGCCCTCGATCGTCGCCGTGCGGTCGATCATCGCCTGGCCGGCCCCCCATGCCCAGAACACCGGCAAGGCGCACGGCGCGGCGCTGGGGGCCGCAGAGGTCGCGGCCACCAAGCGGGTGCTGGGACTGGACCCGGAGAAGTCCTTCGACGTCCCCGCCGAGGTGCTCGCCCACGCCCGGCAGGTCCTGGGCCGCGGCCGGGCCCTGCGCGCCGCCTGGGAGCCCCGCTACCAGGCCTGGCGGGAGGCCGAGCCGGAGCGGGCACGGGAGCTGGACCGGATGCGCGCCGGCCGGCTGCCCGACGGGTGGGAGGCCAAGCTCCCCGAGTTCCCGTCCGGGCAGCCGATGGCGACCCGCAAGGCGAGTGGGGCCGTGCTGTCCGCCATCGGGCCGGTGCTGCCCGAGCTGTGGGGCGGCTCCGCGGACCTCGCGGAGTCCAACAACACGACCATCGAGGGCGAGGCCTCGTTCCTCCCGGCCGGCAACCCCGCGCCGGGCGCGGACCCCTACGGCCGGACCCTGCACTTCGGGGTCCGGGAGCACGCGATGGGCGCGACGATGAACGGCATCGCGCTGCACGGTCCGACCCGTCCCTACGGCGGCACCTTCCTCGTGTTCAGCGACTACATGCGCCCGGCGGTGCGACTCGCGGCCCTGATGGGGCTTCCGGTGACCTACGTGTGGACGCACGACTCGATCGGGCTCGGCGAGGACGGGCCGACCCACCAGCCGGTGGAGCATCTTGCCGCCCTGCGGGCCATCCCGGGCCTGGACGTGGTCCGGCCCGCCGATGCTAACGAGACGGCCGTGGCGTGGCGGACCATCCTGGAGCATCGGGACCGGCCCGCGGGGCTGTGCCTGACCCGGCAGAACCTGCCGGTCTTCGACCGCTCCCCCGGCACCGGGATGGCCCCCGCGGAGCTCACCGCCCGGGGCGGGTACGTCCTGGTGGAGGCGAGCGGCGGGGCGCCCACCGTGCTCCTGCTGGCCACCGGCAGCGAGGTCGCCGTCGCGGTCGCCGCCCGAGAGCTGCTCGAGGCCGACGGGGTGCCCGCCCGGGTGGTGTCCCTGCCGTGCCTGGAGTGGTTCCGCGCCCAGCCGCCGGCGTACCGGGAGACCGTGCTGCCGCCAGCGGTGCGGGCCCGGGTGTCCGTGGAGGCGGGGGTCGCCCAGGGCTGGCACGAGTGGGTCGGTGACGGGGGCGAGACGGTCAGCCTGGAGCACTACGGCGCCTCGGCGCCCTACCAGCTGCTGTACGAGCAGTTCGGTCTGACCCCTGAGCGGGTCGCGGCCGCGGCCCGCGCGAGCCTGGCCCGGGTGGGCACGCTGCCCGGCAGCACCCCGGGCAACTGACGGCCAGGCGAGCGCCGCGCGAGCCCAGGCCCGAGAGGAGACGGCATGAGTGACATCCTGCGCGAGCTAGCCGACCTGGGGGTCGCCATCTGGCTGGACGACCTGAGCCGGGCCCGGCTGGTCTCCGGCAACCTCGCCGACCTGGTCCGCGACCGCGGGGTGGTGGGGGTGACCACGAACCCGACCATCTTCCAGAAGGCCCTGGCCGGCAGCGACGTGTACGACGCCCAGGTGGCCGACCTGGCCCGGCGCGGCCTCACCGTGGACGAGGCGGTGCGCATGGTGACGACGTACGACGTGCGGTGGGCCTGCGACGTGCTCCGCCCGGTGTACCACGCCACCGGGGGGCGGGACGGGCGGGTCTCCATCGAGGTGGACCCTCGGCTGGCGCACGACACCGCCACCACCGTCGCCGAGGCCCGCCAGCTGTGGTGGCTGGTGGACCGGCCGAACCTCTTCGTGAAGATCCCGGCGACCGTCGAGGGGCTCCCGGCGATCAGCCAGGCCCTCGCCGAGGGGATCAGCGTGAACGTCACGTTGATCTTCGGCCTGGGCCGCTACCGGCAGGTGCTCGACGCCTTCGCCGAGGGGATGGAGCGGGCCCGGGTGGCCGGGCACGACCTGGCCGGGATCGCCTCGGTCGCCTCGTTCTTCGTCAGCCGGGTGGACACCGAGGTCGACGCCCGCCTTGACAAGATCGGTACGCCGGAGGCGGCCGCGGCCCGGGGCACCGCGGCCATCGCCAACGCCCGGCTGGCCTACCAGGTGTTCGAGGAGTTCAGCGCCGGGCCGCGCTGGGCCGCGCTGGCCGCCGCCGGGGCCCGGCCGCAGCGGCCGCTGTGGGCCTCGACCGGGGTGAAGGACCCCGCCTACGACGACACCCGCTACGTGGTCGAGCTGGTGGCGCCGGGGACGGTGAACACGATGCCGCAGGCCACCCTCGACGCCGTTGCCGACCACGGCCGGCTGCGGGGCGACACCGTGCGGGGCAGCTACCCGGAGGCACAGGCCACGCTGGACCGGCTGGCCGCCCTGGGGGTGGACTACGACGACGTGGTGGCCACCCTGGAGACCGAGGGGGTGGCCAAGTTCGCCGCTTCGTGGGCCGAGCTGCGCGAGCAGATGGGGGCCCGGCTCCGAGCGGAGGAACCAGCGGCCGGCGGGCCGGACGGCACGGCCGTACCGGACGGCGCGGCTGGCGGACCGGACCGCCGATGAGCGAGGCGCCGGAGGTCGCCGCCGCGGGCGGGGTCCGCGTCCGGCTGCTCGACCCGGCGGTGCAGCGGGCCGCCGCCCCGGCGTACGCCCGCGCGGTCGCCGACCGGGTACCCGAAGGCCTCCTGGCCCGGGACGCCTCGCTGTGGGGCCCCGCCGCGGCCGCCGAGGCGGCCCACCGGCTGGGCTGGGTGGACCTCCCGCGCACCTCCCGCGCCCTGTTGGACCGGGTCGGCGCACTGCGGGACACCTACCGGGGACGCGGCGCCGACCACGTCGTGCTCGCCGGCATGGGCGGGTCGTCGCTGGCCCCCGAGGTGATCGCGGCCGCGTGGGGGGTGCCGCTCACCGTGCTGGACACCACCGACCCGGGGCAGGTCCGCCGGGCGCTGGCCGACCGGCTGGACCGCACGGTGCTGGTGGTGGCCAGCAAGAGCGGCGGGACGGTCGAGACCGACAGCCACCGGCGCGTGTACGAACAGGCGTTCCGCGACGCGGGGATCGACCCGGCGCAGCGGGTCGTCGTCGTCACCGACCCCGGCTCGCCGCTGGCCGCGCTCGCCGCGGACAGCGGCTATCCCACCGTGCTGGCCGACCCGGACGTGGGGGGCCGCTACAGCGCGCTGACCGCGTTCGGGCTGGTCCCCTCCGGTCTGGCCGGGGCCGACCCGGCAGCGCTGCTGGACGCCGCCGCGGCGCTGCTGCCGGCGCTCGGCGCCGGCCGGGACAACCCGGGCCTGCTCCTCGGCGCCGCGCTCGGCGGGGCCGGGGTGGTCGGGCGGGACAAGGTCGTGCTCCACGCTGAGGACCCGCCCGGTTTCGGCGACTGGGCCGAGCAGCTGGTCGCCGAGTCCACCGGCAAGCAGGGCCGGGGGCTGCTGCCAGTCGTCGTCGAAGGTCCGGGACACGGCCTCGGGGACGGCTCGGCGGAGGGCAGGGACCTCCCCGGCCTGGCCCCGGCCCCGGACAGCCACCGGGTGCTGGTCGCCAGCGCCCTGGGTTCGGACCCGGATCCGATCGCGGACACCGAGGTCACCGGGCCGCTCGGGGCCCAGTTCCTGCTCTGGGAGTACGCCGTGGCCGTGGCCGGCCGGGTGCTGGGCATCAACCCCTTCGACCAGCCCAACGTGGCCGAGTCCAAGGAGAACACCGCCCGGCTGCTGGCCGCGGGGGACGGCCCGCCCGGGCGGCCGGCGCTGGTCGACGGGCCGGTCGAGGTGTACGGCGACCCGGCCCTGCTGGGCGGCGCCACGGACCTGCCGGCAGCGCTGCGGGCGCTGGCCGCCGCGGTGCCGCCCCGGGGCTACCTCGCCGTGCTGGCCTACCTGGACCGCGGCGCCGACGCCGCCGCGGCGAGCCTGCGACCCCTGCTGGCCCGGGCACTGGGCGACCGGCCGGTCACCTTCGGCTGGGGCCCCCGATTCCTGCACTCCACCGGGCAGTACCACAAGGGGGGCCCGCCGGTCGGCGCCTTCCTGCAGGTCACCGGGGTCGTTGTCGACGACCTGGCGGTGCCCGGTCGGCCGTACACCTTCGGCCGGTTGCAGGCCGCCCAGGCCGCCGGGGACCTCGACGCGCTGGCCCGCCGTGGCCGGCCGGTGCTGCGGGTGCACCTGCGAGACCGGGCCGCCGGCCTGGCCGTGCTGCGGGCCGCCGCCGGCTCCCTCACCGTCCCCGCGCCCGGCCGACCGTGACCGCCCCCCAGGCCGCGGAGCCCGCCTCCAGCAACCCGTTGCGCGACCCGCGCGACCGGCGGCTACCGCGGGTCGCCGGGCCCTGCGGGCTGGTCATCTTCGGGGTCACCGGCGACCTGTCCCGCACCAAGCTGATGCCGGCGATCTACGACCTGGCGAACCGGGGCCTGCTACCGCCCGGCTTCGCCCTGGTCGGGTTCGCCCGCCGGGACTGGGCGGACCAGGACTTCGCGCAGGTGGTGCACGACGCGGTGAAACAGCATGCCCGCACCCCGTTCCGGGAGGAGGTGTGGCACCAGCTGGCGGAGGGCTTCCGCTTCGTCCCCGGGGAGTTCGGGGACGAAGCCGCCTTCGCCCGGCTGGCCCAGACGATCACCGACCTGGACCGGGTCCGGGGCACCGGCGGGAACCACGCGTTCTACCTGTCCGTGCCCCCCCGGGCCTTCCCGGTCGTGATCGAGCAGCTGCGCCGGTCCGGGCTGTCCGCCACCGACGGGCACGCCTGGCGCCGGGTGGTGGTGGAGAAGCCGTTCGGCCACGACCTGGCCAGTGCCCGGGAGCTCAACCGCATCGTCGGGGAGGTCTTCCCGCCCGAGGCGGTGTTCCGCATCGACCACTACCTCGGCAAGGAGACGGTGCAGAACATCCTCGCCCTGCGGTTCGCGAACACCCTGTTCGAGCCGATCTGGAACGCCAACTACGTCGACCACGTGCAGATCACGATGGCCGAGGACATCGGGATCGGGGGACGAGCCGGCTACTACGACGGCATTGGGGCGGCCCGGGACGTCATCCAGAACCACCTGCTGCAGCTGTTGGCGCTCACGGCGATGGAGGAGCCGGTGTCCTTCGCCGCTCGAGACCTGCGGCTGGAGAAGCAGAAGGTGCTCTCCGCGGTGGTGCTGCCCCGGGACCTGGCCGCCGCGACCGCCCGCGGGCAGTACGCCGCCGGCTGGCAGGGCGGGGTGAAGGTGCCCGGCTACCTGGAGGAAGCCGGTATCCCCCCCGAGTCGACGACCGAGACGTACGCCGCCCTGCGGTTGGAGGTGGCGACCCGGCGCTGGGCCGGGGTGCCGTTCTACCTGCGCACCGGCAAGCGGCTGGGCCGGCGGGTGACCGAGGTCGCCGTGGTGTTCACCCGGGCTCCGCACCTGCCGTTCGCCGCGACCGCCACCGAGGAGCTGGGCCAGAACGCGCTGGTGGTGCGGATCCAGCCGGACGAGGGGGTGACGCTGCGCTTCGGCTCCAAGGTGCCCGGGACCGCCATGGAGGTCCGGGACGTGAACATGGACTTCGCCTACGGGGAGTCGTTCACCGAGTCCAGCCCGGAGGCCTACGAGCGGCTCCTCCTCGACGTGCTGCTCGGTGACCCGCCGCTGTTCCCCCGACACGAGGAGGTGGAGCTGGCGTGGACGATCCTCGACCCCGTGGAGGAGTTCTGGTCCGGCCAGGGCCGGCCCGAGCCGTACCCCGCCGGCACCTGGGGGCCGCCGTCGGCGGATGCCATGCTGGCCCGGGACGGGCGCGCCTGGCGGCGGCCCTAGCGGGCCCTGCCCGCCGGGGCGCCCCCGTCGCCCGCGTCGAACCGCCGCGCCGAGGAGCCGCATGATCGTCGACCTGACCGCCACCACCGCCGCGGAGATCAACGTGGCGCTCACCCGGGCCCGGCACGCCACCGGCAGCCCGGCGGTGGGCATGGTCCTCACCCTGGTCATCGTCACGGACGAACGGCACCACTACGACGCGGTGAAGGCCGCCAACGAGGCCGCCCGGGAGCACCCCAGCCGCATCCTCACCGTGATCGCCCGAGGTGGCCGGGGGGCGCCGCGGCTGGACGCCGAGGTACGGGTGGCCGGCGAGACCGGGCTCGGCGAGAACGTGCTGATGCGCCTGCACGGCGAGCTGGCCCCACACGCGGACTCGGTGGTCACCCCGCTGCTGCTGCCGGACGCCCCGGTGGTGACCTGGTGGCCCGCGCACGCCCCCGCGGTGCCCGCGGCCGACCCCCTGGGCCGGCTGGCGCAGCGCCGGATCACCGACGCGGCCGCGGAGAGCCGACCGCTGGCGGCGCTGCAGGCGCGCGGGGCCGGCTACACCCCCGGGGACACCGACCTCGCCTGGACCCGGGCGACCCCATGGCGGACGGTCCTGGCCGCGGCCCTCGACCAGCCCACCGACCCGGTCCGGGCCGCCGAGGTGGGCGCCGCCCGCGGCAACCCCAGCGCCGAGCTGCTCGCCGCCTGGCTGGAGAGCCGGCTCGGCGTGTCGGTGGCCCGGCACGTCTCCCGCGGCCCGGGCGTCACCTCGGTGCGGCTGGTGACCCGCCGGGGGGAGATCGCCTTGGTCCGGCCGGACGGCCGACTGGCCACGCTGACCCGGACCGGGGCCCCGGACCGGACGGTGGCCTTGCCCCGGCGCCCGCTGTCCGAGCTGGTGGCCGAGGAGCTGCGACGGCTGGACCCCGACGAGGTGTACGCCGAGACGCTGCGGCACGTCGCCGTACCGGTGGAGGACCGCAGGCCCGTCCCGACCGCCGCCCGGGCTGGATCGTCGGGTACCCGGTGAGCGCCCCCGAGGTGGTGGTGCACCGGGACCCGCCGCTGCTGGCCGCGGCGGTCGCCGCCCGGCTGGTCACCCGCCTGGTGGATGCGCAGGCGGCACGGGGTGAGGCCTCCGTCGTCCTCACCGGCGGCGGGATCGGCATCGCGACCCTGGCCGCGCTCGCCGCGCTGCCCGCCCGGGACGCGGTGGACTGGGGAGCCCTCGACGTCTGGTGGGGTGACGAGCGGTTCCTGCCCCCGGGGGACCCGGAGCGCAACGAGACCGCGGCCCGCGCGGCCCTGCTCGACCACGTCCCGCTCGACCCGGGCCGGGTGCATCCGATGCCGGCCGGGCCGGGCAGCCCGGAGGCGGGGGCCCGCGGCTACGCGGCCGAGCTCGCCGCCGCCGCCCACCCGGAGGACCACGCGCCGGTGCCTTCCTTCGACGTGTGCCTGCTCGGGGTGGGGTCCGACGGGCACGTGGCGTCCTTGTTCCCGGGCCTGCCCGCGCTGTACGACGAGCGCCCGGTCACCGCGGTGCGCGGGTCCCCTAAGCCGCCGCCGATCCGGATCACCCTGACGCTGCCGGCCCTCTGCCGGGCCCGTGAGGTGTGGTTGGTCGTCGCCGGCGCGGCCAAGGCGCAGGCGGTGCGGCTGGCGCTGTCCGGGGCCGGGCCGGTGCAGGTGCCCGCGGCCGGTGTCCGCGGCCAGCAACGGACGCTGTGGCTGCTGGACCGGGCCGCGGCGGCCCGCCTTCCCGTGGGCCTGCCGCGCCTGGCGTCCCCCTGACCCGCCGACCAGACGGGGCCGTTCCGGTCGGCCGACCCGCCGGTCACGTCCTGGGTCGGCGTACCGCCTCCTGGGTGGTGGTGTCGCCTCCTGGCTGCTCGACCGCCCCGGAGGCGACACGACGATCAGGAAACCTGATCGTCGTCACCGAGGGGAGGGGGTCAGGACTCGCCGCGGAGCTTGGCCAGGGCCTCGGCGAGGATCGCGTCGCCGTCGGTGGCCGAGCGCCGCTCCCGCACGTAGGCGAGGTGCGTCTTGTACGGCTCGTTGCGGGGCGCGGACGGTGGCGCCTCCCGGTCCCGGCCGGCCGGCAGGCCGCAGCGGGGACAGTCCCAAGCGTCGGGGACGGCCGCGTCCGCGGCGAAGCTGGGCCGGGTCTCGTGCCCGTTACCGCACCAGAAGGGCACCCGGTGGCGGGGTGCGCTCTCCCCCCGCTCGTCCTCCCCCATCGGTCCGGCGCCGACCCGGCTGCCGCGGATGGCGTTGCCACTAGCCACAGCTGCTCTCCCTGTTGTCCCGGCCCCCTGCGGGGCGCCCGTGCGGGTGCATGGTGCGGGCCCGCCGCTACCGTCGCAGGTAGAGCAGCAGCCCGATGATGGACGCGATCCAGACGATCCCGGTGCCGATGGTGAGCCGGTCCAGGTTCCGCTCGGCGAAGGCCGACCCACCCACCGAGGTGGACAGCCCGCCACCGAACAGGTCCGACAGCCCGCCGCCCTTGCCCTTGTGCAGCAGGACCAGGGCCAGCATGAGCAGGCTGGTGACGATCGAGACGATCGACAGGGCGACGATCACGGCAACCTCTCGGCGGGGTGCGGCCAGCGGTGGTGGGCCAGGGGCCAGGGTACGCCGAGGGGCCGCTCAGCCGCCCGCCGCGGGGGTCACGGTCCGGTACCGGCAGATCCGGACGAACTCCTCCGCGTCCAGGCTCGCCCCGCCGACCAGGGCGCCGTCCACGTCGGGCTGCGCCATGATCGCGGCGACGTTGCCGGCGTTGACCGAGCCGCCGTAGAGGATGCGCACCGCCCCGGCCACCGGCGCGCCGTAGCGCTCGGCGAGGCGGGCGCGCAGCGCCCCGCACACCTCCTGGGCATCCTCGGGGGTGGCCACCTCGCCGGTGCCGATGGCCCACACCGGCTCGTAGGCGACCACCAGCCGGGCCACGGCGTCGGCGTCCAGGCCGGCCAGCGCCGCGTCGAGCTGGCCCACCGTGAACCCCACCTGCCCCCCAGCCTGGCGGACCGGCAGCCCCTCCCCCACGCAGAGGATCGGGGTCAGGTCGTGCCGCAGCGCGGCCCGGACCTTGGCGTTGACCGTGCCGTCGTCCTCCCCGTGGTCGGCCCGACGCTCGCTGTGGCCGACCACGACGAACGTGCAGCCCAGCTTGGCCAGCTGTGCCCCCGAGACGTCCCCGGTGTGGGCGCCGCTGTCGTACGGCGAGAGGTCCTGCGCGCCGTAGCGGAGGCGCAACCGGTCGGCGTCGACCACCGTCTGGACCGACCGCAAGTCGGTGAACGGCGGCAGCACCACCACGTCGGCGGCGTCGAAGTCCACCGGCGCCAAGGCGAAGGCGAGCCGCTGCACGTGCGCGATCGCCTCCAGGTGGTTGAGGTTCATCTTCCAGTTGCCGGCGAGCAGCGGCTGCCGGGCCGGGGGTCGGGACACGTCAGTCCTCCGGGTCCTCGAGGGCCTGCAGCCCCGGTAGCGGCTTGCCTTCCAGGTACTCCAAGCTGGCCCCGCCACCGGTGGAGATGTGGCCGAAGGCGTCCGGCGGGAAACCGAGGGCACGTACGGCGGCCGCCGAGTCCCCACCGCCCACCACGGTCAGGCCATCGACCCGGCTCAGCGCCGCGGCCACGGCCCGGGTGCCCTCGGCGAAGGGGGGCAGCTCGAACACCCCCATCGGACCGTTCCAGAAGACGGTGCGGGCCCCGGCGAGCCGGTCGGCGAACAGCCGCCGGGTCTGCGGCCCGATGTCCAGGCCCTGCCGGCCCTCGGGGATGTCCGTGGCCGCCACCACGGCCACGTCCGCGTCCGCGGCGAACCGGTCCGCCGCCAGCACGTCCACCGGCAGCACCACCTCCACCCCCCGCCGGTCCGCGGCGTCGAGCACCCCGCGTACCGCGTCGAGCTGGTCCCGCTCGCACAGCGAGTCGCCGACCCGGTGGCCCTGGGCGGCCAGGAACGTGTAGGCCATACCCCCGCCGATGACGAGCCGGTCGACGGTGGCGAGCAGGTTCCCGACCACGCCGAGCTTGTCGGAGACCTTCGCCCCGCCGAGGACGACGACGTAGGGACGTTCCGGCGAGCCGGTCAGCCGGCGCAGCACCGCCACCTCGGCGAGCACCAGGGACCCGGCGGCGTGGGGCAGCCGGCGCGGTACGTCGTACACGCTGGCGTGCCGCCGGTGCACCGCGCCAAACCCGTCGCCCACGTAGCACTCGGCCAGTCCGGCCAGCCGGGCGGCGAACTCCCCGCGCACCGCGTCGTCCTTGGCGGTCTCCCCGGCCTCGAAGCGCAGGTTCTCCAGCAGCGCCACCCCGCCGGGCGCCAGGTCGGCGACGAGGGCGGCCGCCGCGGGCCCGGCCAGCCGCGCGGCGACAGGGGCCAGCGACAACCCCGGGTCGGGCCGGCCGCCGGGCCGGCCCAGGTGGGCGCCCACGACCACCCGGGCGCCCCGTCCGGTGAGCTCCCGCAGCGTGGGCAGGCTGGCCCGGATCCTGCCGTCGTCGGTGATCCGGCCGTCGGCGAGGGGCACGTTCAGGTCGGCACGCACCAGCACCCGGCGTCCGGCCAGGTCGCCGAGGTCGTCGACCGTGCGCAGCCGCCCCCCGGCGAGCGGCCCTCCCGGCGGCCCAGCCGACGACACGTCAGCGGGCGCCGACGAGCCGGACCACGTCCACCAGGCGGTTGGAGTAGCCCCACTCGTTGTCGTACCAGCCGACGACCTTCACCTGGTGCCCGTTGGCCATGGTGAGCAGCCCGTCCAGGGTGCAGGAGGCCGGGCTGTTGACGATGTCGGTGGACACGATCGGGTCCTCGGTGTAGGTGAGGTAGCCCTTCAGTGGCCCGTCCGCGGCGGCCCGGAACGCCTCGTTGACCTCGTCCCGGGTGACCTCCCGCTCCAGGTCCACCACCAGGTCGGTGACCGACCCGGTGGGCACCGGCACCCGCAGCGCGATGCCGTCCAGCTTGCCCTTCAGCTCGGGGATCACCAGGCTGGTCGCCCGGGCCGCACCGGTGGTCGTCGGGATGATGTTGATGCCGGCGGCCCGGGCCCGCCGCAGGTCCTTGTGCGGGAAGTCGAGGATCACCTGGTCGTTGGTGTACGCGTGCACCGTGGTCATCAGGCCCTTGACGATGCCGAAGCTGTCCAGCAGCACCTTGGCCATCGGCGCGACGCAGTTGGTCGTGCAGGAGGCGTTGGAGATGACCGCGTGGGCCGCCGGGTCGTAGGCGTGCTCGTTGACGCCCATCACCAGCGTGATGTCCTCGCCCTTGGCCGGGGCGGAGATCACCACCTTGCGGGCGCCGGCGGTCAGGTGCTTGCGGGCGTCCGCGGCCGCGGTGAACCGGCCGGTGGACTCGATGACGACCTCGACCCCCAGGTCGGCCCAGGGCAGCGCCCCGGGGTCCCGCTCCGCGAACGTGCGCACCCGCCGGTCCCCGACCGTGATCGAGCTCTCGTCGGCGGTCACCGGGACGCCCAGCCGGCCCAGGACGCTGTCGTAGGTGAGCAGGTGCGCCAGCGTCGGGTTGTCGGTCAGGTCGTTCACCCCGACGACCTCGATCTCCGTCGCGCCTTGTGCCAGCACGGCCCGGAAGAAGTTGCGTCCGATCCGGCCGAAGCCGTTGATGCCGACCCGGATGCTCACCGCTGCTCCTCGTTCTCCTCGGTGGGGCCCACGCCGCGGGGGTCCGCCCGTCCCTGTTCCGGTCCGCAGGCGACCCTATCCGAACCGGCCGGCGGGTCGCCGGCCGGGCGCGGGCTCACGGCTCGAGCAGGTCGGCGGGGAGCCCGGCCTCCGTGCCGGGCACGCCCAGCTCCGCGGCCCGCTTGTCGGCCAGCGCCAGCAGCCGCCGGATGCGGCCGGCGATGGCGTCCTTCGTCATCGGCGGGTCGGCGAGGGCCCCCAGCTCCTCGAGGCTGGCCTGGCGGTGCGCGACGCGCAGCCGGCCGGCGGTGGCCAGGTGCTCGGGGATGTCCTCGCCGAGGATCTCCAGCGCCCGCTGGGCCCGGGCGCCGGCGGCGACGGCGGCGCGGGCCGACCGGCGCAGGTTGGCGTCGTCGAAGTTGGCCAGCCGGTTGGCGGTGGCCCGCACCTCCCGGCGCATCCGGCGCTCCTCCCAGGCCAGCAGCGCGTCGTGGGCCCCGAGCCGGGTCAGCAGCGCACCGATCGCGTCCCCGTCACGGACCACCACCCGGTCCACGCCGCGGACCTCGCGCGCCTTCGCCGCGATGCCCAGCCGGCGGGCCGCGCCGACCAGGGCCAACGCGGCCTCCGGGCCGGGGCAGGTGACCTCTAGGGCCGAGGACCGGCCGGGCTCGGTGAGCGAGCCGTGGGCCAGGAACGCCCCCCGCCACGCCGCCTCGGCGTCGCAGGTCGAGCCGTTGACCACCTGCGACGGCAGCCCCCGGACCGGGCGGCCCCGGCCGTCGAGAATCCCGGTCTGCCGGGCCAGGCTCTCCCCCTCCCGGTCCACCCGGACCAGGTAGCGGTTGCCCCGGCGCAGCCCCGACTGGGCGACCACGGACACGTCGCTGGCGTGCCCGAACACCTCGGCGATGTCACGGCGTAGCCGGCGCGCGGCGGCCCCGGTGTCCAGCTCGGCCTCGACGACGATCCGGCCCCGCACCAGGTGCAGTCCGCCGGCGAAGCGGAGCAGCGCGGCGACCTCGGCCTTCCGGCAGCAGCTCTTGCCGCCGGGCAGCCGGGCCAGCTCGTCCTTGACCGCGGCGGTCATGGCCATGTCCCGATCCCTCCCTGTGCCGCACCCGGCGTACCCCCGGGTGTCGTTCCCGCGAAGATCCCGGCGAAGGTCGCCGCCAGCCGGCGTGGGTCGTGGCGGGGGGTGTGGTCCCCCCGGGCGACGTCGGCGAGCACCAGCTCCCCACCGGCCGCCTGGACCAAGGCGCGCAGCCCCGCCGGGTCGGGGACGGCGCTGGTGTCGGCCAGCACCACGTCCAGCGTCAGGTCGGGGGCGTGGGCCAGCAGCACCTCGAGGTGGTTCTCCGGCGAGAACCCGGCCGTCTCCCCCGGCTGGGCGGCCAGGTTGAGCGCGACCAGCCGGCGGGCCCGGGTGCGCAGCAGCGCCGCCGCCAGCTCGGGGACGAGCAGGTGCGGCAGCACGCTGGTGAACCACGAACCGGGGCCCAGCACCACCCAGTCGGCGGCCTCGACCGCGGCCACCGCCTCCGGGCAGGCCGGCGGGTCCGGGGGGTGCAGGGCCACGCTGAGCACGCTGCCCTCGGTGGTGGCCACCGCGACCTGGCCGTGCACCGTGCGCATCGCACGCGGGTCCCCGGGGTCGAGCCCGGCGACCTCGGCGCTGATGTCCAGGGGCACCGAGGCCATCGGCAGGACCCGCCCGTGGGCGCCCAGCAGCCGGCCCATCCAGTCCAGCGCCGCCACCGGCTCGGCCCCGAGCAGCTCCCACAGGGCGACGAGGAGCAGGTTGCCCACCGCGTGCCCGTGCAGCTCGCCGCCACCGGAGAACCGGTGCTGCACGACCCGGCTCCACGTGCGCCCCCACTCGTCGTCCCCGCACAGCGCCGCCAGCGCCATCCGCAGGTCCCCGGGCGGGAGCACGCCGAGCTCGCGGCGCAGCCGGCCGCTGGACCCGCCGTCGTCGGCGACGGTCACGACCGCGGTCACCTCGGTGGTGACCTGGCGCAGCGCCTGCAGCGAGGCGGCCAGGCCGTGTCCGCCGCCGAGCGCCACCACCCGGGGGCCGGTCACTCCCGCCCCAGGTCCCGGTGGACGACGAGGGTCCCGACGCCGGCCGCGCGGAGCAGCGCGGCCAGCTCCTCCGCCATGGCGACGCTGCGGTGCTTCCCCCCGGTGCAGCCGACGGCGACGGTGGCGTAGCGCTTGCCCTCCCGCTCGTAGCCCTGGGTCACCGACCGCAGCAGGTCGGCGTACCGGTGCAGGAAGTCCCGCGCCCCCTCCTGCTCCAGCACGTAGCGGCGCACCGGTTCGTCCAGGCCGTTGAGCGGGCGCAGCGCGTCCACCCAGTGCGGGTTCGGCAGGAACCGGCAGTCGACGACGAGGTCCGCGTCCACCGGGATGCCGTACTTGTAGCCGAAGGACACGACGGTGGCCCGCACCCCCCGCTCGGTCCCCTCGCTGAAGGCGGCCCCCACCTTGGCCGCCAGCTCGTGCACGTTCAGGTAGGAGGTGTCCACCACGAGGGTGGCGTCGCCACGCAGGTCGGCCAGCATCTCCCGCTCCCGGGCGATGCCGTCCACCACCCGCCCGTCGTCCTGCAGCGGGTGCGGGCGGCGGGAGCTCTCGAACCGGCGTACCAGCACCTCCTCGGCCGCCTCCAGGAAGACCACCCGGGGCACCGTCCCCCGGCCGCGCAGCTCCTCCAGCGCCCCCCGCAGGTGGGTGAAGAACTCCCGGCCCCGCACGTCGACCACCACGCCGATGCGGGACACCCCTCGCGGGGCGACGAGCTCGAGCAGCGCCGGCAGCAGCGCTGGGGGAAGGTTGTCGACGACGAACCAGCCGAGATCCTCCAGGGCCTTCGCCGCCGTGCTGCGGCCCGCCCCGGACATGCCGGAGATCACCACCACGTCGGGTCCCTCCGTCATCCGCGCCGCCCCCCGACCCGGGCCGGCCCGGCCAGCGGCGCGTCCCGGATCTCCCCGGTCACCAGGTCTACTCCCGGGTCCACGCCCGGGTCCACGCCTGGGTCCACGCCCGGGCCCGCTTCCGGGCCCCGCTGCAGGGCCGCGACCACCGCCTCGGCGGTACGCCGTCCCACCCCGGGCACCGCCATCACCTCGGCGACGCCGGCGGCCCGCAGCCGGGCGACCGACCCGAAGTGCCGCAGCAGCGCTCGCCGCCGCGCCTCGCCCAGCCCGGGCACCGCGTCCAGCTCGCTGGCGGTCATCGCCCGGGACCGGCGCTGCCGGTGGAAGGTGACCGCGAACCGGTGCGCCTCGTCCCGCACCCGCTGCAGCAGGTACAGCCCCTCGCTGCTGCGGGGCAGGACCACCGGGTCGGCCCGCCCCGGCAGCCACACCTCCTCCAGCCGCTTGGCCAGGCCGCACAGGGCCACGTCGTCGACGCCCAGGTCGTCCAGGGCCCGCTGCGCGGCCGCCACCTGCGGGGCGCCCCCGTCCACGACGACCAGCTGGGGCGGGTAGGCGAAGCGCCGGGGCCGCCCGGTGTCCGGGTCCACCAGCTGGCCGGCCGGGGCGGCCGGGTCCACCGGTCCTACCTCACCGGTGGCCAGCCGCTCGTCCAGGTGCCGGCGGAACCGGCGGGTGAGCACCTCGTGGATCGCCGCGACGTCGTCCTGGCCGGCCAGGCTGCGCAGCACGAACCGGCGGTAGTCGGCCTTGCGGGCCAGCCCGTCCTCGAACACCACCAGGGAGGCCACCACGTGGCTGCCCTGCAGGTTCGACACGTCCACGCACTCGATCCGCAGCGGCGCCTCGGCCAGCCCCAGGCAGTCCTGGATCTCCTGCAGGGCCCGGCTGCGGGTGGTCAGGTCGCTGGCCCGGCGGGTCTTGTGCAGGGCCAGCGCCTGCGCCGCGTTGCGGGCCACCGTGTCCAGCAGCGCCCGCTTGTCCCCGCGCCGTGGGACGCGCAGCCGGACCGGGCGGCCGCGCAGCTCGGACAGCCACGCGCCGACCGCGGCCGGATCGGGGGGCAGCACGGGGACCAGCACCTCGCGGGGCACCGCCTCCCCGGACTCGCCGCCGTACAGCTGCTGCAGGAAGTGCTCCACCAGCTCGGGCACGCCCAGGTCCTCCACCCGGTCCACCACGAAGCCCCGCTCGCCGCGGACCCGCCCGCCCCGCACGTGGAACACCTGTACGGCGGCCTCCAGCGGGTCCTCCGCCAGCGCCACGACGTCGGCGTCGGTGCCGTCCCCGAGCACGACCGCCTGCTTCTCCATGGCCCGCTCCAGGGCCTTGACGTCGTCGCGCAGCCGCGCCGCCCGCTCGTACTCCTGCGCCGCCGCGGCCGCCTGCATCTCCCGCTCCAGCCGGCGCAGGTAGCCGGTGGTCTGCCCAGCCATGAAATCGCAGAAGTCCGCCACGATGCGGCGATGCTCGGCCGCGGACACCCGCCCGGTGCAGGGCGCCGCGCACTTGCCGATGTAGCCGAGCAGGCAGGGCCGGCCGGCCTGCTGGGCCCGCCGGAAGACACCGGTGCTGCAGGTGCGGGCCGGGAAGACGCGCAGCAGCAGGTCCAGCGTCTCCCGGATCGCCCAGGCGTGCGCGTACGGGCCGAAGTAGCGCACCCCCCGCCGCCGGGGCCCGCGCATGACCTGCAGCCGCGGGTACTCCTCGTCCAGGGTGACGGCCAGGCTCGGGTAGCTCTTGTCGTCCCGGTAGCGGACGTTGAACCGAGGCGCGAACTCCTTGATCCAGCTGTACTCCAGCTGGAGCGCCTCCACCTCGGTCCCGACGACGGTCCACTCCACGCCCGCCGCCGAGGTGACCATGGCCTGGGTGCGGGGGTGCAGCGCGGCGAGGTCCTGGAAGTAGGAGGCCAGCCGCTGCCGGAGGCTCTTGGCCTTGCCCACGTAGACCACCCGCCCGGCCGCGTCCCGGAAGCGGTACACCCCGGGCGCGTCCGGGACCGAGCCGGGCGCCGGTCGGTAGGTGGCGGGGTCGGGCACGCAACACACCCTATGTCGGGGCACCGCCCCGGAGGGGGTCTCCCACCGGGCCGCGGCGGCCCTCAAGAGCCGGGCTCGGCTGCCGAAGAGTCCGGCGTGCAGGCGCTGGCCATCCCTCGGGTCTTCCACCGCATCTGGCTCGGCGGGCCGATGCCCGACGAGTTCCGCCGGTTCGGCGAGGGCTGGCTGGACCGGCACCCCGGGTGGCGGCTGCAGCTGTGGGACGAAGGCAACCTGCCGCCGCTGCGGAACCAGGCCGCCTTCGACGCGGCCCCCACCTACGCCCAGCGGGCGGACATCGCCCGCTACGAGCTGCTGCACGCCTTCGGTGGGGTGTACCTGGACTGCGACTTCGAGGCCCTGCGCTGCATCGAGCCGCTGCTCGACGGGGTGGAGGCGTTCGCCGCCAGCGAGGACGGCCGGCACGTCTCCATCGGGATCATGGGGGCCCGGCCGGGGCACCCGTTCTTCGCCGCGCTGGTCGAGGCGATCCCGGGCTCCCTGGCCGCCCACCCCGACGCACCACCGAACGTGCAGACCGGTCCGCTGCTGGCCACCCGGCTGGCCGCCGAACGGCGGGCCCGCGGCATGGACGACCTCGTCGTGTTCCCGCCCGAGCTGTTCTATCCGTACTCGGGCCTGGAGAAGCACCGCCGGGGCGAGCAGTTCCCGGCGGCGTACGCCGTCCACCACTGGGCGGAGAGCTGGTTCCCCGCCGCCGACCGGGCCGCGGCACCCCCGGCGGCGCGCACGGCCCTCGTCGCGGCGCCCGCGGCCCGGCGGCCGCACCGGGCCCTGGTCGTGCTCGACCCGGCCGACCCGGACCGGGGCGCGGTGGTCCTCAGCGCCGCGCTGTCGCTGTTCGGCCCCGCGGACCCCGTCGAGGTCGCCCTGGCCCTGCCCGGTGTGGACCCGGTCCCGGAGGCCCTCGCCGCGGACCTCGCCGCCCGCTGTGCCCGGCTCGTGCCCGACGGGCATGACCTGCCCGAGGTGCTGGTGCTCGACTGGCCGGCGGCCGCGCAGGAGCCGGCCGTGCTGCGGGTCAGTGCCACCGGTGACCCCATCGAGGACGCGCGGGCCGTGGTCCTGCTCGGCGCCCTGGCCCAGGCGGTGTGGGAACCGGCCACCCCTTCCACGCCCACCGCAATCCCATCGGGGCCCTCGACGGGGCCCCCAACGCGGCCCCCGACGGGCCCCGTCACGCCGACCCGGCCCGCCGCGGTGTACGTCGGCGCCGACCGGCTGCTGGTCAGCCCCCGGTGGGGCGGGAAGCTCTACTGCGCCGCCTCGGACCTGAGCATCACCCCCGACCTGGTTACCGAGGGCGTGTACGACCCAGCCCTGTGCAGCTTCCTCGCCCGCACGCTGCGGCCTGGTGGGCGGTGCGTGGACGTCGGGGCGAACATCGGCGCGCTCACCGTCCTCATGGCCGGGCTGGTTGGGCCGGCGGGCGCGGTGACGGCGTACGAGGTGAGCCCGGTGGTGCTGCCCCTGCTGCGGGACAACATCGCGGTCAACTACCTCAACGACCGGGTCACGGTGCGGGAGACCGCCGCCTGGTCCGAGCCCGCCACGCTGACCTTCCACGTCAGCCGCCGGTTCCAGGGCAACGGGTCCCTGCTGGCCCACGACGAGTGGTACCGCGGCTACTTCGGGGTGGACGAGTTCGACGCGGTGCCGGTGGCCGCCGCGCCGCTGGACCCGGACCTGGCGGTCGGGCCCCCCGTCGACCTGGTGAAGATCGACGTCGAGGGGGCGGAGTTCCACGTGCTGTCCGGCCTGGCCGGGGCGCTGGCCGCCGGGCGGGTCGGTGCCGTGGTCGTCGAGGTGCAGCGGCAGCGGTGCGGGGACACCTGGCCGGCGCTGGCCGACCTGCTGCGCGACCTGCACCGGGACGGGTGGGGCTTCGCCACGCTGACGCCCGACGGCACGCCGGTGGACCTCGACCTGGCGCAGCTGCTGGCGGTGGCGTCCTACAGCGCGGTGGTGCTGCGGCGGCGCGGGTGACCGCGCCGTCGCCGCTGGACGCCGCCCGGCAGGCGGAGTTCGCCCGCCGGGTGGCCCTGGCGCCGCTGGCCGGCCGGCTGCCGGCGCTGGTCCCGGCCGCGTCCCGCCCGCAGCCCCTTCACGTGTGCTACCTGGTGCCCCGCACCGACGTCGGCGGAGGGGCCCGGGTGATCTTCGACCACGCCACCCACCTGACCGGCCTCGGCGCCACCGTGACCCTGGTCTCCCACTTCCCCCCGCCGGACTGGTACCCCCTGCCATCCCGGTTCCTGCGGGTCCCGTTCGGCCGCGAGCTCGCCGAGGGCCTGCCGCCGTGCGACGTGGTCGTCGCCGGCTACTGGGACCAGATCCTCGCCGCCCGGCTGCGCGGCGTGGCTCCCGTCGTGCACTTCGAGCAGGGCGACGCGCACCTCTTCGAGGAGCTCGAGCCGGCCTTCGAGCAGGTGGTGCGCGCCCACCTCCGGGCGGCCGACGCGACCGTGACGGTGAGCCGGCGGGTCGCCGAGGTGCTGGCCGGCCGGTACGCCGTCGCCGCCGAGGTGGTGCACAACGCCGTCGACCCGGCGGTGTTCCATCCCCCCACCGCGGGCCCGCCGCCCGGCGGGACGGGGTACCTGCTGCTGGTGGGCTGGGACGGTCACGCCTTCAAGGGCATCGCCGAAGCCCGGGAGATGTACCGGCGGCTGCACGCCGAGGACCCCGACCTGGACCTGGTCTGGGTCACCCCGCGGCCGCCCCGGGACCCGTTCGGCACGGTGGTCGTGGCGCCGGACCAGGCGCGGCTGGCCGACCTGTACCGGGGCGCCCAGGTGTATGTCTGCGCCTCCCGGTACGAGTCCTTCCCGCTGCCGCCCCTGGAGGCGATGGCCTGCGGCGCCCCGGTGGTGTCCACCCGCAACACGGGGGTGCTGGAGTACGCCGTGGACGGGCACAACGCGCTGCTCGCCGACGTCGGTGACGTGGCCGGCCTGGCTTCGGCCGTTCGCCGGTTCCGCACCGACCCGGATCTGGTCGCCACCTGCCGGGCCGGCGGGCTGGTCACGGCCGCCGGGTTCCGCTGGCCGACCCTGCTGCGGCCGCTGCGGGACCGCTACGACGCTCTCGCGCGGCGTACGCCGGGCCCGGCGGCGGGTGGGCCGTGGCGCTTCCCCCGGGGGGAACCGGACTTCGTCGACCCGGCGGACGCGGCGGAGTGGCCGGCTCGGCTGGCCGGTACGCCGGCGGGTGAGGTCGCCCTCCCCGTCCGGTACC
>JBMOMH010000371.1:0-1915 GCA_049323135.1 Actinomycetota bacterium
CCCGACCAGCGGCCCGGCCGCCCCGCCGCCCGGGTACGGCCCCCCGGCCGGCTACGGGTACGCCGGCGGGGGCCTGCCCGCCACGCCTCGCAACGGGCTGGGGACGGCCGCACTCGTCCTGGGCATCGTCGCGTTGCTCCTGGCCATCGTCCCCGTGCTGAACGTGCTCGGCCTGCTGCTCGCGATCACGGCGGGGGTGCTCGGCATCCTCGGCCGCTCCCGCGCCCGGCGGGGCCAGGCCACCAACGGTGGGGTGGCGCTAGCTGGCGCCTTCGTCGGTGCCGTGGCCGCCCTGGTCGCGGTGGCCGTCCTAGTCGCCCTGGTCGTCTTCGGTACCCGGATCAAGGACTGCGCCAACCCGCAGCTGACGCAGGCCCAGCAGGAGCAGTGCGTCCGCGACAAGCTGCAGCGCTAGCCCCCCGCCGTGATCCGGAAGGCCGCCGGGAGGGCGCCGGGAGGGCCCGGCATGAGGCCGGCATGAGGCCGGCATGAGGGACGAGGTGGACAACCTCGTGGCCGCCTGGCGGCGCGAGCGCCCGGACCTCGACGTCGGCCCGCTGGAGGTGCTCAGCCGGGTCACCCGGCTGGCCCGCCACCTCGACCTGGCCCGGCGGGCCGCGTTCGCCGGCCACGACCTGGAGGCCTGGGAGTTCGACGTGCTCGCCGCGCTGCGCCGCACCGGAGCGCCGTACGCGCTGTCGCCGGGACAGCTGGTCACCCAGACCCTGGTGACCTCGGGGACCATGACCAACCGGATCGACCGGCTCGCCGACCGCGGTCTGGTCGAGCGCCGTCCCGACCCGGACGACCGCCGCGGCGTACAGGTGCGGCTCACCGAGGCGGGGCGGACCCGGGTGGACGCGGCGCTGGCCGACCTGCTGGCCCGAGAAGGGGCCCTGCTGGCCGGGCTCACCCCCCGGCAGCGCGCCCAGCTGGCCGACCTGCTGCGCCGGCTGCTGGCCCCGTTCGACACCGAGGCACCGACGCCACGCTAGCCGCCCGCGGGGTGCGTAGGCTGCCCGTGTGACCGTCGAGGGGCAGCCCCACGGGTGGACCGGACGAACGCGCCGGGCGCTGCCGACGGCCGCGGTCACGCTGGCCCTGTCCACGGCAGGGCACCTGCTCGCCGGGGGGGCCGCGCCATCCCCCAGCAGCGCCGCGGCGGCCGCTGGCGGCGCCTGGTTCCTCTCCCGGTTCCTGGTACGCCGGCCTCGCACGTTGCCCAGGGTGCTGACCTCCCTGGCCGTGGCCCAGGTCGGCCTGGACGAGATCCTCTGCTCCGAGTTCCTGTCGGGGTCCCTTTCGGGCCCCGGCCCTGCCCACACCTGCCCGGAGCTGCACCCGGCGATGCTCGTCGCCCACGCGGCGGCCACGGTCGCCCTCGCGGTCATGCTCACCCGGGCCGAGCCGACGCTGCGCCACCTGCTGGCCCTCCTGGCCTGGCTGGTCCCCGTGCTGCCCCGGCCCGACCCGGCCCTGCTCGTCGGCCACCCCACCGTGCCGCTGAACCGTGCGGACCGGGTACGTCGGCCCCGCCGCCGCGCCCTGCTCGCCGCGAGCCCGTTCCGGGGGCCGCCGGTCGGCCACCGCGTCGCCTAGCGACGTCGACGACCCGACCGACCGCGCGCCGGTGGCCCAGGCGGGCCCCGGCCCAGCAGAGACGAGCCGAGCATGCCTGTCGTCGTACGTGCCTTGCCCGCTGCCCGGGCCCGCCGGCTGCTGCCGTGGGCGGCGACCGCCGGTCGCCTCCTCCTCGGCGGCGTGTGGGTCGCCGCCGGGGCGCTGAAGCTTCCCGACCCGGCCGCGAGCGTTCGCGCGGTGCGCGCGTACCGGCTGCTGCCCGAGGGCCTCGTCCCGACGGTGGCCTTCGGGTTGCCGGTCCTGGAGATCGGGCTGGGTGTGCTGCTGATCCTGG
>JBMOMH010000372.1:0-1905 GCA_049323135.1 Actinomycetota bacterium
GGCGAGGATCACCCCGGAGCCCCCCCGGGCGCCGACCAGGGCCCCGCGGGCCATCGCCGGCAGCGCCTCGGACAGGGCCGCCTCGGCGGGGACGGCCGCAACTGCCGCGGCCGCGGCCTCCACGGTGAGGAAGAGGTTGGTGCCGGTGTCCGCGTCCGGCACCGGGAACACGTTGAGGGCGTCGATCTCCGCCCGGACGGCACCCAGGGCGTCGCGGGCGGCGGTACACCAGGCCTGCACGCCCGCCGTGTCCAGGCCGGTACAGGGGCGCTCAGCCACCGGCACCTCCTCCGGGCCCATTCCTGGCCGGCTGCGGACCCGCTCCACCAGCCCGTCGCTTCCGCAGGGTAGTGGCCAGGTCCCCCGTGGCCCGGTCCCCCGTGGCCCGGTCCCCCGGGATTGGCGCGGCCGTTCGGCCCTCGGCTACCCTGTGCCGGTTGCCCGCGCGACGGGCCGCGCCGACCCCGACCTGCGAGACCTGGAGCGACACCGTGCCTGCCACCTGTGACGTCTGCGGCAAGGGGCCGGGATTCGGCAACAGCATCTCGCACTCCCACCGGCGGACCCCGCGGCGCTGGAACCCCAACATCCAGACCGTGCGGACCACCGTCGGCGGCGCCCCGCGGCGGCTGTCTGTGTGCACCTCCTGCCTGAAGGCGGGCAAGGTCACCCGCTGACCGGCGCGGGCCCCTGACCGCCCCCCGGGTGGCGTCAGCGACCCACCCGCCACCGCCAGGCGTGGTCCACCGGTCCGATGCCGCCGCCCAGCGGGAACCCCCCGGCGATGGCGCCCTGCAGGTACTCCTTGGCCCGGGCCACCGCGTCGACCATGTCCGCCCCGCGGGCCAGGTAGGCCGCCACCGCGCTGGCCAGCGTGCAACCCGTGCCGTGGGTGTGCCGGGCCGGCTGGCGGGCCGCCCGCAGCCAGTGGGCGTCGTACCCGTCCCACAGCAGGTCGACGGCGTCCCCGCCGGGCAGGTGGCCGCCCTTGACCAGCACCCAACGCGCGCCCAGGGCGGCCACCGCCCGGGCGGCCACCGGCAGGTCCTGCTCCCCGCGCACCTCCACCCCGGTGAGCAGGGCCACCTCGGGCAGGTTCGGCGTGACCAGGGTGGCCCGCGGCAGGAGCACCTCCCGGACCGCCGCCAGCGCGTCCCGGGCCAGCAGCCGGTCGCCGTGCTTCGACGCGGCGACCGGGTCGACGACGACCGGGACCGCGGGCCCCAGGGTGCCGAGCAGCTCGGCGACGGTGTGCACGAGCTCCCGGGACGCCAGCATCCCGGTCTTGACGGCCTGGACGCCGATGTCGTCGCACACCGCCCGAAACTGCGCGCGCACCGCCTCCGCGGGCAGCTCCCAGTACCCCTGCACGCCGAGGGAGTTCTGGGCGGTGACGGCGGTGACCACGCTCATCCCGTGCACCCCCAGCGCCAGCATCGTCTTCAGGTCCGCCTGGATGCCCGCACCGCCCCCGGAGTCGGAGCCGGCGACGGTGAGGACCCGCGGCGGCGCCGTACTCATGCGCCGGCCTTGGCGGGCCGGGGGAAGTGGTCGTGCCCGGGCGGCCCGGGACGGGGCACGCCGCCCACGGTGACCCCCACCCCGGGCAGGACCCGGCCGACCACCCGGCACCCCGCGGGCGGGGGGCACGACGGGGGCAGGGTGGCCACCAGGGCATGGTCCTCGCCACCGGTCAGCACCCAGCCCTGCGGGTCCACGCCGAGGGCCGCGGCGGCGACCCGCAGGGTACGGGGCAGCGGCAGCGCGGCCGGGTCCAGGTCGATACGCACCCCGGAGGCGGTGGCCACGTGCCCGAGGTCGGCCAGCAGCCCGTCGCTGACGTCGACCATCGCCGTGGCGCCGGCACGGGCCAGCGCCGGGCCGAGCGGGTACGGCGGCCGCGGG
>JBMOMH010000373.1:0-24259 GCA_049323135.1 Actinomycetota bacterium
GCCCGCGGCGCGGGGCCGGTCCAGCCCCTCGGTCCGCTCCCACGCCAGCACGTCTCGACACAGCTCCGCCCGGGGCCGGTGTGCCAGCCCCGCGGCCGCGGCGGCGGCGCCGCGGCGGGCCGACCACCCCGCCCAGCCCGGCTCGACGAGCCACAGGGCCAGGGACTCCGGGCCCATGAACTGCGCCACGCCCTGCGCCAGCAGCCAGGCCGGGTCCGCCGCGACGACGGGACCCCGATGCCCGCCCACCCGGCGCGCCGTGTCGACCCACTCCCCGAAGGACA
Source organism: Actinomycetota bacterium (assembly GCA_049323135.1). GTDB lineage: Bacteria > Actinomycetota > Actinomycetes > JBMOMH01 > JBMOMH01 > JBMOMH01. The sequence continues at coordinate 285 of JBMOMH010000373.1, forward strand.
CGACCGGGCCCACGGCGTCGTAGGTTCCGGTGCGCCCCGCCTCGGCGCTGTGCAGCAGCCAGGCCGCGAGGTCGCGGACGTCCACCACCTGGGTGGGGAGGTCCGGGGTGTCCGGGACGAGCATCGGCCCGTCCGGGTCCCGGGCGGCGCGGGCCACCCAGTACCCGGAGCGCCCGGTGTCGTCCCCGGGCCCCCCGATCAGCCCGGCCCGCGCCACCAGCAGCCGGTCGCCGACCGCTCCCGCCGACAGCCGCTCGCAGGCGACCTTCGCCTCCCCGTACCGGGCCTGGTCGACCTCGTCGCGGTCGGTGGGGGGCAGCAGCGGCGCGGTCTCGTCGGCCCCCGGCACGTCGTGGTCGGCGTACCCGCTCGCCGAGGAGACGTAGGTCCAGTGCCGCGCCCGCTCCCGCAGCGCCGCCAGCGCCCCGCGCACCTGACCCGGCTGCCAGGACACCTCGACCACGGCGCCCCACTGTTGGCGACGTACCAGGTCGTACGCCGAGGCGTCCCGCCGGTCCGCGGTCACCAGCCGCGCCCCCGCCGCCACCGGACCGCTCTTGCCCCGGGCCAGGCAGGTCACCGCGTGGCCCCGGGCGACGGCCTGCCGGGCCACCTCCCGCCCCAACCAGGCGGTGCCGCCGAGCACCAGCAGGTCCACCGTCGGCGCCCCTTGACCGCTGCCAGAGATGGGGTCAGCATAGGCCGGACGGGCAGGGAGAACTCGTGGTCCGCGCCTGGAGCGCCGACCCATCGCGGCACAGACCGCCTTGAGGGTCCCTGCCCGCCACCATGCCCGTCTCGACGAGCAGCGCTACCGCGGAGGTGGACCGGGAAACCGGGTTGCCAGCGATGAGCCCGCGCGGTTGGCTCGGTCTGTACCGAGGACGGGTCCACCGAGCGCGGGGGTACCTATGGCGGTCCAGCCGGGCCTGGCGATCGAGGCCACCGGCCTGGTCAAGTCGTTCGGGGCGACCCGGGCGGTCGGCGGGGTGGACCCGGCGGTACGCCGGGGGCGATCTACGGCGTGCTGGGGCCCAACGGGGCGGGGAAGACGACCACCATCCGCATGCTGGCGACCCTCATCCATCCCGAGGCCGGCACCGCCCGCGTCCTGGGCCACGACATCCTGACCGACGCCGACGCGGTCCGTGGGGCGGTGAGCCTGACCGGGCAGCTCGCCTCGGTCGACGAGGACCTCACCGGCTGGGAGAACCTCATCCTCATCGGCCGGCTGCTCGGCCTGCCCCGCCGGGCCGCCAAGGAGCGGGCCACGGAGCGGGGCAGCGCCAGGCCGCCGAGGAGGTGCTGGCGCGCCAGCTGGGCCCGGTGGTGTTGGAGCCCGACGTCGCGGCGCTCTCCGCGACCTGCGCGGACGCGGACCGGGCCGCCGCGGCCGTCGCCGAGCTGGTCGGCGCCGGCGTAGGCCTCGCCGAGTTCCCCCTCGCCCAGCCCAGCCTCGACGAGGTCTTCCTCGCCCTGACCGGACACCCGGCTGGGGACCTTCCCGGCGCCGACCGTCCGTCCGAGGAGCCGACCCCATGAGCGTGCCGCCGACCACCCAGACCGGAGGCTCCCTCGTCGCCGACGACGTCGCCGTACGCCGGGCCATCGCCTCCACGCCCCGCCCGGCCCGGGCCAGCGCCCTGTCGGCCTCGCTGGCCTTCGGCTGGCGCGGCATGCTCAAGGTGAAGCACGTTCCCGAACAGCTGCTGGACGTGACCGTCACCCCGGTCAAGGGGTCCCTGCTGGGAGACAGCGTCCGCTACGTCGTCGGCGGCACGGTCATCATCGTGCTCGGGGTCGTCCTGGGCTACCGTCCCGACGCCGGGGTCCCCGGCGCCGTCGCGGCGCTGGCGCTGGTCGTCGTGTTCGCCTTCGGCCTCTCCTGGGTGTTCAGCACGCTGGGTCTGCTGCTGCGCTCCCCGAACGCGGTGATGAACCCCGGCTTCATGGGCATCTTCCCGGTCAACGGTCACCTTCCTGTCCAACGTGTTCATCAACCCACGGACGCTGCCCGGCTGGCTGGAAGCGTTAGTCAACGCCAACCCCATCTCGGTGCTGACGTCGGCGTCTCGTGGTCTCATGGAGGGGACGGCACAGCCGCGGGACGTCGTCGTCGTCCTGGCCGTGGCGGCCCTGCTGGCGGCGGTGTTCGCGCCGCTCACCACGAGGCTGTACCGGCGCGGCTAGGGGCTGCGTCGTGGGATGGGAGTCGGTATGGCGCGTCGGGGACAGGTGGCGGTCGCCCGGGTCTACGAGCCACCGGCGGCCACCCGCGGACGGCGCGTCCTCGTGGACCGAATGTGGCCCCGGGGGATGACCAAGGCGGCTGCGCACCTGGACGAGTGGTGCCGGGACGTCGCGCCGTCGACCGAGCTGCGCCAGTGGTACCGGCACGACCCGGACCGGGTTGAGGAGTTCGTCCGGCGCTACCGGGCAGAGCTGTCCGAGCCGCCCGCCGCTGACCTGCTGGCCCATCTGCGCGAGCTGGCCGCCGCAGGCGACCTCACCCTGCTCACCTCGACGCGGGAGGTCGAGCGCAGCCACGCCGCCGTCCTCGCCGACCTGCTGCGGGAGGGATAGCGGGGGAACCGGGTTCGGCCGGCGTGCGCCGGGCATCGCGATCGGGGACTTACGTAAGGCCTGGGCCCCGGAGTTCTGTGGGATGGTGGTCGACGGGTGGACCTCCCGGCCGAACTGGCCACGAACACCGACGACTACCTCGCCGCGTGTGGGTTTGGCCGCGACTCGCTGTGATCCTGGTCGGTAGTTCAACGTCATCCGCCGGGCAGTCCTCGGTCCTGGCATCCGCGCCTGCCCACGGTCCCGAACGGCGTGCGCCCCACCGGACGCTCGTCGCCGAGCTCCCAGCGGTCGCATGGCCCGACCTCTAGACTCGAGGCATGACCGCGAACCGCGATGAGCTCATTCACCTGATCGAGGGCTTGCCCGAGGACCAGGTTGACCTGCTGCTCGCGGACGCACGCCGGCTGACTGGTCAGAAGCCGAAGGGCACCTGGCCACCGAAGTTCGTCGGAATGATCAAGGACGGCCCGACGAACGGGTCATCGCCGGAGTCCATCGACGCGGTTCTGTCACGGGGCTTCGGCACCGAACGCGGTTGATGATCGTCTGCGACACCGGTCCCCTCGTCGCGCTGTCGAACGAACGGGACGACCACTACTTCACGGCCAACAACCTCTTTCGTGACCTGCACATGGCGGGGGAGACCCTCGTGCTGCCGCCGACGGTCCTTGCTGAGACCTGCTATTGGCTGAACGCGCATGGTGGGGCCGAGGTCGAGGCTGCCTTTCTCGATGCCGTGGCCGACGGTACGTTCCAGCTGGTCGACCTCACCACCGACGACGTGGAGCGGATGGCCGAGCTGGTTCGCCAGTTCGCGTCCTTCCCGCTGGGCGGCACTGACGCTTCGGTGGTTGCTGTCGCCGAGCGCCTCGGCGTACGCGAGATCGCAACCTTCGACCGTCGCCACTTCCCGGCGATCACGCCCAAGGATGGAGGCCATTTCACGCTGCTCCCGGAGTAGGAGTCGTTGTCAGGGCGAGCGGTCCGCAAATAGTCCGCAAGAAGTCACGCCGAGACCGACGATCGCCAGCGGTGCCCAACGGTCCCGTGAACGCGTTTCCGCAGGTCAGGCCCCTGTTTTCCGGCGTCGACCGGCTATGCCCGACAACAGCCGAAACCCCGCGTGATCGGTCCGCTCCAAGCTTACGAGGCCGGCTCAGACGGCGACCAGCAAGGAGGCAGCGATCATGTGCATGAGCTGCGGCTGCAGCCAGCCCCGGGACGACCATGGGAACCGGGCCAACATCACCGAGCAGGACATGGACGCCGCGGCCCGCGCCGCCGGGATCAGCCGGGAGCAGGCGGCGGAGAACATCTGCGCCTGCTGCTGAGCCGGGCCGGGGCAGGGAGGTGCGGCGTGCCGGACCAGGCCGCCAACGAGGCGGCGAACGCGGACCTGCGCCGGCAGGGGGAGGGCAGCCGGGGCGTCGACCCGGAGAAGCGCACCGAGCGCGCCTACGGCCCCAAGGGGGAGCGGCCCACGCCGGGCTGACCCTCGTCCCGCGGCCCCCGGTCGGGCTGATCCTCGTCGGGCGACCCCGGCAGGCTGCACTGGTTGACCACGTCACCCGTGGCCGGCCGCGGCACGCGGCCACTCGGCGTTGGGGCCTGCCCCTGCTCCACCCAGCGCTCTAGGCCGACGAAGGCCGCCCGGTAGCAGGGGAGGATCGGCCGGAGCCGGTCGGAGTAGTCGTCGTACCGGCCGTCGACATGGTTGCCGTCCTGTACGACGTAGTACCGGTGCAGCCCGGCGCGGCCCTGTCCGGTCACCATGCCGGCGTACACGTCGGAGTCGGTGCGAACGGGCAGCAGGGCGTCGAGCGTGCCGTGCAGCGTGAGCATCGGTCGGCCGATCGCCCCAGTCAGGGAAACCCGGCCCACCGCGGCCTTGACCTCCGCCGGGCGGTCGGCGTACACGTAGTCCGCGTCGCAGGAGGGCGTCCCCGACGGGCAGAAGGGGATGCCGGCCTGCAGCGCGCCGTCGTACTCGGGGTCGAACTCCTCTCGGAAGATGCGCTGGGTCAGGTCCCAGTAGACGGTGTAGTGGTCGGCCCACAGGAACCATCGCGTGAGGTAGCCTCCGTTGGAGATCCCGGTCAGGTAGGTGCGTCCCGGTGGCTTGCCGTACCGCTGCGCCACCACCTGCTTCGCGGCCAGGGTCAGCTCGGTGACCCGCTGGTGCCACTCGGCGACCGCGTCGCCGGGGCGCACCCCGTCGCGGTAGAAGGACGTGCCACTGTTGCCCTTGTCCGTCGACGCGTAGGCGTAGCCACGGGACAGCACCCAGTCGCTGATGATGAAGTCGTTCGCGTACTGCCGGCGGACGCCTGGGGCGCCGGTCACCACCAGCTTGCCGTTCCACCGGTCCGGCAGGCGCAGGACGAACTGCGCGTCGTGGAACCAGCCGCGGTAGGAGTTGAACGTGGACGTGTCCGGGAAGTAGCCGTCGACCTGGATGCCCGGCACCCCCGAGGGGTTACGGGTGCCCCGGGCGTGCAGGCCCATCCAGTCGGTCTGGTCGGTGTGCCCGGTGCGGGTGGTCCCGGCCGTGGTCAGGTCGGCCAGGCAGGCGGCCTGCTGGCGCTCCGCGCCGGGCACCTGCAGCCGGCTGATCTCCGGGCAGGGCTCCTGACCACCCGTGGGGCCGCCGGCCTCGGCGGGGCGCCCGGCATCGATCGGAGCGCCCGCCAGCAGCAACGCCAGCAGGGCCGCCCAGCGGGCTCCCCGGACAGCCGGCACGACGCAGAGGGTTGGCCGTCGGGCCGGCCGGCAAACCTCTCGGGCTACCAGTCGTCCGGGGCCTCGTCGCGTGCGGCCTCGTCGCGTGCGGCCTCGTCGCGTGCGGCCTCGTCCTCGCCGCCCGTGCCTTCCTCCTGGCTGCCCAGCGCCTGGTCCTCGTCCCACCGGGGTGCCACCGGGACGACCTCGGTCTCGGGCTGGAAGTCGGGGTCGAGCCGGCGCAGGTCCCACTCGTTGATCCACGCCCGCACGTACTGGCGCATCCGGGTCGTCCCCAGCCGCTCGAGCCCGGCCACCTCGGGTGGCTCCCAGCCGAAGGCTTGCCCGTGCAGGGTCCTCAGCTTCGCGTAGACCCGGTCGAGGTCCTCCGGCCGCGGGGGGGACAGCTGCACGACCTGCCGTTCGAGGACGGCCATCCCCGCCTCGGCCTGCCCGGCCAGCTCGGCGTACGCCGGGGACAGCTTCCCGCGCAGCTTGCTGGGGATCCCCTCCCGGTCGTGCTTGGCGTCCAGCAGGGCCGCCGCGTAGTCGTCGGTGATGGCCAGCACCGGCCGCAACGGGGACTGGCGGTCCTCGGGGTCGGGGTGCAGCCACCAGGCCAGCTCGGCGTAGGAGCGGCCCCGCTGCAGCGGGCTGTAGCGCCCGATCAGCTCCACCTCGTCGAACAGGATGACCCAGCCGCGGAAGCCGGCGGCGAGGAACAGCCGGGCCAGGAAGCGGATGCGGTGGCGGGCGAGGTCCCGCGCCGGGACCGTCGCGAGCGTCGGACGCGGTTCCCCCGCCTGCTTGGCCGCTCGGCGCAACGCGGCGACGCCGAGCGGGTCGCCGGACCAGAAGCGCACGATCGACTCGGCGAACTCGTCCCCGCCCGCCTGCAGCCGCGGCAGCAGCCGCAGGGTGAGGGCGAACCGATCGTCCACCGCTCCGCCAGTTGCCCAGGCCAGCAGCTCGGCGTAGGCCGGGCTGCCCGGATCCAGGCCGGCGGCGGCCTCGCCCACCGCGTCCAGCGCCCCGGTGGGGAGCTGGGCGGTCTCGACTGCGGTGCGCAGCACCTTCGCCGGGTCGTGCAGGGGGGTCTCCTTGCTGACCACCACCCGGCTGACGGCGAACTCCTGCTCCAGCGCCAGGTGGGCCAGGTGTTCTAGCACGTGGCTCTTGCCCGACCCGAACCCGCCGCCGAGCAGCAGGCCGCGCGTCGGGGACGGCGAGCTCGCGGCGGCCAGCAGCCGGGCGAAGCGCTCCTCGATGCCCGGTTGCCCGCTGCCCAGCGCGGCGACGGCGTCCCGGCTGGGCACCCCCGAGCGCAGCGCCTCGACGGCCCGGCGGGCGGCCACCCGGCCGGTGCCCTGGTCCGGCCCGTTCGCGGTCCACGTGGTCACGGCACGGCCTCCATCCGGGTCTCCAGGCGCACCAGCGCGGCGTACGGGTTGGCCCGCCGCCGGTCCCGCACCTCGTCGACCACCCGCAGGTGCAGGGCGGAGTACGCCGGCAGGCCGCGCTGCTCGTCGGTGAGCAGGGCGACCGGCAGGGTCACCGCGACCAGGACGCCCCGGAGCTGGTCGGTGGCGTCGATGAGCTGGCGCAGCACCTCGTACGCGTCGAGCACCGCAGCCCGGGTGTAGTAGTGGCCGGTGCGCTGCTCGGGCGGGGGCCGGTGGGTTTCGGCCAGGCGCTGCAGGTCGAGGTCGAGCACGAACCCGGTGCCCGTGGTGCTCGCCTGCCACCCGGCGAGGGACACCAGCATCGCGCGGGCGTTGTGCCGGCCGATCCGGCTGAACAGCGACGCCGACCGCAGGGCCCGCAGGGACACTGGCTCCCCCCGCAGCCAGGCGAGGACCGCGTCTCGCTCGCTCTCGGTGACCTCGCCAGTGCCCAGCTGCGCCTGGCAGAGCCGCAGCAGGGCCAGCCGGAACTCCCGGGCCAGCCGCGCCTGGTGCAGGATGGCGTGCTCCAGGCGACGGCGGACGCTGCGCGCCGCCTCCCCGGCGTCGACCCCATGGTGGGCCGCCACCGCGGCGACGGTGAGGTCGCCCGTGGGTGCCGGCGGCAGGTCCGCCGCCGTCCAGGCGGCGGCCAGGGCCCGGTCCGCCAGGGTGGGCCAGGACACCGCCCGGGCCAGGGCCAGCCAGATCTGGTCGACCAGGTGCACCCGGGTGTCCGCGGCGCTCACCCCCACCCGCAGGTACCCCTCGGCCTCGGCCGCCCGGGCCAGCGCCGCGTGCCAGCGGTCGGCCACCGCCGCATCGCCGCAGACGACGAACCGCACCGCGGCACCACCGCTGCGCAGGTAGTCGCCGAGGTACTCCTTGGCGAGGAAGTCGGCGTACGCCGGCACGGTGAGCCCGGTGCCGGCCAGCGGCAGCCACCCGCCGGGCCGGTCAGCCATCGCCGTCCTCCCGGAAGGCGACGCCCCAGTAGCGCTGGGGGGAGCCGCCGCGGGCCACCGTGGTCAGCACCCCCGCCTGCTTGGTGCCGGTGCTGGCCGCCCAGTGCAGCCGCAGGCGGCTCCCGGGCACGGTCGCCGTACCGTCCTGGTCGAGCAGGTACAGGTCGCGGGCGAACTCGTGCGTGGAGTAGTCCCGGGTCTGCCCCGGCAGCAGGGTCAGCACCTCGTAGATGTCGACCAACCGGACCACCGCGCCGGCCGGCTTGCCCTGCCGGGCGCGCACGAGGTCGTAGCCAGTGGCCAGGCTGCGCAGGAAGGGCTCCGGCCGGAACCTGGGACCGGCTCGCTGCGCCTGGGCCAGGCGGGTCACCACCACCGAGGGGCGCAGCCGCTTCTCCCGCCGCCGGTCGATGTCCAGGGCGACCTCCCCAGGCAGCACCCGGACCAGCGACGGGTAGCACAGCAGCCGGTCGTCCTCCTCCACGATGTCCAGGCCGGCCTCCGCCGCGGCAGCCAGCAGCTCCTTGCGGTAGCCCCCCGAGGCGAGCCATTCCATCTCGTCGACGTCGTAGCCGTCGCGCGCCGCCGCGGCCTGGTCGGACACCCGGGCGGCCGTCGCGGCCGCCTCGGCCAGCGCCCGGCGCAGGTCCCGGACCTGCCCGACCGCGGCTGCCGTCTTCGCCCGCTTCAGCTCCCGGCTGAGCGCCGCGGCGGCGACCAGCGTCTCGGCGACCGCCTGCTCGGTGGTGGCGAGGGCGCTCTCCAAGCCGGTCCGTTCCCCCATCTGGGCCTCCTTAGGACAAGTAGGCACACGCTAGCGGGACCCACCGACAGTCTTGAGCAGGTCACGAAGCCTTCGGTCCGGCCGGGGGCTACGCTCGTGCGGCAAGCCGGCGTACGACGTGGAAGGGGTGGCCCATGTCCGAGGTCGCCTACCGGTCCCGGGTGAGCGTGGTACGGGAACGCGGCCCGCTGCGGTGGGCCACCCTGCCCGCCGAGGATGCGCCGGTCGCCTTCGGCGTACACAGCGCGGTGGCCGAGCACTACGGGGTCGCCCCGGAGGACTCCCCGCCGCACGCCACCACGCTCGACTACGTCGTTGCAGCCGTGGCCGGTTGACTGGTCGGCACCTTCGGGGGCGCGCTCGAGGCGCGCGGAATCCCCGCCGGAGGCGGTCGTCTCCGGGGCGACGCAGAGGGCGAGATCGAGCTCGACGGCAAGGTGCTGGTCATCAAGCGGATTCACGTCCGCTACCACCTGGTGCTGGACGACCCGGACCAGCTGCCCGTCGTCGAACGGGTCCACGGCTTTCACGCCGACCGGTGCCCGGTGGCGCGCAGCATCCGGGACGCCATTGCCGTCACTACCGAGGTCACCACGACCGGGGGACCGCCGGCTCCCTAGCGTGGGTCCCCCAGTGCCAAGGCACGGGTCGGTGCCTGCCCGGCGGCCGCCGGACCAGGGCTGGTCGCGGTCCATCGAGACGTCGTCCGGTAGGAGTCCCCGCCCATCCGGGCGCGACTGCCAGCGCGGGACCTGCACCGACAGACGTTCGAGCGGCTGGGATCGAGGTTCGGGTGGTTGGTGCGGGGGACTGGCGGCTCTGGCGGCGGCTCCGGCAGGCTGCGCCGGCGAACGCTCCCGGCGCCTTCTGTTCGACCCTCGCCCAGTGGAGCGGCGATGGCGACACCGAGCAGCGGTGGCGGGACCGTCTCGACGGTGTCGCGCTGAACGTCGTGCTGACCCTGGCCGGCGAACCGGTCGGCATGGTCAGCGCCACCGCACCTGGCGCTGACGGCCCGGTGACCGACCGTCCCGTGGAGCTGATCGGACTGTCCTGGGCAGCCGACGCGCACCCCGGACACCCGGTCGTGCTGTCGGTGAAGGCGGACAACCCCCCGGCCCGCCGGCTGTACGAGCGCCACGGGTTCATCGAGGTCGATGGTTCGCCGGTTGCCTCAGACGAGCGTCTGTTGCGTCGATGAGCGAGGTCCGGCGGGGGGTCCCGCGCCCCACCCACCCATGCTGCGCCGCTCGTCCCCCGGGGATGTTGTCGGTCCGGCTTGTCGGAGGGCACAGCCGCAACCCGGGTCTCCCCGGTCTTGATCAACGGGTAGGCCTCCAGCAGGTCCCTTGGGCGCCCACATCCGCAGGCTGGTCCCCGTGACCTCGATGAAGACGTTGGCCGGCAGAGTGGTACGGCGACAGCGGGTTGCCCAGCGGGTCGGTCCGGTACCGCTCGGTGGCGGACTCCTCGTAGTAGGAGTGCTCGACGACCTCTCCCACCCGATGTTGATGTCGGTCAGCCGGGTGGTGACCAGCTGCCCGTCGAGCACCACCCCGGGGGGTGGACCAGCGGCGCTCGCCCCAGCTGTTGCCGTTGGCGTACGTCGCGTCGTACGCGGGCGGGCCATCCGCTCGTGACGGGGCTGGTCGTCGTCAACCTCCGTACGTCGGGGTAGGTGCAGGCCACATCTACCCCACGGGGGCGGGGGAGGCTCCGCGCCGGGCTCCGCGCCGGGCCACCGGCCGACGCCCAGCGGTCGCCGGCCGCCGGTCAGCTCAGCGGCCGCCGGTCGCAGTCAGCCGGCGGCGGCCGGCGAGGTCCTCGGTGAGGAACTCCCGGAGCAGGTCGACCGCTTGGACGATCTTGGGGCTGCGCAGCGAGTAGAACACGTTGCTGCCCGACCGCTCGGCACGGACCAGCCCGCGGTCCCGGAGCACGGCCAGGTGCTGGCTGGCGTTCGACGGGCTGATGCCCAGCGCGTCGGACAGCTCCCCGACGCTGAGCGGGCCGTCGCGCAGCTCGTTGATGAGCAGCAGCCGCTTGGGGTCGGCGATCGCCTTGCAGACCCGGGCGTGCAACTCCTGCAGCTCCGCCGCCGTCGCCCGGTCCACCGGCCCTCCCGACCTGCCTGCCGACCGGGCCAGTGTACGGGCTGGCCGGAGGTGCGGGTGCTCAGCCGGGAAGTGTGAGCAGGCCCACCGCGGCCACGCCCAGCAGCACCACCGCGCCGGCCAGTGCCCGCAGCGCACCGGGCGCAACCGGGGAGCGGCCCGCGGCGACCCGCCGTACCGTGCTGCGGTACCGGCGCGGGGCCGCGGCCAGCAGCCACAGCGCGGCGACCAGGGCGAGGGCACCGGGCAACAGGTTGCCCGGCCGGTCACCGCCGGCGTGCCAGAGCAGCGCGCCCAGCACCGTCATCGCCAGGCCGGTCCGTTGCCAGGCCATCGCAGTGCGCTCGGCCTGCAGCCCGGCGTCGAGGACCTGCTCGTCGACGTCGTCCCCCGGCCGGTCCGGCGACGTCACCGCCGGGCCTCGGCGAGGACGAGCGCGAGGGCGGCGACGGCGATGACCGCCAGCGCGGTGCCCAGCAGCCGCGGCAGCGGGGAGTGGGGCAGCCGCTGGCCCAGCCGCATGGCGCGCTCGTTGCGTTCCCAGTGCCGGTACGCCCCCCCGGCCACCACCCCGCCGAGGGCGATGAGCGTGAGGCCCAGCCCGTGGCGGGCGCCGGTCAGCCCGAAGCTGGGCACGAACTGGACCACGGCGACCCCGCCAGCCATCAGCGCCAGCGCGGTGCGCACCCAGGCCAGGTAGGTGCGCTCGTTGGCCAGGGTGAACCGGTAGTCCGGGTCGTCCCCGACGTCGTGCAACGCCTCCCGCGGGCCCCGGATCCGGGACAGCAGCGTCGCTCACCTCCTCGTCGGCTGCGCCGTGGTGGTTGCCGCGGCGCACTGGTTCCGGCCGACGTCGAGGACGTCGATCTCCTCCGGGGCGAGCCTACGCCCCGCGTTGACCGCCCGGATCGTCTCGTAGGTCTCGGGTGCGGTCGGGAGGCTGGTGACGATCTCGGCCACGAACCGGTCCATCGCCTGCTCGTTCAGCAAGGTGGCGGCGAACACCTCGGCCACCGTGGTGGTCACCAGCCCGCCGGGGCTCACCTCGTCGGCGTGGGACCAGTGGGCCGGGGCGATGACGGTGTCCGGAGGCAGGGGACGCAGCCGCTCGTGCACGCTGTGGAACAGGCTCTGCGCCAGCTCCTCGGCTCGGCCGGTCAGGTCCGGCCGGCCCAGGCCACGGACGAAGACGGTGTCGCCGACCAGCAGCAGCCGACGGCCCACCAGAAGGGCGGTGGTCCCCGGCGTGTGGCCGGGCAGATGCAGGGTCATGGCCGTCACCAGCGCCTCCCCGTCGCCTGGACCCAGGTCGAGGACGTCGCCGTCGCGCAGGGGCTGGTTGGGGAACGGGACGGCCGGTCCGGCGTCCTCCGGCGGCAGGTGGTACGCCGCGCCGGTGGCCGCCGCGAGGGCCGGCCCCCCGCTGATGTGGTCGGCGTGCAGGTGCGTGTCCACGACGTGGCGGACCGCCATCCCGTACGCCGCGGCGAGCTGCCGGTAGGGCTCGAGGAGCCGCGCCGGGTCCACCACCAGGCAGGACCCGCCCGGGCGGCCCACGACGTACGAGAGGCACCCCTTGGCCGGCCGCAGCAGCTGCCAGGCCCGCAGGTCCCCGAGGGGCAGGGGCAGCTCGCGGGGGACCAGTAGCCGCGCCCAGGCGTCCGTGCCGCCGTCCAGCGACCGGGTGGGGGTGCCCCGCTCGGCCAGCTCCTCGGCGACCAGCAGCGAGCCGTTGCCCTGGCCGCAGACGACCACGGCGCCCGGCGGGGTGGTCGCGGCGAGCTCGTCGAGGGCCTCCATGGCCCGCCACACGGGCACGTTCCTGGTGGGCACCGGGCGGGCCCCCTCGACCGGGCCGGCCAGGTGGTCGTCCGCGTTCCGCAGGTCGAGGATCAGCGGGACCCGGCCGCCGGCGATCTCCTCGTAGAGCGCGGCAGGAGAGACGGTCTCGGCCATGGGCCCTCCCAGCGATATGCGAAGGTGCGCAGAACCTAATACCCCGCGGCGCCCGGAGGGAAGACTCGGTCGGCCAGGGTCTTGTCATCTGCGCAGATGCGCATCTACGGTTGCCGGAAGTGCGCCGGCGAGGGCGCCGGGCGCGGGTCGAGAGGGGCAGGGCCATGACCGAGCCCGCCATGGCCGTGACCGAGCCGGCCAGCACCATGACGGCACCGGATGCCGACCCGGCCGTGCCCGAGGCGGACCAGGGGCCCGACCGGATGACCATCATCGCGTGGAGCGGCGACCTGGACCGGATGTGGCCGACGCTCATCCTCAGCTCGACCGGGGCGGCCTACGGCATGGACGTCACGGTCTTCTTCACGTTCTGGGGCCTGTTTGCCCTGGTCCGGGACGACGTACGGATCACCGGTACCAACGCGATGACCAAGGCGCTGGCGGGCGTCAACCGGCCGGGGATGGGTCACCTGAAGCTCTCCAAGCTGAACATGGCCGGCGTGGGGCCGTGGATGATGCGTAAGCTCGCGGCCGAGCAGAAGGTGGCCCAGCCCGGCGACCTCACCCGGATGTGCACCGAGCTCGGCGTCAAGCTGTGGCCCTGCGAGATGACGATGGACCTGCTGGGGCTGCGCCGCGACCAGCTCATCGACGGGGTGGGGGAGCCAGTCGGCGCGGCCACGGCGCTGTCCGCCATGTCCGCGTCGAAGATCAACCTGTTCATCTGACCGCGGTTGGTCCGTCTCGCAGGGAAGGGGAAGCCCGATGGAGCTGCAGGTCGCCCGGACCGTCGACGCCAAGGGCCAGAAGTGCCCGATGCCGGTGCTGCTCGCCTCCCGTGCCATCAAGGACCTGCCCTCGGGGGCGGTGCTGGTGGTTGAGGCCACCGACGGGGGCTCCCGCAGCGACATCCCCGCCTGGGCCCGGGACACCGGCCACGAGCTGCTGGACAGCGCCAGTGCGGACGGCGTCTACCGCTACGTCATCCGGAAGAAGTGACGGAGCCGATGCGCTACGGCTTCGCCATCGACCAGCGCACCTGCATCGGCTGTCACGCCTGCACGGTGGCCTGCAAGACCGAGCACGACGTGCCCCTCGGGCAGTTCCGGACGTGGGTCAAGTACGTCGAGACGGGCGAGTTCCCGGACACCAGCCGGGCCTTCGGTGTCCTGCGCTGCAACCACTGCACGGACGCACCGTGCGTGAAGATCTGCCCTACTGGCGCCCTCTTCACCCGGGACGACGGCATCGTCGACTTCGACCGGGAGCGCTGCATCGGGTGCAAGAGCTGCCTGCAGGCGTGCCCGTACGACGCGCTGTACATCGACCCGACCGACCACACCGCCGCCAAGTGCAACTTCTGCGCGCACCGCATCGACAGCGGGCTCGAACCGGCCTGCGTGGTCGTCTGCCCCACCCACTCCATCTGGGTGGGTGACCTGGAGGACCCGAGCAGCGGCATCGCCCAGCTGGTCAGCACGCACGAGACCGCCGTCCGCGCACCCGAGCAGAACACCGGCCCCAACGTTCTCTACCTGGGCGCGGACATCGCCGTGCTCGACCCGCTGGCGGCACCCGTCGACGGCACCTACATCTGGGCCCAGCCGGACCCCCAACGCCGCGCCATGGCCGGCCACCTGCCGGGTGACCCGACGACGAAGGCACGCACCACGCTGAACACCGCCCACCCACGACCGTGGGGCTGGCGGGTGACCTCCTACCTGTGGACCAAGGCGGTCGCCGCGGGAGTCCTCGCGCTGCTCGCCCTGGCCTGGCTGCTCGGCTACGACGTGGCCGGGCTGGCGGTGCCCGCCCCAGCCGTCGCGCTCGCCTTCGCCGGCGCGACCGGCGTACTGCTGGTCTGGGACCTCAAGCGGCCCGAGCGCTTCTGGTACATCTTCCTGAAGTCGAACTGGACCTCCTGGCTGGTCTGGGGCGCCTACGCCCTGGCCGCGTTCTCCGCGGTCGCGGCGCTGCTCCTGCTCGCCGCGCTCCTCGGCAGCGACGCAGCTATGACCTGGGGCGCCTGGGTGGCGCCGCCGGCCGCGGCGCTGACCGCCGGCTACACCGGCTTCCTGTTCGGTCAGGCCGAGGGCCGGGACCTGTGGCAGTCCCCGGTGCTGTTCTGGCACCTGCTCGCCCAGGCGGTGATGGTGGGGGCGGGTGCCCTCCTCGTCCTGGCGGTCCTCACCGGCGCTCCGGCACGGACCGGAGCGTTCCTCACCGGTGCCCTGGTCGCCGGGACGGTCGCCCACCTGCTCCTGCTGGCCCTGGAGTACGGGCGGCGGCACCCCACCCGGCAGGCCGCGGTGGCCGCGCGCCTGCTCACCCACGGCCCCTACGCCCGGCTGTTCTGGTGGGGCAGCGTGGCCCCTGCCGGCCTCGCCGTGGCGCTGGCCGTGCTGGCCCTTCAGCAGGGCAGCGTCGCGCTGGCGGCCGTCGCCGGGCTGGTCGTGCAGGGCGCGCTGCTCGCGTACGAGAGCGGCTTCGTCCGTGCCGGGCAGGACGTGCCGCTGTCGTGACCAGCCAGGACCCACGGATGCGCAGCTGGTGAGGGGAGAGCACGAGGTGGACGGTGCGACGCCGGCGGTCCCGATGCCCGGGGCCCGCACACACGAGCGGCTGCGGAACTTCCCGCCGCCCGAGACGTGGGACCGCCATGTCGAGTACGACGCCCGGGCGCACCCGCGCAAGGTCGCCCACGAGTACCTGCTCGTGCCCACCACCTGCTTCAACTGCGAGTCCGCCTGCGGCCTGCTCGCCTACGTCGACGCAGCTGACCTGTCGGTGAAGAAGCTGGAGGGCAACCCGGCCCACCCCGGGTCCCGTGGCCGCAACTGCGCCAAGGGTCCGGCCACGGTCAACCAGCTAGACGACCCGGAACGGATCCTGCACCCCCTCCGGCGGGTAGGGGAGCGGGGCAGCGGTCGCTGGGAGCGGGTGTCCTGGGACGAGGCGCTGGACGACATCGCCGGGCGGGTCCGGCGGGCCCTCGTCGAGGACCGGCGGGACGAGGTCATCTACCACGTGGGCCGCCCGGGGGAGGACGGCTTCGCCGAACGCTTCCTCATGGCGTGGGGGGTGGACGGGCACAACAGCCACACCAACATCTGCTCGTCGGGAGCGCGGCTGGGCTACGCCCTATGGGGCGGCTACGACCGGCCCTCCCCGGACTACGCCAACGCCCGCGTCATCCTGCTCATCTCCAGCCACCTGGAGTCCGGGCACTACTTCAACCCCCATGCTCAGCGGATCATGGAAGGCAAGGTCGACGGTGGCGCCCGGCTGGTGGTGCTGGACCCGCGGCTGTCCAACACCGCGGCGCAGGCCGACCTGTGGATCGCGCCGTGGCCCGGCAGCGAGGCGGCGATCCTGCTCGCGGTGGCGTCGTACCTGCTGCGGACCGGACAGGTCGACCGGGCCTACCTGCGCCGGTGGGTGAACTGGCGGACCTACCTGCGCCGGCTGCACCCGCAGCGCCCGGACGACGACTTCGACGGCTTCCTGGACGCCCTCACCGAGGACTACGCGCGCTACACCTTCGCCTTCGCGGCCAGCGAGGCCCAAGTCCCCGAGCACCAGGTCGCCGAGCTCGCCGAGCTCGTGGCCGGCGCCGGCAGCCGGCTGGCCGCGCACGTGTGGCGCTCGGCCACGGCCGGCAACCTGGGCGGCTGGCAGGTGGCCCGCTCGCTGTTCTTCCTCAACGTGCTCACCGGCAGCGTCGGCACGAAGGGGGGCACCGGCCCCAACGGGTGGGCCAAGTTCATCCCACACGGCCCGAACATGCCCCCCGCGCACGACCGGTGGAACGGGCTGCTCTGGCCCGCGGAGTTCCCGCTGTCCACCAACGAGATGTCCCACCTCCTGCCGCACCTGCTCAAGGACGGCCGCGGGCACGTGGAGGTGTACTTCAGCCGGGTCTACAACCCGGTCTGGACCAACCCGGACGGCTTCAGCTGGATCGAGGCGTTGACCGACGAGTCGTCGGTCGGGCTGCACGTGGCGCTGACCCCGACCTGGTCGGAGACCGCGACGTTCGCCGACTACGTGCTGCCCATGGGCCACGGCCCGGAGCGCCACGACACCCACTCCTACGAGCAGTACGCCGGACGCTGGCTGGGCTTCCGCCAACCGGTACGGCGGGAGGCGCTGCGCCGCCTGGGCCGGCCCGTCGAGGACAGCCGGCAGGCCAACCCGGGATCGGTGTGGGAGGAGAACGAGCTCTGGTTCGACCTGTCCTGGCGCATCGACCCGGACGGGGCGCTCGGCATCCGCCGCTACTTCGAGTCCCCGTACCGGCCCGGGGAGAAGGTCTCGGTCGACGAGTACTACCGCTGGGTGTTCGAGAACCAGGTGCCCGGGCTGCCGGAGGCCGCGGCGGCCGCCGGCCTCACCCCCTTGGACTACATGCGCCGCTACGGCGCGTTCGAGCTGGCCCGCGACGTCTACCGGGTCGACGAGCGTCCGCTGACCGCCGAGGAGACCGAGGGGACGACCCCCGACCAGAACGGGGTGCTGCGCCGGCCGGTGACCCTGGACAGCGCGCCGCCCCTGGTGGGGGAGGCGGGCTCGGTGGGGGTGCGGCACGAGGACGGCACCGCCACCTTCGGCTGGCCTACCCCCTCGCGCCGGCTGGAGCTGTACAGCGAGTCGATGGCCGACTTCGGGTGGCCGGAGCAGGCGACCCCGGGCTACGTGACCTCGCACGTGAGCCGGGCGCAGGTCGACCCGGCGGCGGGTGAGGCCGTCCTGGTGCCCACGTTCCGGCTGCCCACGCTCATCCACACCCGGTCCGGGAACGCCAAGTACCTCAACGAGCTGAGCAACTCCCATCCGATGTGGGTCAACGCCGGCGACGCGCGCCGGTGGGGCTTCGCGACCGGGGACCTCGTGCGCGTGGTCACCGAGATCGGCTACTTCGTCGCCCGGGTGTGGGCCACCGAAGGCATCCGCCCCGGCGTGGTCGCCTTGTCCCACCACATGGGTCGCTGGCGGACCAGCGAGCATGCCGGCTCCCGCTGGGTGAGCGGCCTGGTGGAGCTGCGCCGGGAGCAGGTGTCCGGGGAGGGCGCGGTGTGGCGGCTGCGCTACCGGACGGGGGTACGGCCCTTCCCGTCCGCGGACCCGGACAGCTCGCGCATCCACTGGGAGGACCCGGGGGTGCACCAGAACCTCGCGTTCGCCGTGCATCCGGACCCGTGGTCGGGAATGCACTGCTGGCACCAGAAGGTGCGGCTGCAGGCCGCGGAGCCGGAGGACCGGTACGGCGACGTCGTGGTGGACACCCGCCGCTCGCGCGAGGTGTACCGGGAGTGGCTGGCCCGCACCCGGCCCGGGCCGAGCGCCAGCGGGCTGCGCCGCCCGGAGTTTCTCATGCGTCCGGTGAAGCCGCGCCGGCGCGCCTTCTACGCCGTCCCGCCCGAGGAGGCCGGTCGCTGAGTCCCGCTCACACGCCGGCGGTGGCCGCCGCCGCCCGCAGGTTCGCCGCGGCCAGGCGCAGCCCCTCCACCTGGTCGAGCTCCTGGTCCTCGTGCTCGATGTTCACCGCCATGTCCGGGTCCACGGCGGCCAGGGCCTGCAGGAACGGCGCCCAGAACTCCTCCCCGTGGCCCCGGCCGACCGCGACGAACTCCCAGGGCGGGTCGGCGGGCCAGCGGTTGAGGGTGTAGCGCCCGCCGAGCCCGACCGGGTGCTCCGCGGCCGGCACCCGGACGTGCCGGTCGTCCAGCACGCCGTACACCCGACGGTTCGCCTCGTTGATACGGGTGTCCTTCGCCGCGGCGTGGTAGACCAGCCCGCCGAGCCGGCGTACTGCGGCCACCGGGTCGATCCCCTGCCAAAACAGGTGGCTGGGGTCCAGCTCCGCCCCCACGTGGGTGGCGCCGGTCTCGCCGACGAGCCGCTCCAGCGTCGCCGGGTTGAACACCAGGTTGTGTGGGTGCATCTCGATGCAGACCCGCACGTCGGCCGCCCGCGCGCGGGCGTCGATGTCCCGCCAGAACGGGATGGCCACCTCGCGCCACTGGTAGTCGAGCACGTCGAGGTAGCCGCTGTCCCACGGCGCGACGACCCAGGAGGGGACGCGGCCCGACGGCTCGGCCGCGGGCAGCCCGGACATCGCCACGACCCGCCGTACCCCCAGCAGGCCGGCGACCTCGACGGCCTGGCGCAGGTCGGCCGCGTGCTTCGGTCCGACCTCGGGGTCGGGGTGCAGCGGGTTGCCGTTCACGTTCAGCCCGGTGAGGGTGACGCCCGCCTCGTCGAACAGGCCGAGGTACTCCTCGCGGGCCGCGGCGCTGTCCCGCAGCCGGTCCACCGGCAGGTGCGGGGCCGGCAGGAACCCCCCGGCGTTGACCTCGGCACTGGACAGGCCGAGGTCGTGCAGCAGGTTCAGCACCTCGGGCAGGGGGCGGTCGTGCAGGCAGGCGGTGTAGGCACCCAGCTTCATGGGTCGTCTCCTGGTGCGGTCGCGGCGGTCCGGCTACGGGGGCGGCTATGGGACGGTGACGGCCTGGGCGGGCGCCCCAGCGGCCTGGACGACGGCCCGGAGGATCTGCAGGTTGTGCAGGCCGTGGCGCAGCGGCGGGCACGGCGGCAGCCGCTCGACGCCGGCCACCTGGTCGAGGAAGGCGCGGGCCTGGAACGTGAAGAAGTCGTTGACCCCGTGGCCGACCCCGGGGAAGTCCATCGGCAGGCCCCGGGTCAGGTAGGGGTGGGCCGGGCCGATGAGCACCTGACGGTAGCCGGACGTGGCCGGTGGGCTGCTGCCGTCGCTGACCGCGAGCTCCGCGGGGCGGGCCAGGTCGAAGCTCGCCGCGCCGCCGCGGCCGAAAACGGTGAAGCCCAGGGAGTTGGGCAGCCCGTGGGCCACCCGGGAGACCGAGAAGGTTCCGGTGGCGCCGCTGGCGAAGGTCGCGGTGAACGTCGCCACGTCCTCGTTCTCCACCGGGTCCCGTTCGGTGGAGACCTCGGTCGCGGCGTGACCCACGGCGACCCCCGTGGCCCGGGGGCGGTCCGCCACGTACGTCGACAGCACGCTGCCGCGCACGCTGGCCAGCGGTCCGCACAGGTACTCGGCGACGTCGACGAGGTGGCTGCCGATGTCGGCCAGCGCCCCGGAGCCGGGCGGGCCCTGGTAGCGCCAGCTCATCGGCGCCTGCGGGCTGCTCCCGTAGTCACACCAGTAGTGCCCGTCGAAGTGCAGGACCGGGCCGATCCCCCCGGCGTCGATCTGCTGGCGGATCGCGGTGATGGCCGGGGACCGGCGGAAGGTGAACCCGACGGCGGCCACCCGGTCCGAGCCCTCCGCCGCGGCCACCATGGCCTGCGCATCCTCGACCGTCGGTGCCAGCGGCTTCTCGCACAGCACGTGCTTGCCCGCGGCCAGCAGCCCGGTGACCACCTCCTGGTGCAGCGAGTTGGCGACGACGACGCTCACCGCGTCCACGTCGGGCGCCTCGGCGACCGCCTGCCAGCTGGTCTCTGCCCGTTGGTAGCCGTACCGCCGGGCCGCGTCCCGGGCGAACGGCTCGTAGGCGTCCGCCACCGCGACCAGGCGCACCGGCGGCAGGTCCGGGTCGAACACCGCGTTCGCCAGCCGGTAACCCTGCGCGTGGGCGCGCCCGGCCATGCCGAGCCCGACGACGGCCACCCCGATCGAGTCGCCGGTCATGCCGTCCAGCCCTTCGTACGCCGCTCGATCTCCTCCCGCATGAAGACGCTGGACTCCCGGGCCCGTTCCTCCCAGGCGAACACGCACGCCGTCATCACCCCGTCGAAGCGGAGGCGGCCCAGGGTGCCGAAGAACTCGTCCCAGTCGACCTCGCCCTGCCCGATGTCCAGGTGCTGGTGGACGCGCGCGGTGGATCCCGGGGGGTTGACGATGTAGCGCAGCCCCGAGGAACCGCGGTGGTCGAAGGAGTCCGCCACGTGCACGTGGGTGAGCAGCGGGCCGGCGTACGACATGATCTCGGCCAGGTTGCCGCCCTGGTGGAAGGTGTGCGGCGCGCAGTAGAGGAACGAGACGTTGGGGGAGTTGATGCCGCGGACCAGGTCGACCGCGGCCAGCCCGTCCTCGACGAAGTCGTCGGGGTGGGGCTCCAGCCGCAGCGCGATCCCCTCCCGCTCGATGACCGGCAGCAGCTCCTCCATCGACCGCCAGAACTGGCCCTCGCTGCGGCTGGCCTGCTCCGGCCGCCCGTTGAACTCCGAGTTCATCACCGAGCAGCCCAGCTCCACGGTGATCTCGATGGCCCGCCTCCAGTACCGGACCGCGGCCTGCCGCTCGTCCTCGTCCGGGCCGGACCAGCGGTAGAGGGGGAGGTTCGAGGCGACCGAGACGCCGGCCGCGTCCAGCGCCTTCTTGAAGGCGGCCACCGTGTCCCGATCCGCGCGGGGGTGCAGGAAGAACGGCATGAAGTCGTCCCGGGGGGACAGCTCGATGTGCTGGTAGCCCAGCTCGGCGACCACCGCCGGCAGCTCCAGCAGGGGCACCCGCCGCAGCATGTAGGGGTCCAGGGCCAGGATCACGGGACGCTCACCCTCTCCGGTAGAACGCCGGCCGGTCCACCAGCTCCACGGCCACCCGCCGCCGCTCCGCCCGGGCCCGCAGCCCGGCCTCGGCCACCGCCGTGGCGGCGTAGCCGTCCCAGGCGTCGGCTCCGTGGAACCGGCCGGTGGCCAGGCTGTTCACCCAGTCCTGCAGCTCGTTGTGGTAGGCGGCGCCGAAGCGTTCCTTCCAGTCCGCCGGCACCCGCACGGTGCGTCCACCGGACTGGGCCCGGGTCCCCAGCGCGGGGGTGTCCATGGCGGCCACCCCGTCCGAGCCCACCAGCTCGCACCGCACGTCGTAGCCGTACTGGGCGGTGACGAAGGACTCGACGTCGACGAGGACACCCGAGGCCATCTCGAACAGGACGAGCTGCGGGTCCTGCATCCCCGGCGCTCGCGGGGAGGGCCGCCCGGCCAGCACGGTCACGGCGACGATCTCGTCGTCGAGCAGCCAGCGGGCGGTGTCGACCTCGTGGACGACCGAGTCGGTCAGCGACATGTCGCTGGTGAAGGTGTCCGGGACGGTCGGGTTGCGGTGCTGGCAGTGCAGCATCAGCGCGGTGCCGATCGCGCCGCTGTCCAGCAGGGACTTCACGTCCCGGTAGGCCGGGTCGAAACGGCGCATGAACCCGAGCTGCACCAGGCGGCGGCCACCGGACGCCTCGGCCTCGACGACCTTGAGGCACTCGCCGGTGGTCGGCGCCAACGGCTTCTCGCACAGCACCGGCTTGCCGGCCTCCAGGCAGGCGAGCACCTGTTCGGCGTGCAGCTCGCCGGGCGAGGCGATCAGCACCGCGTCGACCGAGGGGTCGGTGACGACGTCCTGCGCCGAGGCGTGCACGGTGGCGCCCACCCGTTCGGCGATCACGCGGGCCCGCTCGGTGGCGACGTCGAACACGGCGCCGACGCGGGCGCCGGAGATGCCGGTGCTGAGCCGGTCGATGTGGTAGCTGCCGATGTTTCCGGTGCCGATGACACCAATGCTGACGGTCACGGTTGTCCCCAGTCGCAGTCAGGTCTGTCGTCAGGTGCCGTTGCGCGCCGTGCCCTGGCGCTGCAGCTCGCCGGAGAGGGTCACCAGCTCGTCGCCGCCGGCCATCTCCCGGGTGAGCTGGTCGAGGCCGATCTCGGCCCGCTTGCAGTCCAGCGTCATGCGCCCCCGGTTGAGCAGCACGAAGTGGTCGCCGACCAGGAACGCGTGGTGCGGGTTGTGCGTGATGAAGATGACCCCGAGGCCGTGGTCGCGGGCGCGGGCGATGTAGCGCAGCACCACGCCCGACTGCTTCACGCCCAGCGCCGCGGTGGGCTCGTCGAGGATCAGCACGCGGGCGCCGAAGTAGACGGCCCGGGCGATCGCCACGCACTGCCGCTGACCGCCGGACAGGGTGCCGATCGGGGCCTCCACGTCGGGCAGGTCGATGCCCATCTTGTGCAGCTCGGACTTCGCCTTGGCCCGCATGTCCCGTACGTCGAGGGCCCGGACCGGCCAGACGCCCTTGACCTCCTCCGAACCGAGGAAGAAGTTCCGCCACACCGGCATCAGCGGCACGACCGCGAGGTCCTGGTAGACCGTGGCGATGCCCCGGTCGAGGGCGTCGCGCGGTGAGGACAGCACGGTCTCCTGCCCGTCGACGCGCAGCACCCCGGAGTCCGGCTGGATCCGCCCGGCAATGATCTTGATGAGGGTGGACTTGCCGGCACCGTTGTCGCCGAGCACGCAGGTGACCTCGTGCGGGCCGACCTGCAGGTCGATGCCTTCGAGGGCGATGATGTTGCCGTACGTCTTGCCGATGCCCTCCAGCTGGATGAGCGGCTGGCCGCCCGTCGTCCGGCCCTCGGAGGGCAGGGTCTGCCCGGTGGTCATGGATCAGCTCCTCGTCGTCCGGTTGCGGACCCACAGGTTGGTCAGGGTGGCGCCGAGCAGCATCAGGCCGAGGAAGAAGCGGACCCAGTCCGGGTTCCAGCCGGCGTACACGATGCCCTGGTTGGTCATCCCGTAGATGAACGCGCCGATCGCCGACCCGATGGCAGTGCCGTACCCACCGGTCAGCAGGCAGCCGCCGATGACCGCGGCGATGATGTAGATGAACTCGTTGCCGATGCCCTGTCCGGACTGGACGGTGTTGAACGAGAACAGCACGTGCATGCCGGAGAACCAGGCAAGAAAGCCGACCCCCATGAACAGACCGATCTTCGTCCGGGCGACGGGCACGCCGACGGCCCGCGCGCTCTCCGCGTCACCGCCGACGGCGTAGATCCAGTTGCCCACCTTGGTGCGCAGCAGGATCCACGTGGCGATGGCCAGGAACAGGAACCAGAAGAGCACCGAGACGCGGATGGAGGTGGTGCCCACCCGCCACTCCGAGGCGAAGATCCGCTGGGCCAGCCGGAAGCCGTCCATGTCGGCGATGTTCTGGCTGGCCACCTGGCCGGTGAGCAGCTTGGTGACGGCGAGGTTGAGACCCTGCAGCATCAGGAACGTGCCGAGGGTGACCAGGAAGCTGGGGATCTTCGTCCGGATCACCAGGTAGCCGTTGACGAACCCGATGGTCAGCGACAGCAGCAGGGCCACCAGGATGCCGACCCACACGTTGGTGCTCAGCTGGAAGCTGAACAGCGAGGCGGTCAGCGCCGAGGTCGTCACGGCGACGCCGGCGGACAGGTCGAACTCCCCTCCGATCATCAGCAGCGCGACGCCGACGGCCATGATGCCGATGGTCGAGGAGATATAGAGGGGGCTCCCGGCATAGATGTGGGTCTGATCATGGATCTGGGGCGGGGTGGCGCTCGTGTGGCAGCACGTGGTCGATCGGGCCGAGGGTGAGCATGACCAGGCCGAGGGCGGCGTTCGCGGAGTGGA
>JBMOMH010000374.1:0-1903 GCA_049323135.1 Actinomycetota bacterium
AGGGTGGCCGCGGCGAGCAGGCCGGCGGCCCGGGCCAGCGCCTGCCGCTGCCGCTCCGGGTCGGCCTCCAGCCGGGAGAAGCCGGCCAGGGCCACCCGGCGGACCGCCTCGGAGAAGAAGCTCACCGGCCAGCTGGACAGGTTGAACGCGAGCAGGTAGAAGCCCAGGGCGACCGGCCCGAGCAGCGCGCCGACTACCACGTAGTCGACGTTGAGCATGGCGAAGACGAGCAGGCTGGCGCCGGCCAGGGGCAGGCCGAAGCGCAGCAGCTCACCGGCAACCGCGCGGTCGAAGCCCGGGCGGACCCGCCGGGGGGCGAGGGCGAGGAAGAGCAGGCCGGCGCCCAGGTTGCCGGCCAGCCGGCCCCAGGCCAGGCTCCAGGCGCCCCACCCGGCCAGGGCCAGGGTGATGGTCACCGCGGTGCCGAGGGCGAAGCCGGACAGGTCGATGGCCGTGCGCCGACCCTGGGCGAACTCCCGGGTGAGCAGCGCGGCGGGCACCGCGGTGGCGCCGTCGACGAGCACCCCGAGCACGAGCAGGCGCAGCACTCCGGTGGCCTCGGGGGCGGACAGCGCCGCCGCGGCGGCCGGGGCGGCGAGGAACATGCCCAGGTAGAGCAGGCCGCTGCCGGCCAGGGCGATGGTCATCACCGTGGGGGCGATGCGCCCGACGTCCCCTGGCCAGCGGACCACCGCGAGGCTGACGCCCAGCTCGTTGACGCTGAGCACGGCGGCCAGCGCGACCAGCGCCACGGCGTACAGGCCGTAGTCGTACGGGGCCAGGATGCGGGCCAGGACGATCCCGGCGAGCACCGTGCCGGCGCGGCCGACGAAGTTGTTGAGCAGGCTCCACCCCAGGCCCCGGCGCACCCGGTGGGCCAGGTCGGCGTCCGGTTCGGCGTCCGGCGCGGGCCCGCGGCCCACCGTCGCCGACCCGTCCATCCCGCACCCCCCAGCCCGCCCCGGCCCCCGGGGGAGACGCTAGCGGCTGAGGCGCCCGCCCGGGGCCCACTCGCCCGAACGGGTGGTCTGCGGACCCTCCCGACTAGTCCGTTCGGAGGATGCCGGCTCAAGTCCGTCCGCCGGGCCGGCCGATGCGGCCGGTGAGCTCCCACCGGAAGGCCGTCCCATGCCCCTCGCCTCGCCACCCCGCCGCCGTGCCCCATGGTCCGTCCTGCTCACCGCGGTGAGCCTGGTCGCCCTGTTGGCCGCCGGGCTGGGCACCGCCCCGCCCGCCCGCGCCGGCGAGATGATCGTCAGCCTCTTCGGGGCGGGTCGCCCGGGCACCCCAGCCGACCCCGACCGGGTCCCCGTGGAGCTGGGGGTGCAGTTCCGTTCGGACAGCGCCGGGCAGGTCACCGGGGTGCGCTTCTACAAGAGCGCGCAGAACACCGGGGTGCACACCGGCAGCCTGTGGTCGGCCGACGGGGTGCGGCTGGCCACCGCCACGTTCGCGAACGAGAGCGCCTCGGGGTGGCAGACGGTGCGCTTCGACCGCCCGGTGCGGGTGACCCCCGGGGCCACCTACGTCGCCTCCTACCACACCGACACCGGCGCCTACGCCGACGACCAGTGGTACTTCTCGAACGGGCGGGAGGCGCGCAGCGGGCCGCTGCACGCGACCAAGGGCGTGTACGCCTACGGGGCCAGCGCGTTCCCGACCCAGGTGTGGAACGACTCCAACTACTGGGTGGACGTCGTCTTCGAGCCTGGCTCCCTCGCCCCGCCCGTTGGGCAGGGCCCCGGTGCCAACGTGGTGCGGCAGCCGGCCCCGCCGGCCCTGCTCACCGCACCGCGGGCGCCGGCCCCACCGCCCCCGGCTCCGCCGGCCCCCGCCCCCGCGCCGAGCGCTGCCCCGCCGGCACCCGCCCCCACGCCGACGCCGACGCCGACGCCCTCTGCGC
>JBMOMH010000375.1:0-1863 GCA_049323135.1 Actinomycetota bacterium
ACCATCGGTGAGCCGTGTGCGGGAAAACCGCACGCACGGTTTGAAAGGGGGATGGGGAAACGGACCGGCAACGGCACCGCGCCCCTGACTACCAATGCCCACCTCCCCCGGCGCCGAGCTGCTCGCGCTGGTGACCCGCCTGGCCGACCGGCTGCGCGGCCTGCCCGCCGCCCGGCTCGGGGCGCTGGACGCGCCGGCGAGCTCGGCCGGGCGGGCCCACCGGCTGGCGCAGCGGCTTGCCGACGCCGAGCAGGGGACGGTGGACCGGGCCGGGGACGGCCCCCCAGCCTGGCGGACCCTGCCCGCGCTGGGCGCCGCCGTGGTCGCCGACCAGGTGGCGGTGACCGGGTATGACGCCGCGGCCGCACTGGGCCGCCTCGACCCCGGCGAGTCGGTGTGGACCCGGGAGGGCCGCCGGCCGGCGGGCGAGGTCCTCGCCGAGCTGGTGACCGAGGCCCGGCAGGTGGCTTCCGGCGCCGCTTAGCTGAGCCGCTCGATCACCATGGCCATGCCCTGGCCGCCGCCGACGCACATGGTCTCCAGGCCGACCTGCTTGTCGTGGAACTGCAGGGAGTTGACCAGGGTGGTGAGGATGCGGGCGCCGGTCATCCCGAACGGGTGGCCCAGGGCGATCGCACCGCCGTTGACGTTGAGCCGGTCCAGGTCGATGCCGAGGTCCTGGTAGGAGGGGATGACCTGGGCCGCGAAGGCCTCGTTGATCTCCACGAGGTCCACGTCGTCGATGCTCATGCCCGCCCGGCCCAGCGCCCGCCGGGACGCCTCGACCGGGCCCAGCCCCATGATCTCCGGGGAGAGGGCGCTGGCCGCGGTGGCGACCACGCGGGCCAGCGGGGTGATGCCCAGTGACCGGGCCCGCGTGTCGGACATCACGACCACCGCAGCGGCCCCGTCGTTGAGCGGGCAGCAGTTGCCGGCGGTGACCGTCCCGTGCGGCCGGAACACCGGCTGCAGCTGGCGCACCCCCTCCAGCGTGGTACCGGGCCGGGGGCTGTCGTCCCTGCTCACCACGGCCCCGTCCGGCCGGGTCACCGGGATGATCTCCCGCTCCCAGAACCCGTTGGCCGCCGCCTTCTCGGCCAGCTGCTGGGACCGGACGCCGAACTCGTCCTGCATCTCCCGGGTGATGCCCCGCAGGGTCGCCACGTTCTCCGCGGTCTGCCCCATGGCGATGTACACGTCGGGCAGCTGGCCGTCCGCCCGTGGGTCGTGCCAGGTCTCGTTGGTCGCCGCCGTACGCCGGGTGCGTTCCCGGGCCTCGTCGAAGAGCGGGTTGAGGAACTGCTCGCGACCCTCCCCTGCGCCGCTGAACGCCGGGTAGCGGGACACGCACTCCACCCCGGCGGCGACGAAGGCCTCACCCTCCCCGGCCTTGATGGCGTGGAAGGCCATCCGGGTGGTCTGCAGGGAGGACGCGCAGAAGCGGTTCACGGTGGCCGCGGGGAGGTGGTCGAACCCCAGCTGTACGGCGACCCGCCGGGCCATGTTCAGCCCCTGCTCGGCCTCCGGTTCGGCACAGCCGAGGTAGAGGTCGTCCAGGTCGGCCGGGTCCAGCGCGGGCACCTTGTCCAGCGCGGCCCGCACGATGGTGGCGGCCAGGTCGTCCGGCCGGAGGTCCTTCAGGGACCCCTTGACGGCGCGGCCGATGGGGGAGCGGGCGGTGGCGACGATCACGGCCTCGGGCATGGGAACTCCTCGTTACTCGCCGGTAGGGACCACGGTACCGCGCCGCCGGCGCCGCCACCGGCGCCACGGCCCGGGTAGCGCCGGCCGGGGCAGCGCCGGCAGCGTGGGGTGCGGCAGCGCCGGCCGGGGCAGCGCCGGCAGCGGGGGCACCCGCAGTCG
>JBMOMH010000376.1:0-23455 GCA_049323135.1 Actinomycetota bacterium
CCCCGGGCCGGACGAGCCGTCCCCGTACGACGCGGACGCCGCCGACGACGGGCTCACCGGGCCGGAGCTGCTCGCCCGAGAGTTCGGCGCCCGGGTCATCGACGGGCCCGGCGAGTGACGCCGGCGGGCGCTCCGGGGCCGTAGGCTCGACCCGAGCCGAGCGGCCCGACCGAGCGGCCCGAACCGGCCCGCATCCGACGACGAGCGACGACGAGGAGACCCGGTGTACCCCGGTGGTGGTCAGCCCAACATGGCCCAACTGCTCAAGCAGGCCCAGAAGATGCAGGAGCAGCTCCTGGCCGCCCAGGACGAGCTGGGCCAGGCCGAGGTGCAGGGCAGCGCCGGTGGTGGCCTGGTCACCGCGACGGTGAGCGGCACCGGCGAGCTCAAGGCGCTCACCCTGGACCCGACGGTGTGGGACGCCGACGACCCGGCGGAGAGCGCGGCGACCGTGGCCGACCTGGTCGTGGCCGCCGTCCGCGACGCGACGGCCCGGGCGGCCGAACTGCAGGCGAGCACGATGGGACCGCTGACCCAGGGGCTCGGCGGCCTGGCCGGGCCCGGCCTGCCCGGGATGTAGCGCGTGTACGAAGGCGTCGTCCAGGACCTCATCGACGAGCTCGGCCGGCTGCCCGGGGTCGGCCCGAAGGGCGCCCAGCGGATCGCGTTCCACCTGCTGGCCGCCGACCCGGCCGACGTGCGCCGGCTGGTGGCCGCGCTCACCGAGGTCAAGGAGCGAGTGCGCTTCTGCGCGCTGTGCGGCAACGTCGCGGAGGCGGAGCGGTGCCGCATCTGCCTGGACCCGCGGCGGGACCCGACCGTACTGTGCGTGGTGGAGGAGCCCAAGGACGTCCTGGCGGTGGAGCGCACCCGGGAGTACCGGGGCCGTTACCACGTGCTGGGCGGCGCGATCAGCCCGATCGAGGGGGTCGGCCCGGACGACCTGCGGGTCCGCGAGCTGATGAGCCGGCTCGCCGACGGCACGGTCGTGGAGCTGATCCTCGCCACCGACCCCAACCTGGAGGGCGAGGCGACGGCTACCTACCTGGCCCGGCTGGTGAAGCCGATGGGGCTGCGGGTGACCCGGCTGGCCAGCGGGCTGCCGGTGGGTGGGGACCTGGAGTACGCCGACGAGGTGACCCTGGGTCGGGCCTTCGAGGGGAGGAGGCTGCTCGATGTCTGACGGGACCACTGCTGGGCCAACCAGCGGGCCAGCCAGCGGGCCAACCAGCGGCCTGGCCGGTGCGCCGACCACGGGGGCAGCCCCGGGGCTGACCAGCGACATGGAGGACTTCGCGCAGGAGATCGCCGACCAGGTCGGCGGGTTCCTGCTCGCGGTCAGCGAGATCTCCCGCGCCGGCCGCGGGGAGGAGGCCAGCCACGCCGTCGCCCTGCTGCTGCTGCAGGTGTCCCAGCTGCTGCTCGCCGGCGGCCGGCTGGGGGCGATCGCCGACGTGCTGCCCGACGAGCGGTTCGAGCCGGACCCCGGGTACGACCCGGACGTCGATGGGCTGCGGGAGCGGCTGGGGGTGCTGCTGGCCCCCATCGACGAGTACGCCGAGGTGTTCGACCCGTACGGCGACGCCGTACCGGAGACCTACCGGCTGTCCGACGACCTCGCCGCGGTGGCCCTGGACCTGGCCCACGGGCTGAAGCACTTCCGCGCCGGACGGGTCAGCGAGGCGCTGTGGTGGTGGCAGTTCTCCTACCTGTCCAGCTGGGGCGGGTCGGCCAGCGCCGCGCTGCGCGCGCTCCAGTCGGTCGTCGCCCACGACCGGCTGGATGAGACCCACCGCGCCCACGACCGGCAGACCCAGCTGGAGGACCGGCTGCTGGCCGAGAGCGCCGACCCGGCCGTCAGCCCGGCAGCGGAGTCGGCGCCACCGGCGGAGTGAAGTCCCCCGGCACCGGGGCGGGGCCCACCTTGACCAGGTCGAGCCGGCCGGTGGGGAAGACCGCGCGGACCAGCACGCCCCGCTCGTCGTAGCAGTAGGTGCCCGCGTCCACGCCCGGCCCGGACACCGCGTAGCAGGGGGCCGACGTCCCGCCTGGGCGGGGGGCGGTGCCCGCGCGGGCGACCTGCAGCGCGGGCCCGGTGGTGGCCAGCAGCTCCGGCAGGGCGAGGAACACCCGCTGCAGCCCAGGGTCGAGCAGCCCGCCGGGGGTGGGTGGCGCGGTCCCGCCGCCGGGCGCGGTGAAACAGCTGGTGTTCGCGCCACTGGTGCGGCAAGCGAAGGCGCCGGCGGCGCCGAGCACGTACGTCGACACCGCCCCGCCGGTGCGCAGGTCCAGCCGGAAGGCCGCCCCGAGCCGGCGGACCTCCACGGTGGCCTGCCGGCCCTCGTTGCCGGTGGTCGCCGCCAGCGTGTACGACGCGGTGTACGCCGCCTGCGGGTCGGCCGCCAGCAGGGTGGCCAGCTGGGCCGCAGCGGGAGGGGCCGACGCGGCGGCCGTCGGC
This sequence comes from Actinomycetota bacterium, assembly GCA_049323135.1. Taxonomy (GTDB): domain Bacteria; phylum Actinomycetota; class Actinomycetes; order JBMOMH01; family JBMOMH01; genus JBMOMH01. Next base: position 2,459 of record JBMOMH010000376.1, read on the forward strand.
GCCGGCGTACCGGACCCCGGCCCGGTGCAGGCGGCCAGGCCGAGCAGGGCGACGACGAGCGGCGCCACCACCGCGGGGCGGGTCACCCGGGCACCCTACCGCCGGGTGGGCGCCCGGCCGTCTCGGTGCGTGGACGCCGTGCCGCCGCGGCTGGCCGTCGCCTAGACTGCCCGCTGTCCCCCGTACGTGCCGACCGGAGGAGCCTGTCCGTGGGCCTCGTCGTGCAGAAGTACGGCGGCTCGTCCGTGGCCGATGCGCCCTCGATCAAGCGGGTGGCGGCCCGGATCGTGCAGACCCGCAAGGCCGGGCACGACGTGGTCGTCGTGGTCTCGGCCATGGGCGACACCACCGACGAGCTCCTCGACCTGGCCGAGCAGGTGTCCCCGCTGCCCCCCGGGCGGGAGCTGGACATGCTGCTCACCGCCGGCGAGCGGATCTCCATGGCGCTGCTGGCCATGGCTATCGCCACCCTGGGGCAGGAGGCCCGGTCGTTCACTGGCAGCCAGGCCGGGGTCATCACCGACTCCGCACACGGGCGGGCCCGCATCATCGACGTCACCCCGGGCCGGATCCGGGAGGCCCTCGACCAGGGCGCGGTGGCCATCGTCGCCGGCTTCCAGGGGGTGTCCCAGGACAGCAAGGACATCACCACGCTGGGCCGCGGCGGGTCGGACACCACGGCGGTCGCGCTGGCGGCGGCGCTCGGCGCGCAGGTGTGCGAGATCTACACCGATGTCGACGGGGTGTTCACCGCCGACCCGCGGATCGTGCCCACCGCGCGGCGGATCCCCCGCATCGGCTACGAGGACATGCTGGAGATGGCCGCCTGCGGCGCGAAGATCCTGCACCTGCGGTGCGTGGAGTACGCGCGCCGCTACCACCTGCCGGTCCACGTGCGCTCCTCGTTCAGCCTGCGGGAGGGCACCTGGGTCGGCGACCCCCCGGGAGACCAGCCCGGAGACCAACCAGGAGCCGAAGTGGAACAGCCGATCATCTCCGGCGTCGCCCACGACCGCAGCGAAGCGAAGATCACCGTGGTCGGGGTGCCGGACAAGCCGGGTGAGGCGGCGGCCATCTTCCGGGCCGTTGCCGACGCCGAGATCAACATCGACATGATCGTGCAGAACGTGTCCGCCGCGGCCACCGGGCGCACCGACGTGTCCTTCACCCTGCCCACCACCGAGGGCCCCCGCGCGCTGGCCACGCTGTCCCGGGTGCAGGGGGCGGTCGGCTTCGAGTCGCTGCAGTACGACGAGCAGATCGGCAAGGTGTCCCTCATCGGTGCCGGGATGCGCTCGCACCCGGGGGTGTCCGCCCGGTTCTTCGAGGCGCTGGCCGCCGCCGGGGTGAACGTGGAGATGATCTCTACCTCGGAGATCCGCATCTCGGTGGTGGTGCGCCAGGACGACGTCGACCGGGCGGTGACCGCGCTGCACTCGGCGTTCGAGCTGGACGCCACCGAAGAGCAGGCGGTCGTCTACGGCGGGAGCGGGCGGTGAGCGGGGACCGGCCCACCCTGGCCGTGGTGGGGGCCACCGGGGCGGTGGGCACCGTCATGATCGACCTGCTGTCCACCCGGGCCGACGTGTGGGGGGAGATCCGGCTGGTCGCCTCGGCCCGCTCCGCGGGCCGGCGGCTGACCGTCCGGGGCCGCGAGGTGGAGGTCGTCGCGCTGTCCGAGGAGTGCTTCGACGGCGTGGACGTGGCGATGTTCGACGTCCCCGACGAGGTGTCCGCGCAGTGGGCGCCGGTGGCCGCGGGCCGCGGCGCGGTGGTGGTGGACAACTCCGGGGCGTTCCGGATGGACCCCGACGTGCCGCTGGTCGTCCCCGAGGTGAACGCGGAGGCGGCCCGGCACCGGCCCCGGGGGATCATCGCGAACCCGAACTGCACCACCCTGTCGATGATCGTGGTGGTCGGGGCGCTGCACCGCCGCTACGAGCTGACCGAGCTCGTCGTCGCCTCCTACCAGGCCGCCTCCGGGGCCGGGCAGGCCGGGGTGGACACGCTGCGCGCCCAGCTGGCGAAGGTGGCCGAGTCGCCGACGCTGGGCAGCCGGTCCGGCGACGTACGCCGGGTGCTGGGGGACGACCTGGGCCCGTTCCCCGCGCCGCTGGCCCTCAACGTGGTGCCCTGGGCCGGCTCGCTGAAGGAGGACGGCTGGAGCTCGGAGGAGCTCAAGGTGCGCAACGAGTCCCGCAAGATCCTCGACCTGCCCGAGCTGCGGGTCAGCGCGACCTGCGTGCGGGTGCCGGTGGTCACCACCCACTCCCTGGCCGTGCACGCCCGGTTCGCCCGGGAGGTGTCCGTCGCCGAGGCCCGGTCCCTGCTGCGGGCCGCCCCCGGCGTGCTGCTCTGCGACGACCCGGTGGCCGGGGAGTTCCCCACCCCGGCCGACGCGGTGGGCACCGACCCCACCTGGGTGGGCCGGATCCGGCGCGCCCTGGACGACCCGACGGCCCTGGACCTGTTCGTCTGCGGGGACAACCTCCGCAAGGGCGCGGCCCTGAACACCGCCCAGATCGCCGAGCTGGTCGCCGCGGAGCTGGTCGCCGCCGGCTGACCGAAGGGTCCCGCAGACCCGGTGAAATGGCGGTGGGGGCTGCTAGGTTGCCGCTGCATGCCGCCGGTGGGGCGGTTCGGGCGAGGGGGTGCCTGATGGGCGGCGTACGGGTTCTCGTGGGCACCCGCAAGGGGGCCTTCGTCCTCACCTCCGACCCGGCGCGGCAGCGCTGGGAGGTCGCCGGGCCGCACTTCGGCGGCTGGGAGGTCTACCACGTCGCCGGGTCCCCGGCCGACCCCGACCGGCTCTACGCGTCCCAGTCCAGCGGCTGGTTCGGCCAGGTGGTGCAGCGGTCCACCGACGGGGGCCGCAGCTGGGCGCCGGTGGGCAACGAGTTCCGGTACGACGGCGTCCCGGGCACCCACCAGTGGTACGACGGCACGCCGCACCCGTGGGAGTTCGCCCGGGTGTGGCACCTGGAGCCGTCCCGGACCGACCCGGACACGGTGTACGCCGGGGTGGAGGACGCGGCGCTGTTCCGTACCACCGACGGCGGGGCCACCTGGCAGGAGCTGTCGGGGCTGCGCGGCCACGGTTCCGGGCCGTCCTGGCAGCCCGGTGCGGGTGGGATGTGCCTGCACACCATCGTCCTGGACCCGGTCGACGCCGGCCGCATGTACGCCGCCATCTCGGCGGCCGGGGTGTTCCGCAGCGACGACGGCGGGGCCACCTGGCGGGCGGTGAACCGGGGCCTGAACTCGCAGGGCATCCCCGACCCGGACGCCGAGGTGGGGCACTGCGTGCATCGCATCGCCGTACATCCGGCGCGCCCGGAGGTGCTGTTCATGCAGAAGCACTGGGACGTCATGCGCAGCGACGACGCGGGGGAGAGCTGGTACGAGGTCAGCGGCAACCTGCCCACGGACTTCGGGTTCCCGATCGCCGTGCACGCCCACGAGCCGGACACCGTGTACGTCGTACCCATCACCAGCGACTCCGAGCACTACCCGCCGGAGGGCCGGCTGCGCGTCTACCGCAGCCGCACCGGGGGTCACGAGTGGGAGCCGCTCACCGAGGGCCTGCCGCAGCGGGACTGCTACGTCAACGTGCTGCGCGACGCCATGGCGGTGGACGGGCTCGACCCGTGCGGGGTGTACTTCGGTACGACGGGTGGGCAGGTGTACGTGTCCGCCGACGCGGGGGACAGCTGGGCGGCGGCGGTGCGGGACCTGCCGCCGGTGCTGTCGGTCGAGGTGCAGACGCTGCCGTGATCCGGGTCGTGCTCCCCGCGCACCTGCGCAACCTGGCCCAGGTGACCGGCGAGGTCTGCGTCGACGTCGCAGGTCCGGTGACGCAGCGCTCGGTCCTCGACGCGCTGGAGGCCCGCTACCCGGTGCTGCGGGGCACGATCCGCGACCAGGACACCGCGCAGCGGCGGGCGTTCGTCCGCTTCTTCGCGTGCGAGCAGGACCTGTCCCACGAGGCGCCCGACGCGCCGCTGCCCGCCGCGGTGGCCGCCGGGGCGGAGCCGCTGCTCGTCGTTGGGGCGATGGCCGGCGGGTGACGGCGCCGGGGGCGGCTACCCGGCCTCGGGGGGCTACCCGGCCTCGGGCAGCTCGAACCGCTCCTGGTAGCGGCGCAACCGCCACAGGGCCAGGGAACCGGCCCAGGCCAGCAGGAAGCTCAGCACGACGAACAGCCCGAGCAGGGAGAAGTTCTCGTTGAGCCGGGTGATGGCGTCGAACACGGCCCCGCGCAGGCGCAGCTTGTCCACCAGCACGCCGGCCAGCTCGACGGTGGCGATGACGACGGCGACGAAGATCGACAGACCGAGGGTGGTGATGTTGTAGTAGACCTTGCGGACCGGGTTGGTGAACGCCCAGCCGTACGCCTTCACCATGAGCGCGCCGTCGAGGCTGTCGAACAGGGACATGCCCGCCGCGAAGATCAGCGGCAGGGCGATCACCGCGCCGGGGGACACGTGGGCGCTGCCGACCTGCCCCGTCAGGGTGATCAGGGCGATCTGGCTCGCGGTGTCGAAGCCCAGGCCGAACAGCAGGCCCACGAAGTACATCTGCCAGGAGGCCCGGATGGCCCGCTGCCAGCGCCGGCCCAGCAGCCGGTTGAACAGCCCCCGCTGGCCGAGCAGGTGGTCCACCTGCTCCCGGGAGTACCGCCCCCGCTTGACGTCCCGCCACACCTGCAGCACGCCGAAGAGGATCACCAGGTTGAGCGCGGCGACCAGGTAGAGGAACGCGCCGGAGACCAGGGCGCCGATGACGCTGCCGGTGTCGGCCAGCGTGCTGACCCGGCCGGCCACCACGGAGGCGGCCAGGGCGATCCCCACCGAGACGAGGAAGACGACGGTGGAGTGGCCTAGGGAAAGGAAGAAGCCGCAGGCCACCGGGCGCTGCTCGCGCTGCATGAGCAGGCGGGTCCCGTCGTCGATCGCGGCCACGTGGTCGGCGTCGAAGGCGTGCCGGACCCCGAGGCTGTAGGCGAGCAGGGCGGCCCCGGCGAGGACCGGGCTCTGCGCGCCGCGCCCATACACCCAGAACAGCCCGAAGCCCAGGACGTGCAGGGCCGCGACCGCCCCGAACATCGCCACGAGCCGCAGCCGGGCACTGACCCCGGAGACCCGGACCCGCGGACGTGCCTGGTCGACCCCCGCCGGGCTCGCCATCGCCGCCTCCCCTGCCGCTGGCGCCGCCAGCAGTGATGTGTAGGTGCAACCTATGTGCACCAGACAGCCTAGTCCGCCGAGCGACGGGGGTGGCTGACGTGGTGCGGCCGGCGACCTGGCTCGGCCGCCGGCCGCCAGGGGCGGGTCAGCCCGCCGTGATTTCGATGCGCCGGGGCTTGGCCGCCTCGGCCTTGGGCGCCCGGATGCTGAGCACGCCGTCGGCCAGGGACGCCTCGATCCGGTCGGGGTCGACCTCCCCGGGCACGGTGAACGTGTAGTCGAAGACGCCCAGCCGCCGGGTCTGCCGGCGCAGCACGCCGCTGCGCTGCCGTTCCTTCACCTCGCCGTGGACGCGGACCTGGTTGCCGACCACCTCGACCTGCACGTCGTCGCGCCGTACGCCGGGCAGGTCCAGCTCGGCGACGTAGGCGTCCTCGGTCTCCTCCAGGTCCAGCGGCGGAGACCACCGGCCGATGGGCGCCAGGTCCGCGAAGCTGTCCCGGACCAGCCGGCCCATCCGGTCGTACAGGTCCTCCAGCTCGCGCCACGGCTCCCAGGCCACGGGCTGGTCGCTGTCCCGTCGACGCACCGGTAGTGCCATGGTCAGCTCCTCTCCTTTAGGCCGCGATCTCCTTGCGGGACCCGGAGCTGGTGATGCTCACCTTGCGCGGCTTGGCCTGCTCGGCCACCGGGATCCGCAGGGTCAGCACGCCGGCGTCGTAGCTGGCCTCCAGCCGGTCCAGGTCCAGGGTGTCGCCCAGGAACAACTGCCGGGTGAACGCGCCAGTCGGTCGCTCGGCGACGAGCCACTCCACGCCGTCGCCCTCGACGGGGGCCGGCCGCTCCGCCCGGATGGTCAGCACGTTGCGGTCCACGGTCAGGTCGATCGAGTCCGGATTCACCCCGGGCAGGTCGAAGTGCACGACGAACTCCTCACCCTTGCCGTAGGCGTCCATCGGCACCGTCGCGGGGCGTGCCCCGGTCCCCAGCAGCTGCCGGGTCAGCCGGTCGAACTCGGCGAACGGGTCGGTACGCATCAGCATCTCTGCCACCTCCTAGGGGTTGAGCCTTATCTACTCAATCTTCTTATGTCCCGAGGTGGCTGGTCTATTCCCGGCCGCCCCGGGGCCGCGCGGAGGAACGGAACGACCAAGAGACCGGCCCGACTCACTACGGGAGGCCTGCTTCTCCCCCCAACCGGCAAGTCTGCTGCTGTCGGTCGTGCTGGCGCTGGTGCCGCTGGCCGTGCTGCTGATCCTGCTCGCGGTCTTCCGAGTCACCGCCTGGCTGGCCACGCTGATCGGCGCGGCGACCACCGTGCTGCTGGCGGTACTGGTCTGGCGGGCCCCGCTGGGCGGCGTGCTGAAGAGCTACGTGCTCGGCAGCGGAACCGGCCTGTGGGCGGTCGGCTGGATCACCTTCTGGGGGGTGGTCATCTTCAACACCCTCGTGGTCACCGGCGCCTTCGAACGGTTCCGCCTGTGGCTGCTCGGGCAGGCCACCAACGACATCAGGGTCCAGACGATCCTGCTGGCTTGGGGCTTCGGCGCCCTGCTGGAGGGCCTGGCCGGCTTCGGCTTCCCGTGGGCCCTGGTCGCGCCCATCCTCGTCGCGTACGGCGTGCGCGAACTGGACGCCATCCGGGTTGCCGCGATCGCGAACAACGCCCCGGTGTCGTACGGCGCCCTCGGCGCCCCCATCATCACGCTGGCCGCCGTGACCGGGCTGCCCCTGCTGGCGCTGTCCGCCTCGATCGGCTAGCTCGTCGCGGTGTTGGCGCTGCTGCCGCCGTGGATCCTCATCTACCTGGTCAGCTGCCGGCGCGGCTCTACCTGGTCAGCGGCCGGCGCGGCCTTCGGCACGGCTGGCCGCTGGCCGTCGTCGGCTCCCTGGCCTACATCCTCGGGCAGTTCCCCACGTCCCAGTACCTGGGCCCGTACCTGCCCGACGTGTTCGGGTCGCTGGTCAGCATCATCGCCCTGCTGGTGCTGCTGAAGTTCTGGCACCCGGCCGACACCTTGGGCTACGGGGGTGTGCCGGTCAGCGAGGCGCTACCGGCCCCGGTGGCCGGCAGCGCCCAGCTGTCCCTGCGTGACGTGCTGGTTGCCCTCAGCCCCTTCCTGATCCTCATCGTCGTCGTCGTGCTGTGGACCGGACCGTGGTCGCCGCTGCCTAAGTTCACCCCGTTCAAGGCGTCGGCGACTGCGGTCAGCTCGCTGAGTGGCAAGCCGGTCTCCGTACTGTTCGCCTGGGCGCCGGCCATCGCGGGCACGGCGATCCTCGCCTCGTGGCTGGTGATCCTGGCCTTCCTGCGGCCGCGAGCCGCCCAGCTGGGCGAGGTGTTCCGACGGACCTTCCACCAGATGTGGGGGTCCATCCTGGTTGGCGCCTTCGTCTTCGGGTTGGCGTTCGTGTTCAACTACGCGGGGCTGGCCAACTCTCTGGCCTACGGGTTCAGCCGCATCGGCTGTTCTACCTGGTGCTGCCCGGCGCGATGAGGCTGTAACCGGGGGGCCACCGGCCGTCTGTCGCCGATGGCGTTGCGGTCGGGGTGGCGGGATTTGAACCCACGACCTCTTCGTCCCGAACGAAGCGCGCTGCCAAGCTGCGCCACACCCCGTGGCGGTCGCCAGGATAGCCGAGACCTGCGGTCAGCCCGAACCCGGTTCCGCCCGCGGCACCAAGGTGAGCAAGCTGGCCTCGGGGGGGCAGGCGAACCGGACCGGCGCGTACGGCGAGGTGCCCAGGCCGGCGGAGACGTGCAGCCAGGCCTCGCGTCCGTCGTACGCCCAGCTGGACAGGCCGCGGGCCCGGGCGCGGTCCAGGCCGCAGTTGGTCACCAGCGCGCCGTAGCCGGGGACCCGCAGCTGCCCCCCGTGGGTGTGCCCGGCCAGGATCAGCCCGGCGCCGTCGGCGGTCATCGCGTCCAGGACGCGCGGCTCGGGGGAGTGGGTCACCCCCAGGGCGAGGTCGGCCGCGGGGTCCAGGGGACCGGCCACGTCGGCGTACCGGTCCCGCCCCAGGTGCGGGTCGTCCACCCCGACGAGGTCCACCTCCCGACCGTCCACCTTGAGCCGTCCCCGGGCGTTGCCCAGGTCCAGCCAGCCGGCCTCGCGCAGCCCGTCGCGCAGCCGGGGCCACGGCAGCGGCCGTCCCTGCACCCGGCGGCCGTCGTCGGGCAGCAGGTAGCGCGCCGGGTTCTTCGGGCGCGGCGCGTAGTAGTCGTTGGACCCCAGGACGAACACCCCCGGCCGGTCCAGCAGGGGGCCCAGGTCGGCCAGCAGCGCATCCACCGCGCCCGGGTGCGCGATGCTGTCCCCGGTGTTGACCACCAGGTCAGGGGAGAGGCCGGCGAGGGCCCGGACGAAGGCCCGCTTGCGCCCCTGCCGGGGCAGCAGGTGCAGGTCGGACAGGTGCAGCACGCGCAGCGGGCGCTGCCCGGCGGGCAGCACCGGCACCTCGACCCGGCGGAGCCGGAACGACCGGACCTCGACGCCGGCGGCGTACGCCAGCCCCCCAACGGCGGCCCCCGCGGCGGCCCCGGCGACGGCCAGCGGGACGGTGATCGGCGGGCGCATCACCCCATCCTCGCAGAGCCGCCTGACAGACTGGGCCGCCTGACAGACTGGGCGCCATGGCTGCCCTCAAGGACCGGCTGCGCGCCGACCTGACCGCCGCGATGAAGGCCCGCGACGAGCTGCGTACGGCGACCCTGCGCATGGCGCTGGCGGCGCTCCGCACCGCGGAGGTGGCCGGGACCCAGGCCCGGGAGCTGGACGACGCGGAGGTCGTGGGGGTGCTCGGCCGGGAGGTACGCAAGCGCCGGGAGGCGGCCGAGGCGTTCGACGCGGCCGGGCGGGCCGACCGGGCGGCCCGGGAGCGGGCCGAGAGCGAGGTGCTGCAGGCCTACCTGCCGGCCCCGCTCGGGGACGAGGAGCTGGCCGCGCTGGTCGCCGAGGCGGTGGCCGCCACCGGTGCCGCGGGGGCCGGCGCCCGCGGCATGGGGCCGGTGATGAAGGCGCTCACGCCACGGGTGGCCGGGCGGGCCGACGGGGCCCGGGTCGCCGCCGAGGTACGCCGCCAGCTCGGCGCCTGACCGCCGTACGCCGGGGTTCGTCGCCGTCCGCGCCCTGCCGCGGTCCCTAGCCTGGCGCCTGGCGGCGCGTCCAAGCCCCGCCGTACACGGCCAACGGGACCCTTGCACGGCCCGGGTAGCGTGCAAGGCGCTGGTTGACCACGTCTACATGGCCAACCAGGCGGCGGGGTGGCCGTTCCGGGGCGAGGTCGGGACGGGGTCAGGTGCCGGCGGCTCTTGGCGGCGGGCAGATCGGTCGCTGCTTGTCGGGCTTGCAGGGGGCGGCCTGGCCGTTGCCGCCCGGGCTCGGCGTCGCCGTGGGGGCCGGCGTCGCCGGCGTCGTCGGCTGCGGCGGCGGGGATGGGTTGCCGTCGCTGACGAACAGGGTGACCAGGTCCCCGAGCGTGGTGCTGGACCCCCCGCTGGGGGAGGTGTACGCCACCAGGCCGGCGCCGACCGTGGAGTTCACCGTGCCCCCGGCGACCCGGGTCTGGAAGCCGGCGTTCTGCAGCTTCGCCACCGCCTGGTCGACCGGCAGGCCGCTGACGTCCGGCACGGTGACGGGGGTCCCGTTGAGCACGCTCTGGTCCGGAGGGGTGAAGCCCGGGGCGGGCAGCCCTTCCAGCGCCGCCCGCATGGAGTCCCGCCAGATCGGGGCGGGCAGCGCCCCGCCGTACAGCTTGGGGAAGAAGCCGTCCTTGGTCCGGATGTTCACCAGCGGTCCGGGCGTGGGGAAGCCGGCCCACACCGCGCTGGCCAGGTTCGGCGTGTAGCCGATGAACCAGACCGCCCGCTGGCCGTCGGTGGTGCCCGTCTTGCCCGCCGCCACCCGACCGAAGGACGCCGGCCGCCCCGTGCGGTACGGGTCGGGGCCGTCGATGTTCTGCGCCAGGACCCAGTTCACCGCGTCGGCGACCTTCGGGTCGAGGGCCTGGTTGCACTGCGGCGGCGGGACGGGCAGCGCCTTGCCGGCCCGGTCCGTCACCTCGGTGATGGGGCGGGGCGAGCAGTGCAGGCCCCGGGCGGCGAACGTGGCGTACGCCTCGGCCATGGTCAGCGGGGACACGTCCTCCGGCCCGAGCACGAAGGACCGGTCGCTGAGGAAGTTGGGCTGCCCGTCGGCCCGGTGCACCCCGATCGCCTGGGCGATGGACATCGGCTCGCAGAAGCCGGTCTTCTTCTCCAGCTGCGCGTAGTAGGTGTTCACCGACCGCCAGGTGGCCGTCTTCATGTCCAGCCGGCCGAACGACTCGTTCTCGTAGTTGCTCACCTGCCAGGTGTCCCGGAACGGCCGGCCGTTGCGGCAGTCCCGGAAGTCCGCGCCGAAGGAGATGCGGGGCGGTGCCGGGAAGGTCAGGCTGACCGGCAGCCCCTGGCGCAGGGCGGCGGCCAGCACGAACGGCTTGAACGTCGACCCGGCCTGGAAGCCCACGCTGCCGCCGTACGCCTTGTCCACCGCCAGGTTGAGCTTGGTCAACCCGATGTTGCCCTCGCCGTACCGACGGTTGCTGGCCATGGCGACCACCGCGCCGGTGCCCGGCTGCAGCATCACCTCGGCGGTGGCCACCGGGCTGTCCTGCGCCAGGTGGGCGTCGATGCCGGCCTGTGCCGCGGCCTGCATCCGCGGGTCCAGGCTGGTCTTGATGGTCAGCCCGCCGCGCAGCAGCAGATCGATGCGGTCCTGTGGGGTCTTCCCGAAGATCGGCTCGTTGCGGATCACGTTGAGCACGTAGTCGCAGAAGAACGGGGCGGTGGAACCGGCGCAGCCGTTGTCGACCTTGGTCACCTTCAGCCCGAGGGGGGCCTGCTTCGCCTGGTCGGCCTGCGCCTGGGTCACCATCCCCAGTTGCGCCATCCGGTCGAGGACCACGTCCCGGCGGGCCTGCGCGGCCTGCGGGTTGAGGATCGGGTCGTACTCGCCCGGGCCCCGGACGAGTCCGGCCAGCAGGGCCGCCTCGGGCAGGGTGAGGTCCTTGGCCGGCTTGCTGAAGAAGTGCCGGGCGGCGGCCTCGATGCCGTACGCGCCGCTGCCGAAGTAGGCGATGTTCAGGTAGCGGGTCAGGATCTCGTCCTTGGACAGCTTCTGCTCCAGGCCGATCGCGTACCGCAGCTCCTGGATCTTCCGGGACAGCCGCTGCGCCTGCGCGCTCTGCGCGGCCTGCTTGTTCTGGTCCAGCAGCGCGCTCTCCACGAGCACCCGCTTGACGTACTGCTGGGTGAGGGTGGACCCGCCCTGCTGCACCGTCCCCGCCTGGGCGTTGGTCACCAGCGCCCGCAGGGTGCCCTTGAGGTCGATCGCCCCGTGCTCGTAGAAGCGGGAGTCCTCGATCGCGATGATCGCGTTGCGCATGACCGGGGCGATCTGGTCCAACGGGACCGAGATCCGGTTCTCGAAGTAGAAGGTGGCCAGCACCGAGCCGTCCGCGGCGAGGATCCTGGACTGCTGGGGCAGCGGGGGGGCCTGCAGCTCGCTGGGCAGGTCCTGGAAGCTCTCGGTGGTGTTGCGGGCGAGGACGCCCAGCCCGCCCGCGGCGGGCAGGAACAACCCGGCGGCCAGCACCCCGGCCAGCCCGCTCGCGCCCAGGAACAGCACGAGCCGTTCGACGAAACCCGCGTCGGACCGGGGTCGGACCATGGCGGCGAGCCTACCCGACGGGCTGGCGCCCCCCGGGTGGCGCACTACCGTCGGGCGGGGCGGCATAGTCCATCCGGGCTACCCGGAATTGGGCCGAACTGTTCTGTCGCCCGATGCGTCCGGTTCCGTACCGTCACTGGCTACCGGGGAAGGTACGACGAAGCGTGGTTGACCGTCGCCGGTCGGGAGCAGGAAGGGGCCGCGAGCCGGCCCGCAGACCGGAGGCGGACCCCATGAGCTGGACCAACGACTGGGCGTCCCTGGCGGCATGCCGCAGCGCCGATCCGGATGCCCTGTTCGTCCAGGGGGCCGCGCAGAACCGCGCCAAGGCCGTGTGCACCGGCTGCCCGGTGCGCACCGAGTGCCTGGCCGACGCGCTGGACAACCGGGTCGAGTTCGGCGTCTGGGGGGGCATGACCGAGCGGGAGCGCCGGGCGCTGCTGCGCCGGCGGCCCAACGTCACCTCGTGGCGGCGGTTGCTGGAGACCGCGATGACCGAGTGGGAGCGCGACCTGCTCGCCCCGCGCGGGTCCGGTCGGGTGCCCGCGCAGCGCGTCCCCACCCCGCTGGCCACCTCACGCCGGCGGCTGCCCGCCGCCGGCTGACCGGCCCCGCGTTGCATGAAGGCGTCCTTCTGACCCCACTTGAGTAGTGAAGGACGCCTTCATCGCGGGGACGGCTAGGACCGGGCGAGGGCGGCGCCGACGACCCGCAGGCCGGCCAGGTCATGCACGTCCGCCGGTTGGGCCGGCACGTCGGCCAGGGCCACCCCCGGGTGGGCGGCGAGGAAGCGGTCCCGCAGCCGGGCCTCCCGCTCGCCCCGGCGCAGCCGCTCGGCGCGCAGCCGCAGCAGCGCCGCGGTGAGGTGGTGGCCCGGGTCGGGGTCGGCGGAGCGCTCGAGGACCTGCGCGGCGGCCAGGCAGCGTTCCGCGGTCGGCTCGGGGTCCACCGGCGGCTGCACCCGGTTGAGGACGACCCCGGCCAGCGGCATGTGCTCCGCGCCGAGCCGCTCCAGGAAGTACGAGGCCTCCCGCAGCGGGTCCGGGTCAGGGGAGGCGACCACGAGGAACGCCGTCCCGCGGTCCCCGAGCATGGCGTACGTCGCCTCGGCCCGCTCCCGGAACCCGCCGAACATGGTGTCCAGGGCGGCCACGAAGGTCTGCACGTCCTGCAGCACCTGCCCGCCGAGCACCCGGCTCAGCGCCGCGGTCACCGCGCCGACGCCCAGGCCGACGCCGAGGGCGAACACCCGCCGGTAGGCCCGCCCGCCGGCCCGCGCCGGCGCGGTGAGCAGCCGGAGGAACCGGCTGTCCAGGAAGCTGCCCAGCCGGCGGGGCGCGTCCAGGAAGTCCAGCGCCGACCGGGACGGCGGGGTGTCCACGACCACCAGGTCCCACCGGTCCTCGGCCCGCAGCTGGCCCAGCTTCTCCATCGCCATGTACTCCTGCGTGCCGGCGAAGCTGGCGGACAGCGCCTGGTAGAAGGGGTTGGCGAGGATCTGCGCGGCCTTCTCCGGGCCGGCGTGCGCGAGCACGACCTCGTCGAAGGTCCGCTTCATGTCCAGCATCATCGCGTGCAGCTCGCCGCCGTCCCGTCCGGCGCCGGCGACCCGGCGCGGGGTGTTGTCCAGCTCCCGCAGGCCCAGCGCCTGGGCCAGCCGGCGGGCCGGGTCGATGGTCAGGACGACGGCCTGCCGGCCGCGTTCGGCGGCGCGCAGCCCCAGGGCGGCCGCGGTGGTCGTCTTGCCCACCCCGCCGGACCCGCAGCAGACGACGACCCGGGTCTGCGGGTCGTCCAGCAGGGCGTCGATTCCGAGCCGCCCGGCGGCAGGGCGGTCTGCGGCAGGGCGGGGCCCGGCAGGGCGGGGCCCGGCAGGGCGGGGCGGCGTACGGGTCACGCCATGCCCTGCCGGCGCAGTTCCCCGGCCAGCGTGAACAGCGCCCCCAGGTCCACCCCGTCGGCCAGCGCCGGCAGCTCGTACGTCGGCCGGTGCAGCCGGCCCAGCGCCCGGCGCTCCCGGCGCTCCACGGCGACCCGGGTGGCCTGCTCGGCCGCGGTGGCCAGCAGCCCGGTGACCAGCCCGTCCTCCGGCTCCAGGCCCGCGGCGAGGAGCCCCTTGGTCACCGCCGAGGGGTCCAGCCGGCCCTCGGCCGCGGCGGCCAGCTCGTCCCGGGACAGCAGCGGGTCCCGCACGCCGTTGACCACCACCCCGCCGACGGGCAGGCCCGCGGCGGCGAGCTCGGCGGCGGCGTCCGCGGTCTCCTGCACCGGCATCTCCTCCAGCAGGGTCACCAGGTGCACCGCGGTCTGCGGGGAGCGCAGCAGCGTCATGATGGCGTCGGCGTGGTGGCGCACCGGGCCCACCTTGGCCAGCCCGGCGACCGCCGCGTTGACGTTCAGGAACCGGCCGATCCGGCCGGTGGGCGGCGCGTCGAGCACCACCGCGTCGTACACCGGCTGCCCGTCGCGGCGGCGCCGGGTCGCCTCGTAGGCCTTGCCGGTGAGCAGCACGTCCCGCAGCCCGGGGGCCACCGTGGTCGCGAAGTCGACGACGCCGAGGCGCTCCAGCGCCTTGCCGGCCCGGCCCAGCCGGTAGTAGAGGTCCAGGTACTCCAGCAGCGCCTCCTCCGGGTCCACGGCCAGGGCGAACACGTCCCCGCCCTCGGGGGCCACGGCCACCTGGCGTTCGTCGTACGGCAGCGGAGGGACGTCGAAGAGCTGGGCGATGCCCTGCCGGCCCTCCACCTCCACCAGCAGCGTCCGCCCGCCGCCCGCGGCCAGCGCCAGCGCGAGCGCCGCGGCCACCGTGGTCTTGCCGGTGCCACCCTTCCCGCTGACGACGTGCAGCCGCACGCCCTCCCAGTCGCGGTCCCGGACCCGGCCCCGGGCCGGGGCTCCCGTCACACCTGCAGGCACAGGTCGAGGGTAGTGACCGGCGGGGCTAGGGTGCGCCCATGACCAGGTGGGAGTACGCAACCGTGCCGCTGCTCGTGCACGCGACCAAGCAGATCCTCGACCAGTGGGGCGCCGACGGGTGGGAGCTCGTCACCCTGGTGCCCGCCCCCGGCGGCGGGGACCAGCTGGTCGCCTACCTCAAGCGTCCCCGGGACGCCGGGTGACCACCCCGGAGTCCCGGCTGGCCGACCTCGGCCTCGCCCTGCCCCCCGTCGCGGCCCCGCTGGCCGCCTACCTGCCGGCCGTCCGGGCCGGCGACCTGGTGTTCACCGCCGGCCAGCTGCCCCTGGTCGACGGCCGGCTGACGCGCACCGGTAAGGTCGGCGCCGAGGTGGACCCGGAGGAGGCGGCGGCGCTGGCCCGCATCGCCACGCTCAACGCGCTCGCGGCGGTGCGCGCCGAGCTGGGCGAGCTGGCCGCGGTGGCGCGGGTGGTCAAGGTGGTCGGGTACGTCGCCAGCGCGCCCGGGTTCACCGGGCAGCCGGCCGTCGTCAACGGCGCCAGCGAGCTGCTCGCCGCGGTCTTCGGGGCGGCCGGGGGGCATGCGCGCAGCGCGGTGGGGGTCGCCGTGCTCCCGCTGGACGCGCCGGTGGAGGTCGAGCTGGTGGTGCAGGCCCGCCCGGCGGCGGCCCCCTGACCCGGCCGCCGATGGCCGCCACCGACCCCTGGCCCCCCGGCCCGCTGCCCCCGGGTCTGGCCGCCCGGGTCCGGGCCGCAGCCCTCGCCGGACCGAGCGGCCCCCCCGCTCCGGGCGGCGCGGCCCCGGTGGCCCGCCCCGCCGCGACCGTGGTGCTGCTGCAGGACGGCGCGGCCGGCCTGGAGGTCTACCTGCTGCGCCGGGTCGCCGGCATGGCGTTCGCGGCGGGCATGTCGGTCTTCCCCGGCGGCGCGGTCGACCCCCGGGACGGGCAGGCCCCCCCGGGCTGGTGCGGCCCGGAGCCGGCCGCCTGGGCCCGGGTCCTGTCCGCCGACCCGCCGCTGGTCGCCGCGCTGGTCGCGGCCGCGGTCCGGGAGACCTTCGAGGAGACCGGGGTGCTGCTCGCCGGGCCGGACCCCGACCGGGTGCTGGCCGACACCGGCGGCGCCGGCTGGGAGCGGGACCGGCAGGCGCTGGTCGCCGGCCAGCTGTCGCTGGCCGGGTTGCTGCGCCGGCGCGGGCTGCTGCTGCGCGCGGACCTGCTGGTGCCCTGGGCGCACTGGGTCACCCCGGAGTTCGAGGAGCGCCGGTACGACACCCGGTTCTTCCTCGCCGCCCTGCCCGCCGGGCAGCGGCCCCGGGACGTCGGCGGGGAGGCCGACCGGGTGCACTGGGTGCGGCCGGCGGAGGCGCTGGCCGGGTGGCGCCGCGGGGAGCTGGGGCTGCTCCCGCCGACCGCGCGCACGCTGGCCGACCTCACCGCGTACGACCGGGTCGCGGCCGCGCTGGCCGCCGGGGCCGGCCGGAGCATCCAGCCGATGCTGCCCCGGGCGGTGCTGGTGGACGGGGAGGCGCGGCTGGTGCTGCCCGGCGAGCCGGGGTACCCGGCGTGAGCCCCGCCCCGGCCGGCCCGGCCTCCCCCCCGGCCTGGGCCCGGCTGGTCCGGGCCGCCAACCCCGGGCCGATGACCCTCGACGGGACCAACACCTGGGTGCTCGCCGACCCCGGCGGGGCCGGCTCGGTGGTGGTCGACCCCGGCCCCGACGACGCCGACCACCTGGCCGCGGTGGGCGCGGCCGCCCCCCGCCCGGTGGTCGCGGTGCTGCTCACCCACGGCCACCTCGACCACGCGGCCGGTGCGGTGCGGGCCGCGGTGTCCTGGGGCGCGCCGGTGCGCGCCCTGGACCCCGCCGGCTGCCACGGCGGCCCCCCGTTGGCCGAGGGCGAGGAGGTCGCGGTCGGGGGGCTGCGGCTGCGGGTGCTCGCCACCCCGGGGCACACCGCCGACTCGGCCTGCCTGCTGGCCCAGGCCGGCGGGCAGTGGGCCCTGCTGTCCGGCGACACCATCCTGGGCCGGGGCACCACCGTCGTCGCCCACCCGGAGGGGCGGCTCGGCGACTACCTGGGCTCGTTGCAGCGGCTGCGCCAGGTCGGTGCCGCGGCCGGCGCGGTACCGGTCCTGCCCGGCCACGGGCCGGTGCTGCCCGACCTGGCCGCCGCCGCGGCGGCGTACCTCACCCACCGGGCGGAGCGGCTGGCCGGGGTCCGGGCGGCCCTGGCCGCCGGCGCCCGGACCCCGGAGGAGGTGGTCGCCGTGGTGTACGCCGACGTGGACCGCGCCCTGTGGCCGGCCGCCGAGCTGTCCGTGCGCGCCCAGCTCGCCTACCTCGCCGAGACCGGCTAGTCGTCGCCTAGCCGTCCCCTAGCCGGCCCGGCGGGTCAACCGGGGCACGTCGAGCAGCACCACGGCGCGGGCCTCGATGCGCAGCCAGCCCCGGTGGGCGAAGTCGGCCAGCGCCTTGTTCACCGTCTCCCGGGAGGCCCCGACCAGCTGGGCCAGCTCCTCCTGGGTGAGGTCGTGGGACACCCGCAGGCCGTCGGCGTCGGGCACGCCGAACCGGTGGGACAGGTCCAGCAGCGCCTTGGCCACCCGGCCGGGAACGTCGGAGAACACCAGGTCGGCCAGGGACTCGTTGGTGCGGCGCAGCCGGCGGGCCAGGGCACCGAGCAGCGCGGCGGCCACCTCCGGCCGGCCGGTCAGCCACGGCCGCAGCGCGTCGTGGCCCAGCGACAGCAGCCCGGCGTCGGTGACGGCGACGGCGCTGGACGTGCGCGGCCCCGGGTCGAAGAGGGACAGCTCGCCGAACATCTCCCCGGGCCCCAGCACGGCCAGGATGTTCTCCCGGCCGTCGGCCGCCGCCCGGGACAGCTTGAGCTTGCCTTCGACGACCACGAAGAGCTGGTCCCCGGCGGCGCCCTCGGCGAACAGCAACGCGCCGCGGCGCAACCGGACCTGGTGCATGGACGCCCGCAGTGCCGCCGCGGCCTCGTCGTCCAGGGCGGCGAACAGCGGCGCCGTCCGGAACACCTCGCGCACCACCCGTCCCCTCTCGTCTCGGCGACCAGCGCCGGCATCACGGGGCAGTGTGCCCTACCCGGTGCCGTCGGGCAGCGCCGGCAGGGCCGTCAGCGCGAGGGCCGGCTCCCGCTGGTAGCGGCGGACCAGCTCCTGGGTGGCTTGGTCGAGCTGGGCGTGCAGCAGCCGCCGGTACGCCGACAGCTCGGTCTCGGCCTGGCGCAGCTCCGCCAGCAGCAAGGCCTGCGCCCCGGCCAGCAGGTCGATGCGCGCCCGCAGCAGCCGGCGCCAGTAGGACACGCGGCCCTCCTCCGCGGCCAGGCCCCGCCGGTAGGCCCGCAGCTGCGGGAGGGGCAGGTGGTCCAGCCGGGGGGCCAGCTCCCCCTCCACCGGCCATCCGGGTACGCCGGCCCGGCCGGCCGCCGTGCCCGCGGTCGCGCCCCCGTGCCGGCTCGCCGCTTCCGTGCCCACCCTGTCGCCTCCCATGGTTCGCTCGCGTGGTCACTGCTCGTGTCTGCCCAGGCGCATCGACGGTGGGCGCAGGGTGCTTGAGCCGCCCTCACCCGGTCGGCGGCGGGTGCGCCGTACGCTGTTGCCCCGTGTCCCCCCCTCTGGCGCTGGTGCGGCGGGCCCGCCGCGTGCACCGGGTCCTGGCCGCCACCTACCCGGACGCCCACTGCGAGCTCGACTTCGCCGGCCCGTTCCAGCTGTTGGTCGCCACCGTGCTGTCCGCGCAGACCACCGACCAGCGGGTGAACCAGGTGACACCCGCGCTGTTCGCGGCGTACCCGACCGCGGCCGCGCTGGCCGGCGCCGACCGGGCCGCCGTGGAGGAGATCATCCGGCCGACCGGCTTCTTCCGGGCGAAGGCCGCGGCCCTCGTCGGCCTGGCGGGAGCCCTGTGCGAGCGGTACGGCGGCGAGGTGCCGGGTCGGCTCGCCGACCTGGTCACCCTGCCCGGGGTGGGCCGTAAGACGGCAAACGTGGTGCTCGGCAACGCCTTCGGCGTGCCGGGCATCACCGTGGACACCCACGTGAACCGGGTCGCCCGGCGGCTCGGCTGGACCACCGAGGTCGAACCGGAGAAGGTCGAGGCCGACCTGGCCGCGCTGTTCCCGCGCCGGGAGTGGACCGACCTCTCGCACCGGCTCATCTGGCACGGCCGGCGGCGCTGCCACGCCCGCCGACCGGCCTGCGGCGCCTGCCCGGTCGCGTCCTGGTGCCCGGCGTACGGCACCGGCCCCACCGACCCCGTGGTGGCCGCGGCACTGGTCCGCGCAGACCCGGCCGCGGCGTGAGACCGCCGGCGCTCGCCGCCCTGCCCGGGTGGCTGCGGCCGCTGGCCACGGCGGCCGCCGGGGTCGACGCGCGGGACCTGTCCCGGCACGCCCCGCCCGGAGCCGGAGCCCGGGAGTCCGCGGTCCTGGTGCTGTTCGGCGCCGGCCCGGCGGGTCCCGACGTGCTGCTCATCGAACGGGCCCGCGAGCTGCGCCGCCATCCCGGCCAGCCGGCCTTCCCCGGCGGCCGGGTCGACCCCGAGGACGCCGGCCCGGTGGCCGCCGCCCTGCGCGAGGCGGCGGAGGAGACCGGGCTGGACCCCGGCGGGGTGGACGTGGTGACCACCCTGCCGCGGCTGTTCATCCCGGTCAGCGGCTTCGCCATCACCCCGGTGCTGGCCTACTGGCGGGCCCCCAGCCCGGTGCGGGTGGTCGACCCGGCGGAGGTGGCCTCCGTGCACCGGGCGCCGGTGGCCGAGCTGGTGGACCCGCGTCACCGGCTGCAGGTGCGCCACCCCAGCGGGTACGTCGGCCCGGCCTTCCGGGTGCGCGGCCTGCTCGTCTGGGGGTTCACCGCCGGGCTGCTGGACCGGCTGCTGCGGCTGGGCGGCTGGGAGCAGCCCTGGGGTGGCGGCCCGGTCGAGGACCTGCCGGCCGAGCTGCTGGAGCTGCCCGGATGAACCTGCTCGACCTGCTGCTGCTGCTGGCCGCCCTGGCCTTCGCGGTGTCCGGCTACCGGCAGGGCTTCATCGTCGGCGTGCTCTCCTTCGTCGGCTTCCTCGGCGGCGGGTTCCTCGGCATGTGGCTGCTGCCGAAGGTCTACGCGAACGGCTCGGCGGGGCTGCGTACCCCGCTGGTCGCCATCGTCGCGGTCCTCGTCGCGGCCACCATCGGCCAGGTCCTCGCGGGGTGGGTGGGCGGGCGGCTGCGGGGGGCGGTCACCTGGCGGCCGGCCCGGCTGCTCGACGCGGTGTCCGTCGTGGCACTGCTCGTCACCGCCTGGTTCCTGGGGACCGCGGTGGCCCAGTCCCCGGTGCCCTCGCTGGTCCGGATGGTCCGCGGGTCGGAGGTGCTGGCCGCGGTCGGCCGGGTGATGCCCCCCGAGGCCACCGTGCTGTTCTCCTCGTTCCGCCGGGTGCTGGACTCCTCCGGGTTCCCCGAGGTCTTCAGCGGCATCCGGCCGGAGGGCATCGCGGCGGTGGGCCCGCCCGACCCGGCGGTGGTCTCCGCCCCGGGGCTGGCCGCGGCCCGCCCGAGCATCGTCAAGGTGCTCGGCGCGGCCCGCGCCTGCAACCGGGAGGTCGAGGGCAGCGGGTTCGTGTTCGCCCCGGAGCGGGTGATGACCAACGCCCACGTCGTCGCCGGCGTCACCCACCCCCGGGTGCTCGTGGACGGCACCGGGGCGGGGCTGCCCGCGCAGGTGGTGCTGTTCGACCCGCAGACCGACCTGGCCGTGCTGTACGTCCCCGGGCTGCGCCGGACGCCGCTGGCCTTCCGCACCGACGGCCGACCCGGGGACAGCGCGATCGTCGCGGGCTACCCGAAGAACGGGCCGTTCACCGCGGTCCCCGCCCGGCTCCGGTCCGAGGTGCGGGCCCGAGGCAGCGACATCTACGGCCAGCAGCCGGTCACCCGGGAGATCTACGCGCTGCGCGGGGACGTCGAGTCCGGCAACTCGGGGGGGCCGCTGGTGGCTCTGGACGGGCGGGTCTACGGCGTGATCTTCGCCAAGTCGGTGGAGGACCCGCAGACCGGCTACGCGCTGACCGCCGCGCAGGCCGCGGCGGACGCCGGCCGCGGGGCGAGTGCCACCGCGCCGGTGCCCACCGGCGGCTGCACCTGACGCGGGCCGGCGCCAGCCCCCTACCCGCTCCCG
>JBMOMH010000377.1:0-1857 GCA_049323135.1 Actinomycetota bacterium
GGCCGGGGTCGCCACCCCCCCGGCGGCCGCCGGGCGGCGGGGTCATCCGAACCGCTCGCCGGCGGCCGGCCGGGCGCCCCGCGCCCAGTCCACCGCGGACATCCAGCGCCGCCCCGCCGGCAGCACCCGGCCCAGGGCCACCGGGTGGGTGCCGGTGCCGGTGAGCACCTCCCCGCGGGTCACCCGCAGCTCGCCCGGCGCGAGCGGCTCGGCGGCGGGGCGCAGCCGCAGCGGACCCAGGACCAGCCGGCCCTCCCGGAACACGGTCCACGCCCCCGGGGCGGGGGTGGCGGCGCGCACCAGCCGGTCCACGTGGCGGGCCGGGGCGGTCCAGTCGACCCGGGCCTCGGCCACGGTCAGCTTCGGCGCGAGGGACACCCCGTCGGCCGGCTGCGGACGGGCCACCAGCCGGCCCTCCTCGATGCCGTCGAGGGTCGCCACCAGCAGCTGCGCACCCGCCCGGGACAGCCGCTCCAGCAGGTCCCCGGCGGTGTCCTCCGGGCGGACCGGCTCGGTGAGGGTCCCGTACACCGGGCCGGTGTCCAGGCCCTCTTCCAGCCGGAAGGTGGTGGCGCCGGTGAGGTCGTCCCCGGCGAGCAGCGCCCGCTGCACCGGCGCCGCCCCGCGCCAGGCCGGCAGCAGCGAGAAGTGCAGGTTGACCCAGCCGTGCCGGGGCAGCGCCAGCGCCGGGGGGGGCACCAGGGCGCCGAAGGCCACGACGGGGCAGCAGTCCGGGCGCAGGGTACGCAGCTGGTCGAGGAAGGCGGGGTCGGCCAGCCGGGTCGGGGCCAGCACCGGCAGGCCCGCGGCGGCTGCCGCCTCGGCCACCGGGCTCGCCATCGCCCGCCGCCCCCGCCCGGCGGGGGCCGGGGGCCGGGTGAGCACCGCGACGACCTGGTGCCGGGAGGCGAGCAGGCGGTGCAGGGAGGGCAGGGCGACGTGGGGGGTGCCGGCGAACACCAGCCGCACTAGCGGGCCCGCCCGCCGGTGGCGTGCGGGGACACCTTGACCTGGGGGACCGGCTGCCCGGCCCACTCCGCCTCCCGGATGGCCTTGAGGGCGAGCTTGCGCTGCTCCCGGTCGAGCCGGTCGATGAACAGGATCCCGTCCAGGTGGTCGGTCTCGTGCTGGACGCAGCGGGCCAGCAGGTCGGTGCCGGTGAGGGTGACCGGCTCGCCGTACATGTCCTGCCCGCGTGCCACCACCTGGCGGGCCCGCCGGGTGTCGTAGCTGAGCCCGGGGAAGGACAGGCAGCCCTCGGGGCCCTCCTCCTCCTCCCCCCCCAGGTCGAGCCGGGGGTTGACCAGGTGGCCGACCGTGCCGTCCACGTCGTAGGTGAACACCCGCAGGCTGACCCCGATCTGCGGGGCGGCCAGCCCGAGGCCTGGGGCGTCCAGCATGGTCTCGGTGAGGTCGCGGATGAGGCTGCGCAGCTCCCGGTCGAAGTCGACCACCGGCTCGGCGGGGGTCCGCAGCACGGGGTCGCCGAACAGACGGATGGGCAGCACGGCCACCGGCGCCTCCCTGTCCTCGTTCCTGCCGTCCTCGTCCCTGCCGCGGTCCAGTCTAGGGACGGCACCGGGCGGCGGCGGTCAGCCCAGCTCGCGCGGGTCGACCTCCACCCGCACCGGGCCGCCGGCGCGGGCGGCGGCGCGCACCCCGGCGGCGGCGCGCAGCGCCTGGGCCAGATCCCGCCCCCGCCGCCAGGGGACCCGCACCAGGACCCGGGCCCCGGGGGGCTCGCCGGGCCGGGCGATGGGGACCGGGCCCAGCACCTCCGCGTCCGGTGGCAGTCGAGCCAGCTCGACCAGCTCGGCGACGTCGCCGGGGGCGCCGGTGAGCGCGGCGACCCGGGCC
>JBMOMH010000378.1:0-1841 GCA_049323135.1 Actinomycetota bacterium
AGGTCGCCCACCTGCGGCGGTGGGCGGCGCAGACCGACACGGGGGACCGGGACGAGCTCGTCCCCGGTCCGTCCGAGCGGGCCTGGGCGCAGGTGTCGGTCGGCGCCCGGGAGTGCCTGGGGGCCAGCCGCTGCCCCTACGGCGGGGAATGCTTCGCCGAGCGGGCCCGGGAGCAGGCAGCCGGCGCGGACCTCGTGGTGACCAACCACGCGCTGCTGGCCATCGACGCGATCGAGGGGCTGCGGGTGCTGCCCGAACACCAGGCGGTCATCGTCGACGAGGCCCATGAGCTGGCCGCCCGGGTCACCGGGGTGGCCACCCAGGAGCTGTCCGCCGGCCTGGTGGACCGGGCGGCCCGCCGGGCACGCCCGCACCTCGGCGGGCCCGCCGACGCCGCGCCGGCGGCCGACCCGGCGGACTTGCTGGCCGAGGCTGGTGCGGCGCTGGAGGAGGCCCTCTCGTCGGTGCCGGACGGACGGCTGCGGCACCTCCCGGAGGACCTGGCCGCCGCGGTGCGCCTGGTCCGGGACGCCGCGCACACGGTGCTCACCGCGACGGGTGGCGACCGGGACCGCGGCGACCTCGACGCCGAGGCCGCCCGCCGGCAGGCCCAGGCCCTGGTGGAGGAGGTCCACGCGGTGGCCAGCCGGCTGGCCGAGCGCAGCGAGCACGACGTCGCCTGGCGGCTGACCCGGGAGCGTGGCGGCCCGGCGATCCGGGTGGCGCCCCTGTCGGTGGCCGGCCTGCTGCGAGAGCGGCTCTTCGGTCGCCGCACGGTGGTGCTGACCTCCGCGACCCTGGCCCTGGGTGGGGGGTTCGGGCCGGTGGCGGCCCGGGTCGGCCTGGTCGGGCCGGCGGGCGGGGGCACCGCGGGAGAACCGGCGGGCAGGCCCGGGGAGGAGCCGGCCGGCGGGCCCGGGGACGAGCCGCGCTGGACCGGCCTGGACGTGGGGTCGCCGTTCGACCACCGCCGACAGGGTGTCCTCTACGTCGCCCGTCACCTGCCTCCTCCGGGTCGGGACGGGCTGGCCGCCGCGGTGATCGACGAGCTGGCCGACCTGGTCGCCGCGGCCGGGGGTCGCACCCTGGGGCTGTTCTCCTCCCGGCGGGCGGCGGGGGAGGCCGCGGCGGCGCTGCGGGCCCGCCTCGACGTTCCGGTGCTGCTGCAGGGTGAGGACGCCACCGCCGAGCTGGTGCGACGCTTCGCAGCCGACGCGCGGACCTGTCTGTTCGGCACCCTCTCGCTCTGGCAGGGGGTCGACGTGCCGGGGTCGGCCTGCCAGCTGGTCGTCATCGACCGGCTGCCCTTCCCCCGCCCCGACGACCCGCTCGCCTCGGCCCAGCAGGAGGCGGTGAACCGGGCGGGCGGCAACGGCTTCCTGGCCGTCGCCGCCAGCCACGCGGCCTTGCTGCTCGCCCAGGGGGCCGGCCGCCTGCTCCGCACCGCACAGGACCGGGGGGTGGTGGCGGTGCTGGACCCGCGCCTGGACACCGCCCGCTACGCCGGTTTCCTGCGTGCCTCCCTGCCCCCGCTGTGGTACACCACCGACCCGGCGCAGGTACGCCGCAGCCTGGCGGCCATCGACGCCACCGCGCCGGCCCCCCTGCCGGTGCCACCCCGCCCGGCGACACCCGACGCGGTCACCTCCTTCGACGTCGGGGGCCTCGGGGACCTCGTGGCGTCCTGACTGCCTGGGGTCAGACCCGGCGCAGGACGGCCACGACCCGCCCGAGCACAGTTGCCTGCTCGCCGGGGATCGGCTGGTAGGCGGGGTTGTGCGGCAGCAGCCAGACCCGGCCGTCGCGCCGCTTGAAGGTCTTCACCGTCGCCTCGCCCTC
The DNA here is from genome assembly GCA_049323135.1 of Actinomycetota bacterium. Lineage (GTDB taxonomy): Bacteria > Actinomycetota > Actinomycetes > JBMOMH01 > JBMOMH01 > JBMOMH01. Next base: position 1,840 of record JBMOMH010000378.1, read on the forward strand.
GA
>JBMOMH010000379.1:0-22500 GCA_049323135.1 Actinomycetota bacterium
CCTCGGCGCAGTGGGCGGGGCGGCGGCCCTGGCCGTCGGGGCGCTCGCGCTGGCCCGCTGGGCGGCCGGGGTGGGCCGCGAGGACTGACCCGGGGGGGCGCCACTCGGGTGGCAGGATGCGGGAGGCACCCGGCGTACGGCCCGCCTACCGTAGGCCCGTGCTCGTCGAGGACCACTGCTGGGCCCAGGTGCAGGCCCGCGCCGCCGCGGCGACCTTCGTGTACGCCGTCACCTCCACCGGGGTCTACTGCCGGCCCCGCTGCCCGTCCCGGCGGCCCCGCCGGGACCGGGTCCGGTTCTTCGTCGACCCGGCGGCCGCCGAGGCGGCCGGGTTCCGAGCCTGCCGGCGCTGCCACCCCGGCGTACCGGACCGCGGCGACGCCGCGCTGCTCGCCGCCTGCCGGGCGATGGACCGGGCGGGGGGGCCGCTGCCGGTCGCGGAGCTGGCCGGACTCACCGGGTGGAGCCCGCGCCACCTGCACCGCCGCTTCCTTGCCGCGCTCGGCACCACACCGCGGGCGTACGGCGAGGCCGTGCGGGTGGCCGCGGCCCGGGCCGGCCTGCGCACCGCGCCCACGGTGACCGAGGCGGCGTTCGCGGCCGGGTACGGGTCGCTGCGGGGCTTCTACGCGCAGGCCGCGCCGCGGCTGGGCATGCCCGCGACGGCGTACGCCGCGGGCGCCCCCGACGAGCCGCTGCGCTGGGCGGCCACCGCCACCCCGGTGGGTGTCGTGCTGGTCGTCGCGTCCGACCGAGGGGTGTGCGCGGTGCGCATCGGGCCGGCGGGGGACGGGGTCGAGGAGACGCTGCTCGCCCAGGTGCGTGCGGAGTTCCCCCGGGCCCGGCTGCACCGGGACGACACCGCACTGCACGAGGTGCTGGAGGGCGTGCGGGCGTTGGCCCGGGGGGTGACACCGGGGGTGCCGCTGCCGCTCGACGTGCGGGGCACCGCGTTCCAGGCCCTGGTCTGGCGGGCGCTGGGCCGCATCCCCCGGGGCGAGACCCGCACCTACGCGCAGGTGGCCGCCGCGGTCGGCCGGCCCACCGCGGTGCGGGCGGTGGCCCGCGCCTGCGCCACGAACCCGGCGGCCCTCGTCGTGCCCTGCCACCGGGTGGTCCGCACCGGGGGCGGCCTGGGCGGCTACCGCTGGGGGCTGCCGGTCAAGGCCGCCCTGCTGGCCGCCGAACGGGAGCCCCCGGGCCGCGCCGACGGTTCCGCCTCCCCCGCCCGCGTCGACGATCAGGTTTCCTGATCGTCGTCCCGCTTCCTGGGCGCTCGAACACCCAGGAGGCGATACCGCCACCCAGGAAGTGCTACGACGGCCCAGGAGGTGCAGCGGGGCCGCGCCCGGCACCGCAGCGCCGGGCGGGACCGGGCTCAGCGCAGCGCGGCGACGCCCAGGAAGGCCACCGCCGCGGCCAGCAGGCCGCAGGCCACCGGGGACCAGCGCACCCGCACCGCGCCCGCACCGCCGGGCCGGTCCCGATGCGCGGTCCACAGGTCCCGCACCTGCCCGGCCACGTAGTCGGCCGGGCTGCGGCCGAACACCCCGGCCTCCACGTCCGGCCCCACCTCGACCCGGTCCCCCGCTCGCAGACCCCGCCGCCGCGCCGGGCGGAAGGCCCGGGCCCGGGTGCGGTTCCCGGCCTGCACCGCCCACACCCGCACCACCAGCCCGCCGGTGTGCAGCCGGACGGTGTCCCGGGCGTCGACGTCGCACAGCGCCGCCCAGGGCACGACGACGTCCCGCAGCGGGTTGCGGACCACCAGCCCGTGCCGCCCGGCCCGCAGCTCCGGGCGTACCGAGACCACCCAGGTGACGACGCTGACCAGCACCACGGCGGCGACCACCAGTAGCCCGCGGGCCAGCTGGCCCCGCACCAGCGTGTCCAGCACGGCCAGCCCGGCGAGGACGAACCAGCCGTGCGCGACCACCCGCTGCGCGGTCGTGGTCCGGGCGCGCAGCAGCAGGGGCTCGTCGTCGGGCACCCGGCGATTGTCCCGCACCAGGCCGGCCCTGCCGGGACTACGCTGGGCGGGTGGGTACCGCGGCAACGGCGCTGCCGGGCGACGCGGCGTACGTCGGGCGTGGCCCCGCGTACGCCGTCCCGTGGGACGGCGTCGCCGGCGACGACGCGGCCCTGCGCCGCTTCCTGCACGGGCTGCCCGGCGTCGACCAGGTCGGCGCCGAGGCCCGGGCCGCCGCCCTGGCCACCCGGTCGATCAAGACCACGGCCAAGCAGCTGGCCCTGGACCTGGCCATCAGCATGGTCGACCTGACCACCCTGGAGGGCCAGGACACCCCCGGGCGGGTCCGCTCGCTGTGCGCCAAGGCCCACCGCCCCGACCCCACCGACCCGGCCGTCCCCCCGGTGGCGGCCGTCTGCGTCTACCCCGACCTGGTGCCGGAGGCGGTCGCCGCGCTGGCCGGCAGCCCGGTGCGGGTGGCCAGCGTGGCCACCGCGTTCCCCTCCGGGCGGGCCGCGCTGCCGGTGAAGCTCGCCGACGTCCGCGACGCGGTCGGCGCCGGGGCCGCCGAGGTCGACATGGTCATCGACCGGGGCGCGTTCCTGGCCGGGCGCTACCGCCGGGTGTACGACGAGATCGTCGCGGTGCGGGACGCCTGCGGGGCCGCGCACCTGAAGGTGATCCTGGAGACCGGGGAGCTGGCGACGTACGACAACGTCCGCCGGGCCAGCTGGCTGGCGATGCTCGCCGGCGCCGACTTCGTGAAGACCTCCACCGGCAAGGTGTCCCCCGCGGCGACGCTGCCGGTCACCCTGGTGATGCTCGAGGCGGTGCGGGACTTCCGCGCCGCCACCGGCCGCCAGGTGGGGGTCAAGCCGGCCGGGGGGATCCGCACCGCCAAGGACGCGCTGCGCTACCTGGTGCTGGTCAACGAGACGGTCGGCGACGACTGGCTCGACCCGGAATGGTTCCGGTTCGGCGCGTCCAGCCTGCTCAACGACCTGCTCATGCAGCGGCAGAAGCTGCACACCGGCCGCTACGCCGGCCCCGACTACTTCACCCTCGACTAGGGACCGGCCATGCCTGGCAAGCTCTTCCCCTACGCCCCCGCGCCGGAGTCGCGCGACGTGGTGCGGCTCCGCCCGGCGTACGGCCTGTTCGTCGGCGGGGAGTTCGTCGACCCGGTGGACGGGGCCGCCTTCACCACGCTGAACCCGGCCACCGAGGAGCCGCTGGCGCAGGTGACCGCCGCCGGGCCCGCCGACGTGGCCGCCGCGGTGCGCGCGGCGCGGACGGCGTACGACGGGGCGTGGGGGCCGATGCCCGGCCGGGAGCGGGCCAAGTACCTGTACCGGATCGCCCGCATCGTGGCCGAGCGGGCCCGGGAGCTGGCGGTGCTGGAGACGCTGGACAACGGCAAGCCGATCCGGGAGTCCCGCGACGTGGACATCCCGCTGGTGGCCGCGCACTTCTTCTACCACGCCGGCTGGGCGGACAAGCTCGGGTACGCCGGCCTGGGTCCCGACCCCCGCCCGCTGGGGGTGGCCGCACAGGTCATCCCCTGGAACTTCCCGCTGCTCATGCTGGCCTGGAAGGTCGCCCCGGCCCTGGCCTGCGGCAACACCGTCGTCCTCAAGCCCGCGGAGACCACCCCGCTGACCGCGCTGTGCTTCGCCGAGATCTGCCAGCAGGCCGACCTGCCCCCCGGGGTGGTGAACATCCTCACCGGGGACGGGGAGACCGGCCGGCTGCTGGTCGAGCACCCCGACGTGGACAAGGTGGCGTTCACCGGGTCCACCGAGGTGGGCCGGCAGATTGCCCGGTCGGTGGCCGGTACGGCCAAGCGGCTGACCCTTGAGCTCGGCGGGAAGGCCGCCAACATCGTCTTCGACGACGCCCCGCTCGACCAGGCCGTCGAGGGTGTGGTGCAGGGCATCTTCTTCAACCAGGGCCACGTGTGCTGCGCCGGCTCCCGGCTGCTGGTGCAGGAGTCGGTGGCCGAGGACGTGCTGGACCGGCTGCGCCGGAGGGTGGAGACGCTGCGGCTGGGTGACCCGCTGGACAAGAACACCGACATCGGCGCCATCAACTCGGCGGCCCAGCTGGCCCGGATCCGGGACCTGGTCGGCGTCGGCGAGGCCGAGGGTGCCGAACGCTGGTCCCCCGCCTGCGAGCTACCCGACCGCGGCTACTGGTTCCCGCCGACCGTGTTCACCGGGGTGTCGCAGGCGCACCGCATCGCCCGGGAGGAGATCTTCGGCCCGGTGCTGTCGGTGCTGACCTTCCGCACCCCCGACGAGGCGGTGGCCAAGGCCAACAACACCCCGTACGGCCTGTCCGCCGGGGTGTGGACCGAGAAGGGGTCTCGGATCCTGGCGATGGCGGCCCGGCTGCGCGCCGGGGTGGTGTGGGCCAACACGTTCAACCGGTTCGACCCCGCCAGCCCCTTCGGCGGGTTCAAGGAGTCCGGGTTCGGCCGCGAGGGCGGCCGGCAGGGCCTGGAGGCCTACCTGCGATGAGCACCGGCGAGGCCGGCCGGCTGGCCGTGCGCAAGACCTACAAGCTGTACGTCGGGGGCGCCTTCCCCCGGTCGGAGAGCGGGCGTTCCTACCCGGTGACCGACGCGGCCGGCGGGTTCCTCGCCAACGCCGCCTGGGCCTCCCGCAAGGACGCCCGCGACGCGGTGGTCGCCGCGCGGCGGGCGTGGCCCGGCTGGGCCGCGGCGACGGCGTACCTGCGCGGTCAGGTCCTCTACCGGGTCGCCGAGGTGCTGGAAGGGCGCCGCGACCAGTTCGTCGCCGAGGTGGCCGCCGGCGAGGGGTGCGACCCGGACACCGCGGCCGCGCGGGTCGCCGCGGCGGTGGACCGGTGGGTCTGGTACGCCGGCTGGCCGGACAAGGTGGCCCAGGTGCTCGGGTCCAGCAACCCGGTGGCCGGCCCCTACTTCGACTTCTCGGTGCCCGAGCCCACCGGGGTCGTCGCGGTGCTCGCCCCGCAGCGGTCCTCGCTGCTGGGGCTGGTCAGCGTGCTCGCCCCGGTGCTGGCCACCGGGAACACCGCGGTGGTGGTGGCCAGCGAGGCCCGGCCGCTGCCGGCGGTCACCCTGGGCGAGGTGCTCGCCACCTCCGACGTACCCGCCGGGGTGGTCAACCTGCTCACCGGCCGCACCGGGGAGCTGGCCCCGTGGCTGGCCGGGCACATGGACGTCGACGGGATCGACCTGTGCGGGGCGCCGGCCGGGCTGGCCGCCGAGCTGGAGCGGGCCGCCGCGGAGAACCTCAAGCGGGTACGCCGTGGGCCGGCGGACGAGCCGGACTGGACCGCCGACCCCGGGCTGGACCGGCTGCGCTCATTCGTGGAGACCAAGACCGTCTGGCACCCGGTGGGAGTCTGACGCACCCGCCGGCTGACCACGTCTACCTGGTCGCCCCGGCCGGCGCCGGGGCGGGCTGCTGCCAGGCCAGCGCGGCGAAGCCGGGCTTGACCACCCCGTTGATGAGGGCCAGCCGCTCGTCGAAGGGCAGGAACGCCGACTTCATCGCGTTGACGGTGAGCCACTGCAGGTCGGCCCAGTCGTAGCCGAAGGCGTCCACCAGCGCGGCCAGCTCCCGGGACAGCGTGGTGCCGCTCATCAGCCGGTTGTCGGTGTTGACGGTGACCCGGAAGTACAGCCGGCGCAGCAGCCCGATGGGGTGCTCGGCCACCGAAGGTGCCGCCCCGGTCTGCACGTTGGAGGTGGGGCACATCTCCAGCGGGATCCGCTTGTCGCGCACGTACGCCGCCAAGGGCCCGAGCTGCACCCCGCCGTCCGGGCCGACCGTGATGTCGTCCACGATGCGCACCCCGTGGCCCAGCCGGTCCGCCCCGCACCACTGCACGGCCTCCCAGATCGAGGGCAGCCCGAAGCCCTCCCCTGCATGGATGGTGAAGTGCCCGTTGGCCCGCTTGATGAACTGGAACGCGTCCAGGTGCCGGGTCGGCGGGAAGCCGGCCTCGGCGCCGGCGATGTCGAAGCCGACCACCCCGGCCTCCCGATGCCGCACCGCCAGCTCGGCGATCTCCAGGGAGCGCGCGGCGTGGCGCATCGCGGTCAGCAGGGTGCCGACCCGGATCCGCCGGCCCGCCGCCGCGGCGGCCGCCGTACCGGCCCGGAAGCCGTCGAGCACCGCGGTGACCACCTCGTCGAGGCCCAGCCCCCCGGCCAGGTGCTGCTCGGGGGCGAAGCGCACCTCGGCGTAGACGACGCCGTCGGCGGCCAGGTCCTCGGCGCACTCCGCGGCCACCCGGGCCAGCGCCTCCCGGGTCTGCATGACGGCCACGGTGTGCGCGAAGGTCTCCAGGTAGCGTTCCAGCGAACCGGAGTCGGCGGCGGCGACGAACCAGCGGTCCAGCTCGTCGGGGTCCCGGGTGGGCAGCCGACGGTAGCCGACGGCGTCGGCCAGGTCGACGACGGTGGCCGGTCGCAGCCCCCCGTCGAGGTGGTCGTGCAGCAGCACCTTGGGGGCCTGGCGGATCTGTGCGTACGCCGGAGGCTGGGGCACCGTCAGCCCTCCCGGTGCGCCAGGTCGGGGGCGAACGCGGGCAGGCACACCGCGACGTACTCCGCCCCCTCCGCGCCGGCGCGGTAGCGCACCCGCTCCCCCGCCCGGGTGCACACCGCCTGCCCGGCGTGCACCGCCAGCTCCCCACCGTCGTGGGCGACCAGGACCGTGCCGGCCAGCACCAGGGTGACCTCGTCGAACTCGGGGGTCTGCGCCGGCTCCGCCCACCCGGCGGGCGCCCGCATGTGCGCCACCGACACCGCCGTGGTCCCGGAGGTCACCCGGCCGACGTACTCGTCGATGACCTTGCCCCCCGGCACCGGGATGCGGGTGGGCGCGGCGATGAGCTGGGGCATGTCAGGCTCCGATCCGGTCGAGGACCCGGTCCAGGACGAGGGGGCGCCGCGAGGGCGGGTCGGTGGTGACCTCCCACGCCCCGGCGAGGGCCTCCCGGGCGCGGGGCAGCCGACCCGGGTCGTCGGTGTGCAGGGTGACCAGCGGCTGTCCGGCGGTCACCGGCTCCCCGGGGACGGCGTGCAGCCGCACCCCCGCCCCGGCCGCCACCGGGTCCTCCTTGCGGGACCGACCGGCACCGAGCCGCCAGGCGGCCAGGCCCACGGCGTAGGCGTCCAGCCGGCGCAGGGTGCCGCCCCGGGGCGCGACCACCGTGTCGGTGTGCCGGGCTACCGGCAGGGGCGCGTCGGGGTCCCCGCCCTGGGCCCGCAGCATCCGCCGCCAGCGGTCCATGGCCGACCCGTCGCGCAGCGCGTCGGCCGGGTCCTTCGCCCCGGCCAGCCCGGCGGCGGCGAGCATCTCCCGGGCCAGGGCCACGGTGAGCTCGACCACATCCGGGGGACCGCCCCCGGCCAGCACCTCCACCCCCTCGGCGACCTCCAGCGCGTTGCCCACGGTGCGGCCCAGCGGGGTGGACATGTCGGTGAGCAGCGCCACCGTGCGCACGCCGTGGTCCCCGCCGAGCTCGACCATCGCGGTGGCCAGCTCGCGAGCGGCAGCCAGGTCCTTCATGAAGGCGCCGGAGCCGACCTTCACGTCGAGCACCAGCGCCCCGGTCCCCTCGGCGATCTTCTTGCTCATGATGGAGCTGGCGATGAGCGGCACCGACTCGACGGTGCCGGTGACGTCGCGCAGCGCGTAGAGCTTGCGGTCGGCCGGGGCCAGCCGGTCGCCGGCGGCGCAGACCACCGCACCCACGTCTCGGAGCACGGCCAGCATCCGCTCCGGGGACAGGCTGGCCTGCCAGCCGGGCACCGACTCCAGCTTGTCGAGGGTCCCCCCGGTGTGGCCCAGGCCGCGTCCGGACAGCTGCGGCACGGCCGCGCCGCAGGCCGCCACGGTCGGGGCCAGCGGCAGGGTGATCTTGTCACCGACGCCGCCGGTGGAGTGCTTGTCCACGGTGGGCCGGTCCAGCGCGGACCAGTCCAGCCGGTCCCCGGACCGGATCATCGCCTCGGTCCAGCGGGCCAGCTCGCGGCGGGTCATCCCCCGCCACACGATGGCCATGAGCAGCGCGGCCATCTGCTCGTCGGCGACCTCCCCGGCGGTGTAGCTGGCGACGATGCCGTCCACCTGCGCGGGGGTGAGCTCGCCGCCGTCCCGCTTGGTGCGGATGACGTCGACGGCGTCCACGACGGGCCCCACCGGTCAGCCCCCCCTCGGGTGTAGGTGGTCGGGGCCGAACGCGTCGGGCAGCAGGTCGCCGAGCCGGCGCGGGCCGGCCGGGTCGTCCACCCAGCAGGCCGGCCCCCCGTGCTCGTGCAGCAGCTGCCGGCAGCGTCCGCACGGGGTCAGCGCCGCCCCCTGGCCGTCCACGCAGGCCACCGCGACCAGCCGGCCCCCGCCGGTGGCGTGCAGCGCCGACACCAGCCCGCACTCCGCACAGAGGCCCAGCCCGTAGGAGGCGTTCTCCACGTTCGCGCCGGCGACGACCCGGCCGTCGTCGACCAGGCCGGCCGCGCCCACCGGGTATCCGGAGTACGGCGCGTACGCCCGGGCGCAGGCGGCCCGGGCGGCCGCGCGCAGCGCCGCCCAGTCCACCACCGGCTCCGCGGGGCTCACTCGGCCTGCCCTCGCCGGTAGGGCCGCCCGTCGGCGCGGGGCATGCGCAGCCGCTGCGAGGCCAGGGCCAGCACCAGCAGCGTGGTCACGTACGGCGCCGCGGTGGTGAGCTCCATCGGGACCTGGCGGGTGGTCAGGAACCAGCCCAGGGCCGCGGCGCCGACCACGGCCGACAGGACGGCGGCCAGCCGGCGGCGGCGTACGGCGTGCCAGCCGGCCAGGCCCAGCAGGGTCAGCGCGAGCAGCAGCAGCAGCGCGTGCACCGAGGACGCCTGGCGCAGCTGCAGGGCGTCGGTGAAGCCGAAGATGCCCGCGCCGGCGGCCAGCCCCCCGGGGCGCCAGTTGCCAAAGATCATTGCGGCGAGGCCGATGTAACCGCGGCCCCCGGTCTGCCCGTCTCGGTAGATGCCGGCGGCGACGATGGCCAGGAACGCCCCGCCGAGCCCGGCCAGCGCGCCGGACACCACCACCGCGGCGTACTTCATCCGGTACACGTTGACGCCCAGCGACTCGGCGGCCACCGGGTGCTCCCCGCAGGAGCGCAGCCGCAGCCCGAACGGGGTGTGCCACAGCACCAGGTAGGACAGCGGGACCAGCGTCACCGCCACCACGGTGAGCCAGGACACCTGGGTGGTGGCCGCCCGGAGCAGCGCGGCGAGGTCGGACACCAGGAACCAGCCGTGCTTCTCCACCGCCGCCAGCAGTCCGGGCAGGCCGGGCAGGGTGAACCCGCCGATGGAAGGGATCGGCGGCGACTGGGTCGGACCGCCGCCCGGGACCCCCTCGAAGGCCACCTTGGACAGGTACTTGGCCACGCCGGGGGCGAGGATGTTGATGGCGACCCCGGAGACGATGTGGTCGACCCCGAAGGTGACGGTGGCCACCGCGTGCAGCAGCCCACCCAGCGCGCCGAGCACCACCCCGGCGGCCACGCCGGCCCACGGCCCGTACTGGTAGCCGGCCCAGCCGGCCCCCCAGGTGCCCAGCACCAGCATGCCCTCCAGGCCGATGTTCACCACCCCGGCCCGCTCGGCCCACAGCCCGCCCAGCCCAGCCATCCCGATGGGCACGGCCAGCCCCAGCGCCGCGGACAGCGTGCCCGAGGAGGTGAGGTCCTGCGCGCCGGTGACGATCCGGACCAGCGAGACCACGGCGAGCACGCCCAGCGCGGCCGCCCACAGCTGGGCCGGGCGCAGCCGGGACCGGGGCGCGGGGGCCAGCTCGGGCGCGCCGACGGTCAGCCCGGCGGCGCTCATGCCGGCACCCCCTCGGCGGGCAGCCCCGGCCCGCCCGCCGGGCCGCCGGACAGGGCCTGCCCCACCTGACGCTGCTCCAGCACCAGCCGGTAGCGGCGGACCAGCTCGTAGGCGACGACGACGGAGAGCACGATCGTGCCCTGCATGATGGCCACGATCTCGCGGGGGATGCCCTCCAGGTCGAGGATCTGCGAGGAGGTCTCCAGGAAGCCGAACAGCAGCGCGCCCAGCCCGATGCCCACCGGGTGGTTGCGGCCGAGCAGTGCCACCGCGATGCCGGTGAACCCGAGGCCGGCGGGGAAGTCCAGGCTGTACGAGTACGACGCCCCGAGCAGCTGCGGCATGCCGACCAGGCCGGCCACCGCACCGGAGAGCACCATCGCGGTGAGCACCATCCGCCGGACGTTGACGCCGCTGACCACCGCGGCGGACTCGGACAGCCCGGTGGCCCGCAGGTCGAAGCCAAAGCGGGTCCGGTTGAGCAGGACGCCGTAGCCGATGCCGCACAGCACCGCGACGACGAGGAACCCGAACACCGGCGTGCTGCTGCCCGGGTAGGGGATGCCGGGGAACTGCCCGGAGGGGCCGATCGGCCGGGTACCGATGTTGTTGCTGCCGGCCACGGACACCGCGAGCCGGTTGGGGTTCAGTAGGTAGGCGACGACCTGGGTGGCGATCGCGTTCAGCATGATGGTCGAGATGACCTCGCTGACCCCACGGGTCACCTTCAGCAGCGCGGCCAGCGCCGCCCACGACGCGCCGACGACGACGGCGACCGCGACGATGAGCAGGATGTGCAACGGCTTGGGCAAGGTGACCGCCCCGCCGACCGCCGCGGCCAGGAACGCCGCCAGCCGGTACTGCCCGTCGACGCCAATGTTGAACAGGTTCATCCGGAACCCGATGGCCACCGCCAGCGCGGACAGGTAGTAGATGGTGGCCAGGTTGACGGTGAGCGCGACGCTGCGCGGCTGCACGCCGTACGACGCCATCTTCTCGAAGGCCAGCACCGGGTCGTTGCCGACGGCGAGCAGCACCACCGAGGACAGCAGCACCGCGAACAGCACGGCGAGCAGCGGGGCGGCCAGCCCCAGGACCCAGCGCCCGCCGGTGCCGCGGCCGGTCACGACCGCTCCCCGACGGGTCCGGCGGCGCCGGTCATGGCCGCGCCGAGGTCCTGCGGGGACACCTGGTGCGGGTCGACCTCGGCGACCAGCCGGCCGCGGTAGATGACCCGCAGGGTGTCGGACATGCCGATGAGCTCGTCGAGGTCGGCGCTGACGAGCAGCACCGCCAGCCCGCGGGCCCGGGCGGTGCGCAGGTGCTCCCAGATGGCCGCCTGGGCGCCCACGTCCACGCCCCGGGTGGGATGGGAGGCGACCAGGGCCACGGGTTCGCCGCTCATCTCCCGGCCGACGATGAGCTTCTGCTGGTTCCCGCCGGACAGGGACGAGGCGGTGACGTCGAGGCTCGGGGTGCGCACGTCGTACGCCGCCACCAGCCGGGCGGTGTCCGCGCGGGCACCGGCCCGGTCCACCCAGGGGCCGCGCGCGTTGGGCGGCTGGGTCTGGTGGCCGAGCATCCGGTTCTCCCACAGGGGCGCCTCCAGCAGCAGCCCGTGCCGGGTGCGGTCCTCGGGGATGTAGGCCAGGCCCGCCTCGCGACGGCGCCGGGTCGACCAGGTGGTGACGTCCCGGCCGGCCAGCCGGACCTGCCCGGCCGCGGGCCGGCGCACCCCCACGACGGCCTCCACCAGCTCGGCCTGGCCGTTGCCCTCCACCCCGGCGATGCCGAGCACCTCGCCGCGGTGCACGGTGAAGCTGACGTCCTCCAGCAGGGCCCGCCCGTCGGCGCCGCGGACGGTGAGCCCGACCACCTCCAGCACCGGTTCGTCGGTGACGGTGGACTCCCGCAGCTCGGGCACGGGCAGCTCGCTGCCGACCATGAGCTCGGCGAGCTGCCGGGCGCTCACCTCTCGCGGGGTGACCGTGGCCACGGTGGTGCCCCGGCGCATGACGGTCAGCGCGTCGGCCACCGCGAGGACCTCGTCCAGCTTGTGGGAGATGAAGATGGCGGTGAGGCCCTCGGCCTTGAGGTCGCGCAGGTTGCCGAACAGCTCGTCGACCTCCTGCGGGACGAGCACCGCGGTGGGCTCGTCGAGGATGAGGATGCGCGCCCCCCGGTAGAGCACCTTGAGGATCTCCACCCGCTGCCGGTCGCCGACGCCGAGGTCCTCCACCAGCCGGTCGGGGTCCACCTCCAGCCCGTAGGTCCGGCGGATCTCGTCGATGCGCCGGCGGGCGGCCGCCCGGTCCAGCCGCAGCCCCCGGCGCGGCTCCGCACCGAGCACCACGTTCTCCCACACCGTGAGGTTGTCGGCGAGCATGAAGTGCTGGTGCACCATGCCGATCCCCGCCGCGATGGCGTCGGCGGGCGAGGCGAAGGAGACGGGAGCCCCGTCCACCCGCACCGTGCCCTCGTCGGGCCGCAGCATGCCGTAGAGGATCTTCATGAGGGTGGACTTGCCGGCCCCGTTCTCCCCGACCACCGCGTGCACGGTGCCGCGGCGTACCGCGAGGTGCACGTCGTGGTTGGCGACCACCCCGGGGAACCGCTTGGTGATGCCCACGAGCTCGACCACGGGCCCCTCGTCCGGGAGGGTCCCGGGCCGGTCGGCGGGCCGGGCCAGGCGGGGGTCGACCGGGACGGGGATGGCACACCTCCATGGGGCCGGGAGGGCTAGGGCGAAGGGGCAGCAGGGCGGGCCCGGCGCCGACGTTACCGCCGCCGGCCGGGTCAGCCCTGCGGGGTCGTCGGCACCTTGATGGTGCCGGCGATGATCTGCTTCTTGTAGTCCTCCAGCTTCGGCACGATGTCGTCGATCTTGCCGCCGGAGGTGGCGTAGCCGACCCCGTCCGCCTTCAGGTCGTAGACGTGCTCCCCGGCGGTGAACGACTTGTCGTTGACGCTCTTGATGAAGTCGAACACGGCCACGTCGACCTTCTTCAGCATCGACGTGAGGATGACGTCACGCACGCTCGGGTCGGCGGTGAGGTACTGGTCGGAGTCGACGCCGATGGCCAGCTTGCCGGCCGCCTTCGCCGCCTTGAACACGCCGCCGCCGGAACCGCCGGCCGCGTGGTAGACGATGTCCGCGCCCGCGTCGTACATGCCCTGCGCCGCGGTCTGGCCCTTGGCCGGGTCGGAGAAGCCGCTGAAGTCCGGCGGGTTGGTGAGGTACTTGACCTGGATCTTGATGGCCGGGTTGACGGCCTTCGCGCCCGCCTCGTAGCCGGCCTCGAACTTCTTGATCAGCGGGGTGTCCACGCCGCCGACGAAGCCGATGTTGCCGGTCTTCGACTTCAACGCCGCGGCGGCACCGACCAGGAAGCTGCCCTCGTTCTCCGCGAAGGTCAGGTTGGCGATGTTGGGGCCCTTGGCGTCGGTCGAGTCGACGATGGCGAACTTCACGTTGGGGAAGTCCTTGGCCACCTTGGCCAGCGGCCCGGCATAGGCGAAGCCGACCGCGATGATGGTGGTGTACCCGCCTTGGGCGAGCAGCCGCAGCCGCTCCTCCTTCTGCGCGTCGGTCTCCCCGGCCTTGGCCTCCAGCTCCTTGACGTCGAGCTTGAACTGGGCCTTGGCCTTGTCCAGGCCGCGGGCGGCGGCGTCGTTGAAGGACTGGTCGCCGCGGCCGCCGATGTCGTAGGCGAGGCCGACCTTGAGGGGGGTGGGGCCGGCGGTCCCGGTCCCCGTACCTGCCGGTGTCGCCGTGCCCCCTCCAGGGGAGCCGCAAGCGGCGAGCAGGAGGGCAGCGGCGGCGAGGAGCGCCGCCAGTCTCGTCACCTGGCGCAAGGGGGTCTCCTTCCCACGTGGGCGGCGGCTCTGCCACCCACACAGACGCGTCAGCGTAGCCCCTGGCCCCCCGCGCGCAGGCCTTCCTCGCCAGCCGAAACCGGACCGTTATCCGAGGGCCGCCACGGCGGTCGCGGCGAGTACCCGCGCGGCCACGCCGACGGCACGCTCGTCGACGTCGAAGGCGCCCTGGTGCAGGTCGTGCCGCCCGGCGGTCCCTCGGCCGTCGACGCCCCCCGCGGGGCCGGCCACCCCCACCCGGACCAGCGCGCCGGGCACCTGCTCCAGGTACCAGGCGAAGTCCTCCCCGCCGAGGCTCTGCTCGGTGGGCACCACCGACTCCGCGCCGAGCACCTCGCTGGCCGCCGCGGCCACCAGGGCGGTGCTGACGGGGTCGTTGACGACGGGGGGCACGCCCCGCTGGTAGTCCACCTGCACCGTGGCGGCGTACGCCGCCACCACCGACCGCACCAGGCTCTCGACCAGCTCGGGCGCCTGCTGCCAGGTCGGCAGGTCCAGGCAGCGCACGGTGCCCGCCGCCTCCGCCGCCTGGGGGATCGCGTTGGCCGCCCGGCCGGCCTCGATCCGGCCCCACACCAGGCTCATGCCGGCGCGGGGGTCCACCCGGCGGGACAGCGCCGCGGGCACCTCGGTGACGACCTTGGCCAGGGCGTAGACCAGGTCGGCGGTGAGGTGCGGGCGGGCGGTGTGCCCGCCCGGGCCGGTGAGGCACACCCGGAGCGCGTCCGCGGCGGCGGTGACCGGCCCGGCCCGCAGGCCGACCAGCCCGGCGGCCAGCCCGGGGGCGCAGTGCACCGCAAAGATGCGCTCCACCCCGTCCAGCCCCCCGGCGGCGACCACGTCGAGGGCCCCCCCGGGGGTGAGCTCCTCGGCGGGCTGGAACACCAGGCGGACCCGCCCGGGCAGCCGGCCCGCGGCGGCCAGGTCGGCGCACACCAGGCCGGCACCGAGGACCGCGGCGGCGTGCACGTCGTGGCCGCAGGCGTGGCAGACCCCCGGCTGGGTGGACCGGTACGGGACGTCCTTGGCGTCGGGGACCGGCAGCGCGTCCAGGTCCGCGCGCAGCGCGACCAGCCGCCCGGCGTCCCCCACGTCGCAGAGCAGCCCGGTGCCGGTCGGCAGCACCCGGGGCCGCAGCCCGGCGGCGGTGAGCCGCTCGCGGAGCACCCGGGTGGTGCGCACCTCGGCGCGGCCCAGCTCGGGGTGGGCGTGCAGGTCCCGCCGTACGGCGACCAGCTCCGCCTCGTAGCCGGCCAGCCGCCGGCTCACCTCCTGCAGCAGGGCGGCCTCACCCAGCCAGCGGCCGGTCGGTGGGCACGTACCCGCCCCACACGTCGCGCAGCGCGTGGCAGACCTCGCCGACGGTCGCCTGGGCGCGTAGCGCCTCCTTCAGCGGGTAGAGCACGTTGTCGGCGCCGGCGGCGGCCCGGCGTACCGCGTCCAGCGCGGCATCGACCGCGGTCCGGTCCCGGCCGGCGCGCAGCCGGGCCAGCCGGGCCACCTGCTCGGCCTCGATAGCCGGGTCGACCCGCAGCGGCTGGTAGGGCTCCTCCTCGCCCACGGTGAACCGGTTCACGCCGACGACCACCCGCTCCCCCGCGTCGACCTGCCGGGCGACCTGGTAGGCAGCCTGCTCGATCTCCTGCTTCTGGAACCCCTTCTCGATCGCGGCGACCGCCCCGCCAAGGTCGGCGACCGTGGCCATCAGCTCGCGGATGCGTTCCTCAAGGGCGTCGGTGAGCGACTCCACGGCGTACGAGCCGGCGAACGGGTCGACGGTGGCGGTGACGTCGGTCTCGTAGGCGAGCACCTGCTGGGTGCGCAGGGCGAGCCGGGCCGCCTTCTCGGTGGGCAGCGCGATGGCCTCGTCGTACGCGTTGGTGTGCAACGACTGGGTGCCGCCCAGCACGGCGGCCAGTGCCTGCACGGCGACCCGGACCAGGTTGACCTCCGGCTGCTGCGCGGTGAGCTGCACGCCGGCGGTCTGCGTGTGGAAGCGCAGCATCTGCGAGCGGGGGTCCCGGGCCCCGAACTCGTCGCGCATCACCTGTGCCCAGATGCGCCGGGCCGCGCGGAACTTGGCCACCTCCTCCAGCAGCGTCGTCCGGGCGACGAAGAAGAAGGCCAGGCGGGGGGCGAACTCGTCGACGGCCTGGCCGCTGGCCAGGGCGGCCCGGACGTACTCGACGGCGTTCGCCAGCGTGAACGCCACCTCCTGCGCGGGGGTCGCCCCGGCCTCGGCCATGTGGTAGCCGGAGATGGAGATGGTGTTCCAGCGGGGCAGCTCCGCCCGGCAGTACCGGAACGTGTCGGTGACCAGGCGCAGGGACTCCCGCGGTGGGTAGATGTAGGTGCCTCGGGCGATGTACTCCTTGAGCACGTCGTTCTGGATGGTGCCGTTGAGCCGGTCGCCGGAGACGCCCTGCTCCTCGGCGACGAGCTGGTAGAGCAGCAGCAGCACCGCGGCGGGGGCGTTGATGGTCATCGACGTGGACACCGCGTCCAGGGGGATGCCGGCGAAGAGCTGGCGCATGTCCTCCAGGGAGTCGATGGCCACCCCCACCTTGCCGACCTCGCCGTGGACCTTCGGGTCGTCGGAGTCGTAGCCCATCTGGGTGGGCAGGTCGAAGGCCACCGACAGGCCGGTGGTGCCGTGCGCCAGCAGCTGGTGGTAGCGGTGGTTGGACTCCGCGGCGGTGCCGAACCCGGCGTACTGGCGCATCGTCCAGGGCCGGCCGACGTACATGGTGGGGTACACGCCCCGGGTGAACGGGTAGCCCCCAGGCTCCCCGAGCCGGTCCGCCGGGTCCCAGCCGGCCAGGTGCCCGGGACCGTAGACGGGCTCGAACGGCAGGCCGGACTCGGTGGGGCGTGCCATGGCGCTGCAGCCTCCTCGTGCCTCCTGCCGGATGCGACGAGGGTACGCAGGACGCTCACCCGACGTTCACCCGGACCTGGGCCGATCCACACCTGCCCCCCGGATCGTCCCCAGCGTGAGGGTCGCCGTGGTCACTGAGTCCTTCCTGCCGCGCGTCAACGGCGTCAGCGGGTCGGTCTGCCGGGTGGTGGAGCTGCTGACCGCCGCCGGGCACGAGGTGCTGGTGGTCGCCCCCGGGCCCGGGCCGGACCGGTACGACGGCGCGCCGCTGCGGCTCGTCCCCAGCCTGCGGCTGCCCTTCGACAGCACCTTCCCGATCGGCCTGCCCAGCCCCCGGGTCACCGCATGGCTGCACGACTTCGCCCCCGACGTGGTGCACCTGGCTTCCCCGGTGGTGCTCGGCGCGGCCGGGGCGGTGGCCGCGCGGACCCTGGGCGTGCCCAGCGTGGCGGTGTTCCAGACCGACGTGGCCGGCTTCGCTCGCCGGCACGGGCTGGGCGCCACCACCGGTGCCGTGTGGGCCTGGCTGCGCCGCGTCCACGAGCTGGCCGACCGGACCCTCGCCCCGTCGCCGAGCGCGGTCGACGCGCTGCTGGCCCACGGCGTACCCCGCGTGCACCTATGGCCGCGGGGGGTGGACCTGGCCCGTTTCGCGCCCGAGCACCGCAGCCCGGCCCTGCGCCGCGCCCTCGCCCCCGACGGCGAGGTCCTCGTCGGGTACGTCGGCCGGCTGGCCCGGGAGAAGCAGGTGGAGCGGCTGGCCTGCCTGGCCGACCTGCCCGGCGTCCGACTGGTCGTCGTCGGCGCCGGGCCCCAGGAGCCCGCGCTGCGGCGGCGGCTGCCGGGGGCGGCGTTCCTCGGCTTCCAGACCGGCGCCGCCCTGTCCCGGGCCTTCGCCTCGCTGGACGTGTTCGTGCACACCGGCACGGCCGAGACCTTCTGCCAGACCGTGCAGGAGGCGATGGCCTGCGGACTGCCCGTGGTGGCTCCGGCCGTCGGCGGTCCGGCGGACCTGGTGCTCCCGGGGCGCACGGGGCTGCTCCACCCCCCGGCGGACCTGGGTGGGCTGCGGGCGGCGGTGGCGCTGCTGGCCGGCGACCGGGAGCTGCGCGGCCGGATGGGGGCCGCCGGCCGGGTAGCCGTCGCCGACCGCGCGTGGCCCGGGGTCGGCGCGGCCTTGCTGGCCCACTACCGGGCCGTCCAGCACCCCTTCCTGGCCGACCCGCCCCTGCCGGATGCGCTGCGCCTCCCCACCGGGGGCGGGGGGGTGCCGGCCGCGGCCCCCGTGAGGTGAATCATGTCCCCGGGCAGGCCCTCGGCGCCGGCCCGGGGACATGACCCCACGGTCAGGAGGAGGAGCCGGCGTGGACGCAGCCACCGACGTCTTGGAGGTCGCCCGCGCACAGGTCCGCGACCAGGGCCGGGGGCTGTCCCCGGAGCAGGTCCGCGCGGTGCTGGCCCTGCCCGAGGAGCGGATCGGTGAGGCCCTGCAGGTCGCCCACGAGGTCCGGCTGCGCTGGTGCGGAGCCGAGGTCGAGGTCGAGGGCATCGTCTCGGTCAAGACCGGCGGCTGCCCGGAGGACTGCCACTTCTGCTCCCAGTCCGGCCGGTTCGACTCCCCGGTGCGGGCCGCCCGGCTGGACATCCCGGCCCTCGTCGAGGCCGCCGTGGCGACCGCGGCGACCGGCGCCACCGAGTTCTGCCTCGTCGCCGCCGTCCGCGGCCCCGACGCCCGGCTGATGGCCCAGGTCCGCGAGGCGGTCCCGGCCATCCGGGCGGCCGCCGGCATCCAGGTCGCCGCGTCCCTGGGGATGCTCACCGCCGAGCAGGCCGAGGAGCTGGCCGCGCTGGGCGTGCACCGCTACAACCACAACCTGGAGACGGCCCGCTCCTACTTCCCGCAGGTGGTGACCACGCACACCTGGGAGGAGCGGTGGGAGACGCTGCGGCTGGTCCGGGCCGCCGGCCTGGAGGTCTGCAGCGGCGGGATCGTCGGCATGGGCGAGACCCTCGACCAGCGCGCCGAGTTCGCCGGCCAGCTGGCCGAGCTCGCCCCGGACGAGGTGCCGCTGAACTTCCTCAACCCGCGCCCCGGTACGCCGTTCGCCGACCGGCCCCTGCTGTCCACGGCCGACGCGCTGCGCGCCGTCGCCGCCTTCCGGCTCGCGCTGCCGCGGACCACGCTGCGCTACGCCGGGGGCCGGGAGCTGACCCTCGGCGACCTAGGCACCCGGGCGGGCCTGCTGGGCGGGGTGAACGCGGTCATCGTCGGCAACTACCTGACCACCCTGGGCCGCCCCGCCGAGGCCGACCTGGCGCTGCTCCGCGAGCTGCGGATGCCCATCAAGGCGCTGTCGGGAACCGTCTGAGTGGCCCGATGAGCGAAACCACCGTGCGGTGGGCCCGGCACTGCCCGCACTGCGGCGCGGCCCGGCCGGCCGCCGGGCCCGGCTGCGACTGCCGGGCGGAGCTGGACCCGCCGCGCCACTGCCCCCGCTGCGGGCGCCGCCTGGTGGTGCAGGTGCTGCCGGCCGGCTGGACCGCACGCTGCTCGGCGCACGGCCCGCTGCCGGGCCCGTCCCGGGTCGCCCGGCTGCTCGCCGCCGACCGCGCCCACGTCTGGCACCCGTACGCCGCACGCCGGCCGGCGCCCCCGGTCCGGCTGGTCGAGTCCGCCGCCGGGGTGCGGTTGCGCCTGGTCGACGACGACGACGTGGCCGTCGACGTCGTCGACGGCATGTCCTCCTGGTGGTGCGCGATCCACGGCTACCGCCACCCGGCCCTGGACGCCGCCCTGCACGCGCAGGCCGACCGGATGAGCCACGTCATGTTCGGCGGGCTGACCCACGAGCCGGCGGTCACCCTCGTCGAACGCCTGGTCGGCCTCACCCCCGACCCCCTCCAGCATGTGTTCCTCGCCGACTCCGGGTCGGTGTCGGTGGAGGTGGCGGTGAAGATGGCGCTGCAGTACCAGGCCGCCCGCGGCCGGCCCGAACGCCACCGGCTGCTCACCGTCCGCGGCGGCTACCACGGCGACACGTTCGCCGCGATGAGCGTGTGCGACCCGGTCGACGGCATGCACCGGCTGTTCACCGGGCTGCTGCCGGCCCAGGTCTTCGCCCCCCGGCCGCCCGCGGGCTTTCACCGGGACGGGGCCGACCCGGCGGTGCTCGCCTGGGCCGCCGAGGTGGCGGCGCTCGCCGACCGGTACGCCGGGGAGCTGGCCGCGGTGGTCGTCGAACCGGTGCTGCAGGGCGCCGGTGGCATGCACGTTTACAGCCCTGCCTGCCTGCGGGTGCTCCGGGAGGTCGCCGACCGGCACGGCCTGCTGCTGGTGCTGGACGAGATCGCCACCGGCTTCGGACGGACCGGCGCGCTGTTCGCCGCGGACCACGCCGGCGTCGTCGCGGACATCCTGTGCCTGGGCAAGGCGCTGACCGGGGGGTACCTGAGCCTGGCCGCGACGTTGTGCACCACCGAGGTGGCCACGGCGGTCAGCGCCGGCCCGGCCGGGGCGCTGCTGCACGGCCCCACGTTCATGGGCAACCCGCTGGCCTGCGCGGTCGCCGTGGCCAACCTCGACCTGCTGGCCGGTGGGGCCTGGCCGGGGCAGGTGGCCCGGATCGAGGCGCTGCTGCACGAGGGGCTGGCCGGCTGCGCCGGCCGGCCCGGGGTGCGCGACGTACGCGTCCTGGGCGCCGTTGGGGTGGTGCAGGCGGAGTCCCCGGTGGACGTCACCGCGGTCACTGCCGCGGCGCTGCGCCGCGGCGTGTGGCTGCGGCCGTTCCGGGACCTCGTCTACACCATGCCGCCCTACGTCTGCACCGACGACGACGTACGCGCCATCACCGCGGCGATCCGCGGAGCAGTCGACGAGGCGCTGCGGTGACCCGGCCGGGCGATGGGCTGCTCGGCTGGCTGGCCGACCAGGCGGCCGCCCGGGATGCGGCGGGCCTCACCCGGGAGCTGTGTCCGCGGGCGCCGCAGCCGGGCCTGCTCGACCTGGCCGGCAACGACTACCTCGGCCTGGCCAGCGACCCACGGGTCGTCGCCGGGGGGCTGGCCGCGCTGCGCACCTGGGGTGCCGGGGCCGGCGCCTCCCGCCTGGTCACCGGCAGCACGACCCTGCACGGGGAGCTGGAGGAGGCCCTGGCCGGGTTCTGTGGCCAGCCCGCCGGGCTGGTCTTCTCCTCCGGCTACCTGGCCAACCTGGCGGTGGCCGCGCTCGGTGGCCCGGACGCGCTCCTCGTCAGCGACGCCCACGTGCACGCCAGCCTCGTCGACGCCTGCCGGCTGTCCCGGTCCCGGGTGGTGGTGGTGCCGCACGCCGACGTGGCCGCCGTGGCCGCCGCGCTGGCCGGGCGGCCGGAGCCGCGCGCCCTGGTGCTCACCGAGTCGGTGTTCAGCGTCCTCGGCGACGCCGCCCCGCTGGCCGAGCTGGCGGAGGTAGCCACGGCGTACGGCGCCACGCTCGTCGTCGACGAGGCGCACGCCCTCGGGGTGTGTGGCCCGGGCGGGCGGGGCCTGGTGTGCGCAACGGGCCTCGCCGGCCGGACCGATGTGGTGGTCACCGCCACCCTGTCCAAGGCGCTGGGCAGCCAGGGCGGGGTGGTGCTGGGCCACCGGGCGCTGCGCGACCACCTGGTCAACCAGGCGCGCGGGTTCGTCTTCGACACCGCACTGGCGCCCGCGGCCGCCGGAGCGGCGCTGGCGGCGCTGCGGGTGGTGGCCGCCGAACCGGAGCGGGTGGTCGCCGTCCAGACCGCGGCGGCGGCACTGGCTCGGGCGGCGGGCGCTGGCCGGCCGGCCGGCGCGGTGCTCAGCGTGCCCATGCCGGGGCCGCGGGAGGCGCTGGCCGCCCGGGATGCGGCCGCGGCGGCCGGGGTCCGCGTCGGCTGCTTCCGTCCGCCGTCCACCCCGGACGGGGTGAGCCGGCTGCGGGTGACCGCCCGGGCCACCTTGACCCGGGACGAGCTGGCCCAGGCGGCCGGGGTGCTGGCCGGGGTGACCGGCCGGTGACCGGGCCGCGCAGCGGGCCGGACCTCCCCCGGGTGGTGCTGGTCACGGGCACCGACACCGAGGTGGGCAAGACGGTGGTCACCGCCGCGGTCGCCGCCGTGGCCCGGGGGCGGGGCGCCGCGGTGACCGTGGTCAAGCCGGTGCAGACCGGCCTGCCCCCCGGCGAGCCGGGGGACGCGCACGTCGCGGGTCGGCTGGCCGGCCTGCCCGAGGTGCACGAGGGGGCCCGGCTGGCCGAGCCGCTGGCCCCGGAGACGGCGGCCCGCCGAGCCGGCGCCCCGCTGCCCACCGTGGCCGAGCAGGCCACGGCGGTACGCCGGCTCGCCGCGGGGCACGACCTCGTGCTGGTCGAGGGGTCGGGAGGACTGCTGGTGCGGCTCGACCTCGGCGGGGCGACCCTGGCCGACCTGGGCGCCGACCTGGCGGCCCCGGGCGGGCCGCCGGCGGCGTTCCTGGTGGTCGTCCGGGCCGGGCTGGGCACGCTGAACCACGCCGAGCTCACCGTGGCGGCGCTGCGCGCCCGGCGCCTGCCGGTGCTGGGGCTGGTGGTCGGGTCCTGGCCGGCGCGGCCCGGCCTCGCCGAGCGCTGCAACCTCGCGGACCTGCCCCGCCTCACCGGCGTACCGCTGCTGGGCCGGCTGCCGGCGGGCGCCGGGGACCTGACGCCGGCGGCGTTCGCCGGGGCGGCTCCCGCTTGGCTGCCCGGCCTGGCCGGGCCCCGACCCACCCCACCTGATGATCGACTGTGACGTTTGCGACGACACGCGCGGCGTGTCCCGGCAACAACGGCACAGTGGATCATCACCGTAGGCTGGGCGGCGATGTGGTGGGACCTGCCGCGACGCCTCGCGCCGCTCCTCGCGGTGCCCCTGCTGCTGGCGGCGA
>JBMOMH010000380.1:0-1795 GCA_049323135.1 Actinomycetota bacterium
GCCCCGTCGACGGCACCGCCCGCCGGCGGCACCGGCTGCCTGCGGGCACAGGGCATCGCGGCGA
This sequence comes from Actinomycetota bacterium, assembly GCA_049323135.1. GTDB lineage: Bacteria > Actinomycetota > Actinomycetes > JBMOMH01 > JBMOMH01 > JBMOMH01. Next base: position 65 of record JBMOMH010000380.1, read on the forward strand.
CCGGCAGCGCCCGGATCGACGCGGTCCTGGAGTTCGCCTGCCAGCAGCTGGGCGACGCCTACGTGTGGGGCGCCGCCGGGCCGGACGCCTACGACTGCTCGGGGCTGACCATGCGCGCCTGGGAGCGGGGCGGGGTGTCCCTGCCGCACTTCGCGCAGGCCCAGTACGAGCAGACCCGGGCGGTGCCGGTGGGCTCCATCCAGCCAGGGGACCTGCTGTTCTGGACCGACTCGAGCGGCTACATCTACCACGAGGGCCTCTACGTCGGCGGTGGGCGGATGATCCATGCGCCCAACCCCAGCCGCCGCGTCGAGCTGGTCTCCTACACCTGGATGGGCGCGCCGGACCTGGCCAGCCGGCCCTAGCGGCCCGGTCAGCCGGCCGGACGGCCGGTGGCCAGCCGGGCCCGGGAGGCGGTGATCTCCGCCTCGGCCTCGGTCCGGCCCACCCAGCGGGCGCCCTCCACGGACTTGCCGGGTTCCAGGTCCTTGTAGACCTCGAAGAAGTGCTGGATCTCCAGCCGCTCGTACTCGGGCACGTGGTGGATGTCCCGCAGGTGCTCCAGGCGGGGGTCCTGGCTGGGCACGCAGAGCACCTTGTCGTCGCCGCCCTTCTCGTCGGTCATCCGGAACATGCCGACAGCCCGGCAGCGGATCAGGCAGCCGGGGAAGGTGGGCTCCTGCAGCAGCACCAGTGCGTCGAGCGGGTCGCCGTCCTCGCCCAGGGTGTTCTCGATGAACCCATAGTCGGCCGGGTACTGGGTGGCCGTGAACAGGGTCCGGTCCAGCCGGATGCGCCCGGTGTCGTGGTCGAACTCGTACTTGTTGCGGTTGCCCTTGGGGATCTCGATGGTGACGTCGAACTCCATGCTGCCTCCCGGCTGCCTCCCGCGCCCCGCGACGTCGCTGCCACCTGAGCTCGGTGGGGCATAGTCTCCCCTACCGGTCGGGGGAGCAGGCAGGAGGTGGGCGTGCGGCGCAGCCGCGTCGTCACCGGGGTCGCCGGCCTGGCCGCCGTGACCCTCACCGGGGCGGCGCTGGCGTACGGCGGGGTCGACCTGTCCCGCCTGGGGCCGGCCCCCACCGCCGTACCCACCGGCGCCCCGCCGGCCCGGCCGAGCGCGACACCGGCCGGGCCGGGCGGGGCGCCGGCCCGGGTGCTGCTGCCGGCGCCGGCCGGGGGCCTCCCGCCCAGCGCCGCCGGAGTGGCCCGGATGCTGGACCCGCTGCTCGCGGTCCCGCAGCTGGGTCCGCGGGTGGGAGCCGTAATCGTCGACGCCGGGTCCGGGGCGACCCTGCTGGACCGGGCGGGCGACGTACCCCACACGCCCGCGTCGACGGCCAAGCTGCTCACCGGCGCCGCGGCGCTCACCGCCCTGGGGCCGGACGCCCGGCTGGCCACCCGGGTGGTCCGCGGGACCGCCCCGGACGAGGTGGTGCTGGTCGGCGGCGGGGACCCTACCCTGACCGCCGCGGACCGTTCGGGGCCCCCCGCCGCCCGGCTCACCGACCTGGCCCGGGCGACCGCCGCGGCCCTGGCCTCGGGCGGACCGCCGGGACCGGTCACGCTCCGCTTCGACGAGAGCCTGTTCGTCGGGCCGGCGGTGTCCCCCGACTGGGAGCCCGGGTACGTTGCCTCCGGGCAGGTGTCCCCGGTGAGCGCGCTCGCGGTGGACGCCGGCCGGCAGCGCCCCGGGGTCGAGCTGTCCCCCCGGTACGCCGACCCGGCCGC
>JBMOMH010000381.1:0-1778 GCA_049323135.1 Actinomycetota bacterium
GGTGGTGGCGTTGGAGGCGGCGGCGTCCACGTTGGAGGCGGCGCGGCTGCGGCTGCTGGCCGAGGCCGACCGGCGGGACGTGGGGGCGCCGTCCGGGGCGGCGAGCACGGCGGACTGGTTCGCGCACGCCACCAACACCCGCCCGGAGCGGGCCGGGGCCCGGGTGGCGCTGGCCGCCGCGCTGGACGGGCCGCTGGCCGCCACCGGGCGCCAGCTGGCGGCCGGGGCGATCACCGTCGAGCACGCCCAGGTGGTGCACCGCACGATCGACCGGCTGGCGCCGGGGGTGGACGGCGCCACCCGGGCCGAGGCCGAGGCGTTCCTGCTCGAGCACGCCGAACGCCTGGACCCGCGGCGCCTGGCCCGCCTCGGGCACCGGCTGCGGACCCGGCTGGACCCCGGCGCCGACGACCAGCTGGCCCGCGACGAGGACGCCCAGACCCGGGCCAACGCGGTCGCGATCAGCCAGGACGACGACGGCACCTGGTGGCTGTCCGGCACGCTGGACCCGGTCGCCGGGCAGAGCGTGCACGACGCGCTCGCCGCCCACGCCGCGCCCCGCCCGGCGCTCGACGGCGTCCCGGACCCCCGCCCGGCCCGCCAACGCCTGGCCGACGCCCTGGTGCACCTCTGCGAGCGGGCCCTGGCCGGCGGCGGGGACGGCCAGCCGGCCTGCCGGCCCCGGCCGCGGCTGGTGGTGTCCACCACGCTGCCGGCGCTGCTGGCCGCACCCGGCGTGCCCGGCCTGGACGGCGGCGCGCTGTCCTGCGGGCACCCGGTCAGCCTCGACACGGTGCGGATGCTGGCCTGCGACGGCGAGATCGTCCCGGTGCTCATCGACGGCGCCGGCCGGCCCCTGGACGTCGGGCAGACCGTCTACACCTTCCCGCCCCGGATCCGCACCGCCATCATCGAACGCGACCGCGGCTGCACGTTCGGCGGCTGCACCCGGCCCCCCTCCTGGTGCGACCTGCACCACCTGACCTCCTACGCCGCCGGCGGGCCCACCAGCGAACGCAACGGCTGCTGCCTGTGCCCCTTCCACCACCGCCTCGTCCACCGGCAGGGCTGGCGCGGCGAGCTCGTCGGCACCCGAGTCGTCTGGCACCCACCCGACGGCCGACCACCCCACGTCCCACCACCACCCTGGCAACCCGCCCTCGACCGCCTCGTCACCCGATCGCTGGAACGCAACCCCCACCTGCAGGTCGGGGTCGACAGCTCATGACGTGACGAGCCGGCGATGACTCCCGCGGTGCGCAGACGCTGCCCACTGCGAGCCGGACAGGTCGCACGACAACTGCCCGGGGCGAACCCGCTGCCCGGCATGCACCGCGGCCTGGACCAGTTCAGGACCAAGGTCGAGGTTCGGCTCGGGGACCGGACCTACACCTGGCGGGTGGTGGGGGTGATGCACGTGCGCGACGGCTGCCCGCTGACGCCGCGCCGCGACGGGCCGGCGGCCCGGCCGCTCACGCACGCGGACGGTACGCACCCCTCGGACGCAGCGGCGTCCCGGGCAGCTCCGGTGCCGCCAGCCGCGCCCCGGGGTAGCCCTCGACCGTGCCGAAGCGCTCGTCGCCTGCCTGCCACTGCTCGCGTGCCCGGGCGACGTCCTCGTGGCTTCGCCCCACGAAGTTCCACCACATCACGATCTCCTCGGTGAACGGCGTCCCGCCGAGCAGCAGCGCGGCGCCGCCGGCGTCCGAGGCGATGCGCAGGCCGCGCCGGGAGCCGCCGAGGAACACCAGCGCGCCCCGGTCGACGGCGCGACCGTC
>JBMOMH010000382.1:0-21736 GCA_049323135.1 Actinomycetota bacterium
CCGGCCCGCTGGCCCGCAACCGGGCCAGCGCGAGGACGGCGCCGACCACCGCCAGCGTCACGGGAAAGGCGAGCACGCCGCGGCGGCGTACCCGGTCAGCGACCGCCGCCACGGCCCGGCGGGTCTCGTCGCGAAGCCCTCGGGGGCGGGGTACCAACACCGCCGACCCAGCGAGCCCGACGGGCCGCGCGGAACCCTGCCCCGTCGCTCCGGTCATGCCACCCAGGCTGGCACCCGATCCCCCAAGCCGGGGCAAAAGCCGGGGGGCGCCGTCAGGGGGCGGCCTGCAGCCGGGCCACCCGGTCCGCCAGGTCGGCGGGCGGGTCCTGCACGGTCACCGTCTTGTCCCGGCTGGTGGCGCCGTGGTGCAGCGCGAGGTCCCGGCGGGGTACGCCGAGCGCCTCGGCCAGCGCCTGCAGCGCCGCCTCGGTCGCCCGCCCGCCCACCGCCGGGGCGGCCACGGCGACGACCAGGACGCCGGCGCGCTGGCCACCGACCCGGGGCCGGCGGGCAGCGGGACGCACCCGGATGCGCAGCCGCGCCGGGCCGGAGGGCGGCGCCACCGGACCAGTGTGGCGCAGCGGCCGGGTCGCGCTGCTACCCTCACCCCCAGCCTGCACGGCGTCGATGGGGACGAGTACCGCCGCACGCAGCCCGCAGCGACCCGGGGACGGTGCGAGCCCGGGGGTGTGCGCGGCGCGAAGATCACCCCGGAGCTGCCGGAAGAACGGCGCCTCGCGCCTGGTAGACCCGGCCGCAGGCGGGCAACGAGCGGGTCGCGCGGCGCGCGGCCAAGGAGGGTGGTACCGCGGTCCCTTCGGGGGTCGTCCCTCCGGCCCCCCCGACCGAGGAGCCCGCCCGATGTACCGACCGATAGACCCCCAGGTGGACCTGCCCGCCCTCGACCGTGCCGTGCTGCGGTTCTGGCGGGAGGCCGACGTGTTCGCCCGGTCCCTCGCTCAGCGGTCCGACGCACCCCGCTGGGTGTTCTTCGAGGGCCCGCCGACGGCGAACGGCATGCCCGGGACCCACCACGTGGAGGCCCGGGTCTTCAAGGACCTGTTCCCACGGTGGAAGACCATGCAGGGCTACCGGGTCGACCGCAAGGCGGGCTGGGACTGCCACGGCCTGCCCGTGGAGCTGGCCGTGGAGAAGGAGCTCGGGTTCTCCGGCAAGCCGGACATCGAGGCGTTCGGGGTGGCGGAGTTCAACGAGCGCTGCCGCGCCTCGGTGCTCCGCCACGTCGACGCGTTCGCCACGATGACCGAGCGGATGGGCTACTGGGTCGACCTGTCCCAGGCCTACCGCACCATGGACCCCTCCTACATCGACGCCGTGTGGTGGTCGCTGCAGCGGATCCACGACCAGGGCCTGCTCGTCGAGGACCAGCGGGTGTCGCCGTACTGCCCCCGCTGCGGCACCGCCCTGTCCGACCACGAGCTGGGCCAGCCCGGCGGGTACGAGACCGTCGTCGACCCCTCGGTGTACGTGCGCTTCCCGGTCACCGGTGGGCCGCTGGCCGCGCAGGGCGCGGCGCTGCTGGTGTGGACCACCACCCCGTGGACGCTGGTGTCCAACACCGCGGTGGCGGTGCACCCGGACGTCACCTACGTGCTGGCCCGCCGGCCGGACGGGGAGCTGCTGGTCGTGGCCGAGCCGCTACTGGCCGCGTCGCTGGGGCCCGATGCGGTGGTGGTGGCGTCGTACGCCGGGCGCGAGCTGGAGGGGACGCCGTACCGGCGCCCCTTCGACCTGGTGGACTGGTCGGACCTGCCCCCGGCGCACGTGGTCGTCCTGGCCGACTACGTGACCACCGAGGACGGCACGGGACTGGTGCACCAGTCCCCCGCGTTCGGCGCCGACGACCTCGCGGTGTGCCGCGCCTACGGGCTGCCCGTGGTGAACCCGGTGCGCGCCGACGGCACCTTCCGTCCCGACCTGCCGCTGGTCGGCGGCCAGTTCTTCAAGAAGGCCGACGAGGCGCTGGTCGCGGACCTGCAGCGGCGCGGCCTGCTCTTCGCCCACCAGGAGTACGAGCACGCCTACCCGCACTGCTGGCGCTGTCACACGCCCCTGCTGTACTACGCGCTGCCGTCCTGGTACGTGCGCACCACGGCGGTCAAGGACCGCCTGCTCGAGGAGAACGAGAAGACCAGCTGGTTCCCGCCCAGCGTGCAGTGGGGCCGCTACGGCGACTGGCTGCGCAACAACGTCGACTGGGCGCTGTCCCGGGACCGCTACTGGGGGACGCCGCTGCCGGTGTGGCGTTGCGCAGACGGTCACGTCACCGTGGTCGGCTCCCGGGCCGAGCTGGGCCGGCTGGCCGGCCGGGACCTGTCCACGCTGGACCCGCACCGGCCGTACGTCGACGAGGTCACCCTGGCCTGCCCCACGTGCGGCCAGCCGTCGCGGCGGGTGCCGCAGGTCATCGACGCCTGGTACGACTCTGGCTCGATGCCGTTCGCCCAGTGGGGGTACCCGCACCTGGCCGGCAGCGCAGAGGCCCTGGCGCAGGCCTACCCGGCGCAGTTCATCTGCGAGGCGCTGGACCAGACCCGCGGCTGGTTCTACACGTTGATGGCGGTGGGCACCCTGGTCTTCGACCGGTCCTCCTACGAGAACGTGCTCTGCCTCGGGCTGATCCTCGCCGAGGACGGGCGGAAGATGAGCAAGCACCTGGGCAACGTGCTCGAGCCGATGCCGCTGATGGAGCGGTACGGCGCGGACGCGGTGCGCTGGTTCATGGCCTGCAGCGGGTCGCCGTGGATGCCGCGCCGGGTGGGACATGCCGGGCTGCAGGAGATCGTGCGCAAGGTGCTGCTCACCTACTGGAACACGGTGGCGTTCCAGTCCCTGTACGGCCGGAGCAGCGGGTGGCGGCCCACCGACCCGGCGCCGCCGGTGCCGGACCGGCCGGAGCTGGACCGGTGGGCGCTATCCGAGGCGCACCGCCTGGTTGCCGAGGTGACCGCCGCGCTGGAGGGGTTCGACACCGCGGCGGCCGGCCGGCTGCTCGCCGGGTACGTCGAGGACCTGTCCAACTGGTACGTGCGCCGCTCCCGGCGCCGCTTCTGGCAGGGGGACCCGGCCGCGCTGGCCACCCTGCACGAGTGCCTGCGGCTGCTGACCCTGCTGCTGGCCCCGGTGGTGCCGTTCGTCACCGAGCGGGTCTGGCAGGACCTGCTGCGCGCCGGGGACCCCGGCCTGCCGGAGTCGGTGCACCTGGCGGACTGGCCGGTGGCCGACCCCGCCCTGCGGGACGACCGGCTGGCCGCCCAGGTGGCGTTGGGCCGGCGCCTGGTCGAGCTCGGCCGCGCCGGCCGGGCGGCCAGCGGGGTGCGCACCCGCCAGCCGCTGCGCCGGGCCCTGGTCGCCGCCCCCGGGTGGGCAGACCTGCCGGAGCGGCTGCGGGCCGAGGTGGCCGACGAGCTCAACGTCCGGCAGCTGGAGCCCCTCGGGGGGACGGTCCTGGTCGACGTCACCGTGCGCCCCAACTTCCGCACCCTGGGCCGGCGGTTCGGGCCCACCACCCCCCAGGTGGCCGCCGCGCTAGGCGCCGCCGACCCGGCCCGGGTGGCTGCGGCGCTGCGCGCCCACGGCGAGGCGCCGCTGCCGGTCGGCGACACGACCGTGCTGCTGACCCCGGACGAGGTGGTGGTCACCGAGAGCCCCCTGGAGGGCTGGGCAGTGGCCAGCGACGGGGGGGAGACGGTGGCCGTGGACCTCACCGTGGACGCCGAGCTGCGCCGGGCGGGGCTGGCCCGGGACGCGGTGCGGGTGGTGCAGGAGGCGCGCAAGGCCGCCGGCCTGCAGGTCACCGACCGGATCGCCCTGTGGTGGGCGGCCGACGACCCGGACACCGCCGCCGCGCTGCGTGAGCACGCGAGCCTGCTCGCCGAGGAGGTGCTGGCCACCCGGGTCACCGAGGGGCCGCCGGGCGAGGGGGCTCGGGAAGTGGCCGGCGGCGCCGCGGAGGAGCTGGGGCTGCGCGTCTGGCTCGCCCGGACCGGGCCGGCCGGCTGAGGAGGTCGGTGGCCGGGACGCCCGGCCGGTGGCGCCCGGTGGGTGGCGCCGGTCGGCCGAGCGTTACGGTCCAGTCACCCGGTTGGCCCAACCCGTCGGCTTCACTTTTTCGGCCGGCAGGTCGATCCTCGCCGGTAACGCCCCGCGCCGGACTTCCGCCCGGGGCCGTGACCAGGGAGGTGCGGGGGTTGCTCAGCTCGGTCCCGCTCGACGGGCCGCCGGCCGGCGGGCTGCGGCTCCGGCCGTACGCGGTGGTGGTCCCGGCCTTGGTGAGCCACCTCGCTCCCCCGCTGGTGCTGGGGATCCCGGACGCGCGTCGGCTGCTGGACGCGGTGGCGGCCAGCGACGTCCACCGCGGCGGCTGGTGCGCCGCCTCACCGACCGGGGTGCAGGTGTGGGACCGACCCTGGGACGGGCCGGACGGCCAGGCCGGCAGCGCCGCGCTGCTGGGCGTCGTGGACTGGCAGGTGGACGCCCCGTCGAAGGGCTACCTGACGGTGACCCGAAGCCTGGTCACCGCCGCCGGCGTGAGTGCGGGGGCCACGACGAGCGCGGTCCTGCGGGCCATCCTGGACCTCGCCGGCGTGACCCTTGACCCCGCCCGGATCCCGTCGGCCACGCCGCCCCCCCGGGACCCCTTCCGCGCCCCCCCATCCTGACGCCCCCTTCCGGGTGCGCCGGCTACCCCTCCCGGCGGTTTCGATGATCAGGTTTCCTGCTAGCCACCCATCCCAATCTGATCGTCGTACCGCTTCCCGGGCCGTCGAACACCCAGGAAGCGATACCACCGCCCAGGAGGTGATACGACGACCCTGGAAGTGTCCGGTCGCCAGGCCCCGCCGGACGGGGCCAACCACAGCAGCCTCGCTGGCCCCAGGGAGGCGCAGGAGGCAGGCCTCCCGGGAACGACGTGGCCAGGTGTGGTAGTTCCTGGGGCCTCTGGGCCACATGAACTACCACAAACCGGGGCCCTCTGCGGGATTTGAGCAACGCTGGGCCCAAAGGTGCCCAGGAGGCACCGGGCTCGGTCACCGAGCGGCGGGTCCAGGCACCACGACGGGGCCTGGTAGCAGGGCCGAGCTAGCCCGACCGGCTGCCCACGGGACGCTAGTGGTCGCCCTCGTCGATGATCTGGCCGCGGAACGGCGACTCGCCCGCACCCTCGCCGCGTTGACCCAGCCCGGCACCGAAGCCACCGGGGCGAGCCGCCGAGGCGGCGGCCTGCACGGCCGGGCCTGCGCCAGCAGCATCCGAGTCGTCCCCGTGCCCCTCCAGCTGGCGCAGCTGGTTCTCCAGGTAGGACTTCAGCCGGCTTCGGTACTCCCGCTCGAACGCCCGCAGGTTGTCGATCTTCCGCTCCAGCTCGGAACGCTGCTGCTCCAGAGCGCCGAGGGTCTGACGCTGGCGCTCCTGCGCCTCGCGCTCCAGCCGGTCGGCCCGCCCCCGAGCCTCCCCGACGATCTGGTCGGCCTTCTGCCGGGCGTCGCCCAGGATCTTGTCGGACTGCATGCGGGCCTCGGTCACCGCCTCGTCGGCGGTGCGCTGGGCCAGCTGCAGGAGCCGGGCGGCCGCGTCGGACGGCGCCTCCCGGCCGACGGCAGGCGCGGACGGGGCAGGGATCGACGGGGCCGGAGGCGGCGGCGCGACGGGTGCGGCCACGACGCGGCCCCCCCGGGACTCGGCGGCGGCCAGCTGGGCCCGCAGCTCGTCGTTCTCGCGGAGCAGGCGCGTCAGCTCGGCCTCCACCTCGTCGAGGAAGGCGTCGACCTCTTCCTCGTCGTACCCCTCCTTGAGGCGCACGGTGGTGAACTGCTTGTTGCGCACGTCCTCAGGGGTCAGCGGCATCTTTCACCTCGTCGCGGTCGGAACCGTTCGCTGGAGCCTACCGGTCGGCCGCCCCAGCCGTACCAGTGCCCTATATCCCAAACACCCTGCGCACGATCTGGATGAGCACAAGCACGATCAGCCACAGCACCAGAAACGACAGGTCGAAGGCGATCCCGCCGAACCGCAACGGGGGCATGACCCGGCGCAGGGCCCGCAAGGGCGGGTCCGTGGCCGAGTAGAGCACCTCCAACACCACCAGCATGGCCCCCCGGGGCTGCCAGGACCGGGCGAACATCTGTACGTAGTCCATCACCAGACGCCCGACCAGCAACAGGAGGAACAGCCACAGGGCGACGTAGAGCACGCCCCCGACCGCCCTCACCCGGCACGACCCCCCGCCGTCCGGCGAACCGTCGCCGGCCCCCGGTCAGCACCGTCGGCCACCGTGCACTCCGTCCCGAAACCGTCGCTCAACTCTGGTTGAAGAAGCCGTTCTCGGCGATCCGGGCCTTGTCCTCCGCGGTCACGTGCACGTTGGGCGGGGACAGCAGGAACACCTTGTTGGTCACTCGCTCGATGGTGCCGCGACGCCCGAACACCAGGCCGGCGGCGAAGTCGACCAGCCGCTTGGCGTCGGAGTCGTCCATCTCGGTCAGGTTCATGATCACTGGTGTCCCGTCACGGAACTCCTCCCCGAGGGTCCGGGCGTCGTTGTAGGTGCGGGGGTGCAGAGTGGTGATCCGGTAGTCGGAGGCGGACGGCGCCATCGACGGGGCGGCGGCGACCCGGCGGTCGGGCAGGGTGGCCACGCTGGACCGGGCGCGGAGCTCCTCCCGGCCCGCCGCACCGGGCCGCGGGTCCGCCCCTCGGGCCGGGCGCTCGACCGGTTCGTCTCGGTCGTGCTCGTACCCGTCGTAGGGGTCGTACCGGTCCTCGTCCTCCACGAGGCCGAGGTAGACCGCCATCTTGCGCATCGCGCCGGCCATGCTCCTACGCCCTTCGCTGCGGGTGGTGAACGACAACCTCGGGTCGAGGCTACCGGCGAGGGGGCCGGTTACCCAGCAACGCCGTGCCGACGCGTACGTGTGTCGCGCCGGCCGCGAGGGCCGCCTCCAGGTCCGCGCTCATCCCCGCGGACAGGATCCGGGCCTGCGGATGGCGCTCCCGGACCCGCTCAGCGACCTCGGCGAGCCGGCGAAAGGCGGCCGCCGGGTCGCCGCCGAGCGGGGCCACGCCCATCACCCCGCCGAGGACCAGGCCCTCCGCCGCGGCCAGCCGGTCGGCCAGGTCGGGCACCGCCTCCGGTGGAGCGCCCCCCCGTCCGGCTCCCTGGTCGAGTCGCACCTGCACCAGGCAGGTGAGCGGACGGCCCCGCCGGGCCACCCCCGGGGCCACCCCCCGGGCGATCGCGCGGGACAGTGCGGCGACCAGCTCAGGGCGGTCCACCGAGTGCACGACGGCGGCGTACCCGGCCACCGAAGGCGCCTTGTTGCGCTGCAGCTGCCCGACGAAGTGCCAGCGCAGGTCCAGGTCGGCGCAGGCTCGTGCCTTGGGCGCGGCCTCCTGGTCCCGGCTCTCCCCGAGGTCCCGTACGCCGAGCTCGGCCAGCAGGCGCACGTCCTGGACCGGCCAGGTCTTGGTCACCGCGACCAGGGTCACCTGCGCAGGGTCCCGGCCCACGGCCGCGCAGCCGGCCACGATCCGGTCCCGCACCGCCTGCAGCCGGACGGCCAGCTCGGCCCGGCGCTGCTCGCCCCCCGTCACGCGCACCAGACCAGTGCCGCGAAGCGGCCGGTGACCCCGTCGCGGCGGTAGGAGTAGTACGCCGGGTCCTCGCGAGGGCAGGTCGGGTCCACCTCGACGGCGTCGACCCCGTGGCGGTGCAGCTCGGCCACCAGGCCGGCCCGCAGGTCCACCGCCGGGGTACCGGAGTGGCTGTGGGCCCAGGCGGCGGGCACGACGGCCGCCACCTCCTCCCGCAGCGCCGCGGGGACCTCGTAGCAGCCGGCGCAGACCGTCGGACCGACCCAGGCCCGCAGCCGGGACGTCCGCGCCCCCAGCTCGGTCATCCGGGCCAGCGCCGCCGGCAGCACCCCGGCGACCAGCCCGGCACGCCCCGCGTGGACCGCGCCCACCACGCCTCGCTCGGGGTCGGCGAGCAGGACCGGTGCGCAGTCGGCGACCAGTACCGCCACGGCCAGGCCGGGAGCCGCGGTGACCAGCGCGTCGGCCCGCGGCGGGCCATCGTCCGGGCCACCGCCTGGTCCGCCTTCCAGGCCCCCGTCTGGCCCGTCGGCCACCGCCACGCCCGCCCCGTGCACCTGACACAGATAGCGGACCCGGTCGACGGGCAGCCCCACCCGGGCGGCCACCCGCCGTCGGTTCTCGGCCACGGCCCGCGGGTCGTCCCCGACGTGATCGCCCAGGTTCAGCGTCGCGAAGGGGGGGCTGCTGACCCCGCCTTCGCGGGTCGTGACCAGGCGGTGCACCGGCACCGGACGCGCCCGACGGCCTACTTGAGGAAGTCGGGAACGTCGAGGTCGTCGCTGGTGTCGTCGAACACCACCGTACGCCGGGGCGCCCCCGCCCGGGCCGGCTCTGGCCCCCGGGCCGAGTCGGCGGCGCGAGCCGGTTCCGGGGCCCGCACCGGGTCGGCCGCCCGGGCCGGCTCGGGGTCCGGCCGCGCCGCTGGCGCACGGACCGCCTCGCCGCGTACCGGCTCAGGCTCCCGGGCCCGGTCCGCACCCGCGGAGGGTCCGCCGGCCGTCCCGTTGCTCCCGTTGGCCGCCGGCCGGGCCCCGCCCGGTGTGCCGGCCAGGTAGTCCGGGCGGACCCGACCGGAGGCCTCCCGGCGGCGGGGCTGGCCGCCGTCGAACCCGGCGGCGATCACCGTCACCCGGACCTCGTCGCCAAGCGCGTCGTCGATGACCGCCCCGAAGATGATGTTCGCGTCGGGGTGGGCCGACTCGGCCACCAGCTGGGCGGCCTCGTGGATCTCGAAGAGGCCCAGGTCGGATCCGCCGGAGATGGACAGCAGCACGCCGTGGGCGCCCTCGATGCTCGCCTCCAGCAGGGGGCTGGAGATGGCCATCTGGGCGGCGACCACCGCCCGGTCCTCCCCCCGGGCCGACCCGATGCCCATCAGGGCAGAGCCGGCGTTGGACATCACAGACTTGACGTCGGCGAAGTCCAGGTTGATCAGCCCGGGAGTGGTGATGAGGTCGGTGATGCCCTGCACCCCGGACAGCAGCACCTGGTCGGCGCTCTTGAACGCGTCCAGCACGCTGACCTGCCGGTCGGAGATGGACAGCAGCCGGTCGTTGGGGATGACGATGAGGGTGTCCACCTCCTCGCGCAGGCCGCCGATGCCCTCCTCGGCCTGGGTGGCCCGCCGGCGGCCCTCGAAGGTGAACGGCCGGGTGACCACCCCGATGGTCAGGGCGCCGAGGGAGCGGGCGATCCGGGCCACGACCGGGGCCCCGCCGGTGCCGGTGCCCCCTCCCTCCCCGGCGGTCACGAAGACCATGTCGGCCCCCTTGAGGACCTCCTCGATCTCCTCGGCGTGGTCCTGGGCGGCCTTGCGGCCGACCTCCGGGTTGGCGCCGGCCCCCAAGCCACGGGTGAGCTCGCGGCCCACGTCCAGCTTGACGTCCGCGTCGCTCATCAGCAACGCCTGCGCATCGGTGTTGATCGCGATGAACTCGACGCCCTTGAGGCCCACCTCGATCATCCGGTTGACGGCGTTGACGCCACCGCCGCCGATGCCGACGACCTTGATGACCGCCAGGTAGTTCTGCGGTGCTGCCACGTCGGTGCCTCTCGCTCGAGATCCAGGTGCCCGGGTCCAACCCTTACCCTCAACTAGAGGGTTATAGTTATGTCAACCGCGTGCCTGTCCAGGACAGTAGGGGTGCCGGCGGGGTGGCTCAACGCAACACGCCGTGCGGCCACGAAGTAGCGCACTCGCAGGCGGGTCCCGGCACGCCCGGCACAGGTTCGGTCCGGTCAGGACCGGGTCACCGGCAGGTCGGGGGCGGACACGTCGTACACCCGTGCCGGCTGGCGTAGCAGCGCGGCCAGCACCGCGGCCTTGCGGGCGCCGTCACCGGGACCGCCCCACACCACCCGGACCCCCCCGGGCAGGTCGAAGGACACCGAGTCGGGGGTGTCCGCGCGCACCGTGGCGACCTGGGCCCGCAGCGGCGGCGGCAGCGCGGCGAGCACATCCAGCGCCGCGCGCAGCGTCCCGGGCGCCGGCGGCGCGCCGGGCAGCGCCAGCACCGGCAGGCCGGCCGGGGGCTGGGCGACCTGCGCGTAGGCCACCCCCGCGGCGTCGACCAGTCGCACCGGCGCCCCCGGCCCCGCCGGCAGCACCGCGGCGGGGGCCCGCTCGGTCACCACCCCCCGCAGCGTGCCCGGCCAGACGCGGTGCACCTGCACCGTCCCCACCCCGGGCAGCGCGGCGCTGACCCGGGCGGCGACCCGGATGGCGTCCACCCGCAGCAGGGGGGTTCCGTCGGCGACGCCGGTAGCGGCCCGGACGGCGGCCACGGTGACTCCGGTCACCGGGGCCTGCGGGCCCCCCGCGCCGACCACGTCGATGCGACGTACGCCGACCAGGGGGGAGACCAGCACCACCCAGCCGAGCCCCCCCAGCACGGCCAGCGCCAGCACGGCGGCCAGCGCACCCCGCACCCGGCTGCCCCGCCGCTGGCGGGACCGGGCGGCGAACCGGTCGGCGGACCCTCGCGCCCCGCGGGTCGGGGTGCGGCTCATCCAGGCACCGCCTCCCCCACCGGGACACCTGGGCCGCCCGCCTCGAGCAGCGCAACCACCCGCGGCCCGAGATCGGTGACGTCACCGGCCCCCAGGGTGAGCACCAGGTCGCCCGGTCCGACCCGGCGGACCAGCTCGGCCGGTACGGCGGACCGGTCCGGGACGTAGCGCACCCGGTCCCCCGGCAGCGGCACCGCCGCGGCGACCAGCGCCCCGCTCACCCCGGGCAGCGGGTCCTCGCGGGCCCCGTACACGTCGAGGACGACCACGTCGTCGGCCAGCCCCAGGGCGGTGCCGAACTCGGCGGCGAAGTCGCGGGTGCGGCTGTACAGGTGCGGCTGGAAGGCCACCACCAGCCGGCCGCCGCCGGCGACCCCCCGGGCGGCCCGCAGCACCTCCCGCACCTCGGTGGGGTGGTGGGCGTAGTCGTCGTACACCCGGACGCCGGCCGCGGTTCCCCGCAGCTCGAAGCGGCGCCGGGTTCCGGAGAACCGGGCCAGCCCGGCGCGCAGGTCCGCGGCGGGCAGGCCCAGCCCCAGGCCGGCGGTCAGGGCCGCGGCGGCGTTGCGCGCGTTGTGCCGGCCGGGCACCGCCAGCCGCACCCCCTCGACCCGGTGCCCGCCCCCGGCCAGGGTGAAGCCCGCCTGGGCCCCCCGCTCCCACGGGTCGAGCATCCGGTAGCCGGCGTCCAGGGCGGTGCCATAGGTCCGTACGTCCCCGCCGGCGGCCCCCAGCTGCCCGGCGAGCCGGCGGGCGCCCGGGTCGTCCGCACAGGCCACGACGAAACCGCCGGGCCGCACCTGCCGGGCGAACGCGTCGAAGGCGGCCGCCACGGCCTCGGGGGTCCGGTAGTGGTCGAGGTGGTCCGGCTCGACGTTGGTGACCACCGCCACGTCAGGGCGGTAGGAGAGGAAGGAGGCGTCGCTCTCGTCGGCCTCGGCGACGAACAGGTCCCCCGACCCGTGATGCGCCCCCTCCCCCGAGCCGGCGAGCGCGCCCCCGAGGGCGAAGGACGGGTCGGCCCCGGCCTGCCGCAGCGCCACCACCAGCATCGCCGTCGTCGTGGTCTTGCCATGGGTGCCGGCGACGCAGACCGCCCGGTACCCGCGCATGAGTACGGCGAGCAGGCCGGCGCGGTGCAGCACCCGCAGGCCCCGCCGGCGGGCCTCGTCCAGCTCAGGGTTGCCGTCCCGGACCGCAGAGGACACCACGACGGTGTCGGCGCCGGCGACGTGGCCCGGGTCGTGCCCCACGTGCACCTCCGCCCCCGCCCGGGCCAGGCGGGCGAGGGTCGGGGAGTCCTGGGCGTCGCTGCCGGAGACCGGCCGGCCCCGGGCCAGCAGCAGCTCCGCCAGCGCCGACATGCCCGCCCCGCCGGCGCCGACCAGGTGCACCCGGCCGAGGTCGGCCAGCCGCAGGTCCGCGGCGGGCGGCGCGAACCGGGGGGGCGGGAAGGCCGCTGGCCCGGTGACTGGCCCGGTCACCGGCCCGGCTCCCCCGCGGCGCGGACCAGCCTGGCCAGCGCCTCGTCGGCGTCCCGGCGACCCAGCCGCGCGGCCGCGGCGCCCATGGCCGCCAGCCGGTCGGGCTCGCCGAGCAGGGGCAGCAGGGTGGTGCGGACCCAGTCCGCGGTGCAGGCCGCGTCCGCGACCAGCAGGCCCCCGCCGGCTGCGACCACGGGGGCCGCGTTCCACCGCTGCTCGCCGTTGCCGTGGGGCAGGGGCACGTACGCCGCCGGCAGCCCGACCGCCGCCAGCTCCGCGCAGGTCATCGCCCCCGCTCGGCACAGCGCCAGGTCGGCGGCGGCGTAGGCGAGCTCCATGCGGTCGGTGTAGGCCAGCCGGACGTACCCCGCCGACGCCGGGGCCGGCGGGGGCAGGGCCGTGGGCGCCGACCCGGCGAGGTGGAGCACCTGGGCGCCGCCGGCGACCAGGTCCGCGACGGCCCCGGTGACGGCCTCGTTGAGCCGCCGGGCGCCCTGGGACCCGCCGAACACGAGCAGCGTGGGCCGGTCGAGGGCCAGGCCGAACGTGGCCCGGGCCTCCGCGCGGCGGGCCGGCCGGTCGAGGGTCGCCACCGCGCGGCGCAGCGGGATCCCCACCACCTGGGCCCGTGGCAGCGGGCAGCCCGCGGTCGCCACGGCCACGGTATGGGCCAGGCGGGCGCCGATCCGGTTGGCCAGGCCGGGGCGGGCGTTGGCCTCGTGGACCACGACCGGCACGCCGAGCCGGCGGGCGGCCAGGTACGCCGGCAGCGCCACGTACCCGCCGAAGCCGACCAGGACGTCACCGCGGGCCCGACGCAGCACCCGGGCCGCCGCCGTGACGGCGGCGGCCAGCCGCACAGGAACGGTGAGCAGCTGCGGGGTCACCCGGCGGGGCAGCGGCACGGGTGGCAGCAGCGCCAGCTCGTAGCCGCGGGCCGGCACCAGCCGGGTCTCCAAGCCCCGGCGGCTGCCCAGGAAGGTGACGCCCACGCCGGGGTCGGCCCGGCGCAGCGCGTCGGCGAGGGCCAGGGCGGGCTCCACGTGCCCCGCGGTCCCGCCTCCGGCGAGCACGACGTGCACTACCGCTCCCGCCGCCGGCTACCCGGCCAGGTTCCCCGGTGCCGCCGCCGGGCGGCCAGGGCGGCCCGGGCGCCCGGCTCGCCCCGGGCGAAGGAGAGCAGCATGCCCAGCGCCAGCATCGTCGGCAGCATCGCCGAACCACCGTAGGAGACCAGGGGCAGGGGGATGCCGGCGATCGGCAGCACGCCGAGCACCGCCCCCATGTTGACCAGCGCCTGGACCAGCAGCCACGCGGTGGCCGCCGCGGCGGCCAGCCGGACGAAGGGGTCGGTGGAGCGGACGGCGATCCGCAGCCCGGCGTACCCGAGCAGCCCGAACAGCCCGAGCACCACGAGGGTGCCGACCAGCCCCAGCTCCTCCCCGATGATGGCGAAGATGAAGTCGGTGTGCGCCTCGGGCAGCAGCCCCCACTTCTCCCGGCTGGCCCCCAGCCCCAGCCCCCACCAGCCCCCGGAGGACAGCGCGTAGATGCCGTGCGCCGCCTGCCACCCGCTGCCCTGCAGGTCGGCGAACGGGTTGCCCCAGGAACGGAACCGCTCCAGCCGGTAGCTGGCGGTCAGCACGAGGTAGCCGACCAGCCCGGCCCCCCCGAGCCCGAGCAGCGCGAAGAGCCGCAGGGGTGCGCCGGCGACGAAGAGCAGGGCGGCGGTGACCACCACGAGGATCACCGCGGTGCCCAGGTCGCCCTCGAGCAGCACGAGCGCGGTGACGCCGCCGGCGACCGGCAGCAGCGGGACCAGCAGGTGCTTCCACGCGGCGAGCAGTCGCCGCTTGCGGACCAGCAGGTCGGCCCCCCACAGCACCAGGGCCAGCTTGGCCGGCTCGGAGGGCTGGACGCGGAACCCGGCCACGGCGATCCAGTTCTGGTTGCCGTTGACGGCGATGCCGACCCCGGGAACCAGGGTCAGCACCAGCAGCGCGGCGGCGAGGAGGAGCATCGGATAGGCCAGAGCCCGGTAGGTGCGCACCGGCAGGCGGCTGCCCATCCACAGCAGGGGCAGCCCCAGCGCGACCCAGGTGGCCTGGCGGAGGAACACCGTGTACGACGAGCCGTACTTGCTGAAGGAGTTCACGCTGGACGCAGAGAGCACCATCAGCAGGCCGAGCACGGTGAGCAGCAGCGTCACGCCGAGCACCAGGTAGTACGAGGTGAGGGGACGGTCGAACACGCGCCCCGCGGGGCCCGCCAAGGGGCCCGCCAACGAGCCAGTCGACGGGCCGCCGGGCGGCGCCGAGCGTGGGCCGGCCGGCCGGTGCGGCGTCGGGGGCACCGGGGAGGTGGTCGCCACGGGCCCGCCTAGCCGGCCCGGCCGAGCCGGGCCACCGCCGCCGCGAAGCGGTCCCCCCGCTCGGCGTAGCTGGTGAACATGTCCATGGACGCGCAGGCCGGGGCGAGGAGCACGGTGTCCCCCGGCCGGGCCAGCCGGGCCGCCGCGCGCACCACCTCGTCCATGCCGTCTTCCGGGCCGGTCTCCCCCGCGCGCGCGTCCACCCCCCCAGTGTCGGGGCCGGGCACCTCGACCACCGGCACCTCGGGGGCGTGTCGCGCCAGCGCGGCGGCCAGCCGGGCCCGGTCCACGCCGAGCAGGACCGCTCCTCGCAGCCGGTGGGCGTGCCCGCGGACCAGCTCGTCGAAGGAGGCGCCCTTGGCCAGCCCGCCGGCCACCCACACCACCCGGTCGTACGCCGCCAGGGAGGCGGCGGCGGCGTGCGGGTTGGTGGCCTTGGAGTCGTCCACGTAGACGACACCGTCGACCCGGCCAACCTCGGTGATCCGGTGCGGGTCGGGCTGGAACGCCCGCAGCCCCGCGTGGACCGCGGCTGGGGGGACCCCCACGGCGCCAGCGAGGGCCGCGGCGGCGAGGGCGTTGGCCACGTTGTGCGGCGCGGCCGGGTGGACGTCGGCGACCGGGGCCAGGACGGTGGGCGCGCCGTCCGGCCCGGTGCGGTCCACCAGCGACCCGCCGGCGACCCCCAGCTGGCCGGCGGCCGGTGCGCCCAGGGTGAACCCGACGGTGGTGCAGCCGGGCAGCGGCGGCACCGCGTCGGCCAGGGCACCGGTGGCCGGGTCGTCGAGGTTGACCACCCGCCGGCGCCGGCACCCCGCGTACACCCGCTGCTTGGCCACGGCGTAGGCGGCGAACGAGCCGTGCCAGTCCAGGTGGTCGGGGGCGAGGTTGAGCACCGCGCCGGCCAGGGGTCGCAGCGACGCCGACCAGTGCAGCTGGAAGCTGGACAGCTCCACGGCCAGGACGTCGTACTCCCCGGTGACCACCGCGCACAGCGGGGTCCCCACGTTCCCGGCCGCCACGGCCCGCCGGCCGCCCGCCTGCAGCATCGCGGCCAGCATCCCCACGGTGGTGGTCTTGCCGTTGGTGCCGGTGACGCACAGCCACTCCGCCGCCCCGGAGCGGGGACGCAGCCGCCAGGCCAGCTCCACCTCCCCCCACACCGGCACCCCCGTGGCGGCGGCCCGGACCAGCAGCGGCTGGGTGGGCCGCCAGCCCGGGGAGGTGACGACCAGGTGGACGCCGGCCAGCGGCAGGCCCTCGGCCGGCTCCGCGCCGAGGTGAACCTGCGCGCCACGATCCTCTAGCGCCGCGGCGAGGGCCCGCTCCCCTGGCCCGTCGCGGCGTTCGACCACCTGGACCCGGGCGCCCACCTCGAGCAGCGCCCGGGCCGCGGCGGCTCCGGAGACGCCAAGGCCCGCGACCACCACCGTGGCCTGCTCCCACGGGGCGTCCCGACCGGCGGCCGCGAGCCAGGGCAGGGTCATCCGCCGGTGACCCACTCGGCGTAGAACACCGACAGCCCGAAGGCCACGCACAGCCCGGCGACGATCCAGAACCGGATGACGATGGTCACCTCGTCCCAACCCACCAGCTCGAAGTGGTGCTGCAACGGCGCCATCCTGAACACCCGCCGCCCGGTCAGCTTGAAGAACCCCACCTGGATGATCACCGACAGGGTGATGAGCACGAACAGGCCACCCAGCAGGACCAGCAGCAGCTCGGTGCGGCTGAGGATGGCCAGCCCGGCCAGCGCCCCGCCGAGCGCCAGGGACCCGGTGTCCCCCATGAAGATCTTCGCCGGGGAGGCGTTCCACCACAGGAAGCCGAAGCAGGACCCCATCAACGCGGCCGCGACGGTGGCCAGGTCCAGCGGGTCCCGGACCGCGTAGCAGGCCGGGCCGGGGTTGTTCACGCACGAGTTGCCGAACTGCCAGACGCCCACCAGCACGTAGGAGGTGAACACCATGACCGACGCGCCGGTAGCCAGCCCGTCCAGGCCGTCGGCGAGGTTCACCCCGTTGGAGGTGGCGGCGATCATCAGGTAGGCGACCACCACGAACAGCACCGGCCCCAGGTAGATGCCGGTGTCCCGGATGAACGACAGGTACGTCGACGCCGGGTAGACCCCCCGCTCGTCGGGGAACCGCAGGGCCATGACGGCGAACACGAGCGCGACGATCGTCTGCCCGGCCAGCTTCGTCTTCGCCCGCAAACCCAGGCTCCGCTGCTTGATGACCTTGATGTAGTCGTCGACGAAGCCGACCAGGCCCAGGCCGGTCATCAGGAACAGGACGAGCAGCCCGGACACCCGGGGCGGGCGGAACACGAGCAGGTGGCTGACGGCGTACCCGGCCAGCGTGGCCAGGATGATCACCCCACCGCCCATCGTCGGCGTCCCCCGCTTCGTGTGGTGCGAGGTGGGGCCGTCGTCACGGATGAGCTGCCCGTACCCCTTGCGCACGAGCAGCCGGATGGCCAGCGGGGTGCCCAGCAGGGTGAACACCAGTGCGGTGGCGCCGGAGAACAGCACGCTCTTCACCGGGGGCTCACCCGACCGCGCCGGGGGGCTCGCGCAGGGCGTCGGCGACTCGCTCCAGCCCGGCGGCCCGGGAGGCCTTGACCAGCACCACGTCGCCGGGGGCCAGCCGGGCGGAGAGCAGCTCGACCGCCGCGGTCCCGTCCGGCACCGGCACCGCGCAGGCGCCCTCGGCGCGCGCGGCATCGTGGATCGGCGCGGCCGGCGCGCCAACGGCGACCACGCAGCCGACGCCGAGCCGGGCGGCCCACCGGCCCACCTCGGCGTGCGCCACCGGCGCGGCCTCGCCGAGCTCACGCATCTCGCCCAGCACCGCCCAGGTGCGCCGGGTCCCGGCGAGGGCGACCAGCGCCTCCAGGGCCGCCCGCATCGACTCGGGGTTGGCGTTGTAGGCGTCGTTGACCACGGTCACCCCGTCGGGTCGCTCGTGGACCTCCATCCGCCACGGGGAGAGGCTGCGGGCCGCCCCCAGCGCCTCGGCCACCTCCGCCAGCGGCTGGCCCAGCGCGAGGGACGCCGCGGCGGCGGCCACAGCGTTGCCCACCTGGTGCGGGCCGACCAGGCCGAGCCGGACCTCGGCCGACCCCGCGGGGCTACGCAGCCAGAACACGGGGCGGCCCCCGTCGAGGCGCACCCGCTCGGCTCGCACCTGCACCCCGGGCCCCTGGCCCCAGGTGATGACCCGGGCCGCGGTCCGCTTCGCCATCGCCGCGACGAGCGGGTCATCACCGTTGAGGACGGCCCACCCGTCGGCGGGCAGCGCGGCGACCAGCTCGCCCTTGGCCTCGGCGATCCGCTCCCGGCTGCCGAACTCGCCCAGGTGCGCGGAGCCGACGTTCAGCACGACCCCTACCCGCGGCGGGGCCACCTCGCACAACCGCCGGATGTGCCCCACGCCGCGGGCGCCCATCTCCAGCACCAGGTGCCGGGTGTCCCGGTCGGCCCGCAGCACGGTCAGGGGCACCCCGATCTCGTTGTTGTACGAGCCAGGCGGGGCGACGGTGGGCCCCCGGCGGGCGAGGACCTGGGCGCACAGGTCCTTGGTGCCGGTCTTGCCGGAGGAACCGGTCACCCCCACCACGGTCACCCCGCCAGCCAGCCGGTCCAGGACGGCCCGGGCCAGCGCACCGAGGGCGGCGACCGGGTCTGGGACGAGCACCGCGGGTCCGCCGACCGGCCGCGCGGCCAGCACCGCCACCGCGCCGGCCGCCCGGGCGGCGGCGGCGAAGTCGTGGCCGTCGCGCCGCTCCCCACGGACGGCGACGAAGAGGGAGCCGGGCTGCGCGGCCCGGGA
Source organism: Actinomycetota bacterium (assembly GCA_049323135.1). Taxonomy (GTDB): domain Bacteria; phylum Actinomycetota; class Actinomycetes; order JBMOMH01; family JBMOMH01; genus JBMOMH01. Next base: position 18,315 of record JBMOMH010000382.1, read on the forward strand.
GTCCACGACGACCGGCCCGGAGACCATCAGGCCGGGGTCGGGGGCGTCGGTGAGCCGGCCCCGCACGGCGGCGGCGACCTCGTCCAGGCGCAGCGGGATCACCCGCGGCCTCCGGCGATCCCGGACCCGTGGACCGCCCGCAGCGTCTCCCGGAGCACCTCCCGGTCGTCGAACGGCAGCAGCCGCCCGGCCACCTCCTGCTCGGGCTCGTGCCCCCGGCCGGCGACGACGAGGGTGTCCCCCGGGCCGGCGAGGGCGACCGCCCGGGCGATGGCCCGGCCCCGGTCGGGCTCCACCTGGATCTCGGCGCGGTCGGCGGCTGGCACCTCGCCGGCCCCGGCCCGCATCGCGGCCAGGATGGCCGCCGGGTCCTCGGAGCGGGGGTTGTCCGAGGTGAGCACCGCCACGTCGGCCAGCGCCGCGGCGGCGGCGCCCATGGCCGGCCGCTTGCCGTGGTCGCGGTCCCCGCCGCAGCCGAGGACGACCAGCAGCCGCCCGGTGGTGGTCTCGCGCAGCGTGGTCAGCAGGGTGCGCACGGCCTCCGGGGTGTGCGCGTAGTCGACCAGGGCGAGGAAGGGCTGCCCGGCGTCCACCCGCTCCATCCGGCCGGGCACACCGGGCAGCCCGGCCAGTCCGTCGGCCGCGGCGTCCGGCGCGACCCCGGCGGCGACCAGGCTGGCGAGGGCGAGCAGTGCGTTGGCCACGTTGAACGAGCCCACCAGGCGGAGGGTCACCGGGATCTCCCCCGGGGGACCGCTCGCGGTGAAGGACACGCCGTCCGGGCCGCGCCGCAGGCCCCGGACCACCCAGTCGGCCGGCCGGGCGCCCCCCGGCGAGCAGGTGGTCAGCGGCACGGGGGCCTGCGCGGCCAGCCGCCGCCCGTACGGGTCGTCGACGTTGACGACCCCGTGGGCCGTGTGCTCGGGGGTGAACAGCCGCGCCTTCGCGGCGAAGTAGTCCTCGAGGTCGGCGTGGAAGTCCAGGTGGTCCTGGGAGAGGTTGGTGAAGGCGGCCACGTCGACCCGCAGCCCGCCGACCCGGCCGAGGGCCAGGGCGTGGCTGGACACCTCCAGGGCCGCGGCGGTGCCGCCCCGCTCCCGGAGCACGGCCAGCAGCGCCTGCAGGTCGGCCGCCTCCGGGGTGGTGCGCGTGCTGGGCAGGGTCTGGCCGGCCAGCCGGGTCTCCACGGTGCCGAGCAGTCCGGTGCAGTGCCCGGCCGCCCGCAGCCCGGCCTCCATCAGGTAGGCGGTGGTGGTCTTGCCGTTGGTGCCGGTCACCCCGAGCAGCAGCAGGTCCGCGGCGGGGTCGCCGTACACCCACGCGGCGACCCGGCCGAGCACCGCCCGAGGGTCCGGGACCACCAGCACCGGCACCGCCGCCGCGGCCGCGGCCGCGGCGAGCAGCCCCCGGCCGGCCGCGTCGGTGAGTATGGCCACCGCCCCCGCCGCCACCGCCTGGTCGGCGAACCGGGCGCCGTGGTGGCGGTGCCCCGGCAGGGCGGCGTACAGGTCCCCCGGGCGGACGGCGCGGGAGTCGTGGGTGACCCCGGAGACCAGCCCGCCGCCGGGTACGCCGGCCCCCTCGGCCGGCACGGCAACGTCGAGCAGGGCGGCCAGCTCGGACAGCGGCCGGGGGGCCACGGTGACGGGGCGGGGCCCGCCGGGTCCTCCGGGTTGGGACACGGTGGGGAGGCTACCCGTCAGGGCGCGGTCAACGGCAGCGCCGGTGGGGGCGCGCCGGTCGGCGGAACCTTGCGGCTCTGCAGCGCGAAGGACATGACGTCGCGGAACACCGGGCCGGCCAGCTGGCTGCCGTACTTGCCCCGCTGGGGGTCCTGCAGCACGACGGCGACCACGAGCGCCGGGTTGTCGGCGGGGGCGAAGCCGATGAACGAGGAGGTGTAGCCGCGGTAGCAGCCGCAGGCCGCGTCGACCCGGTTGGCGGTGCCGGTCTTGCCGGCGATCCGGTAGCCGGGGATGGTCACGTTGGACGCCGTACCTCCCGGCTGGGTCACCGTCTCCAGCATCTGGGCCACGGTCTGCGCGGCCTGGGCGCTCACCACCTGGGTGCGCGCCGGGGCGGGGGCCGGCTGGAAGCGGCCACCGGGGTCGACGTACCCCTTGACCAGGGTGGGGGTGACCCGTACCCCGGCGTTGGCGATCGTGGCGAACGTGTCCGCGCTCTGCAGGGTGTTCACCGAGTAGCCCTGGCCGAAGGCGAGGGTGTACCGCTGGGTGCCCGACCATTGGCTCGGCGGGGGCAGCAGCCCGGGGCTCTCCCCCGGAAAGCCCAGGCCGGTGGGCTGGCCGAGGCCGAACCGGCGGAAGTAGTCGTACAGCTGCTGGGAGCTCAGTCGCTCCGAGGCGAGGATGGTCCCGATGTTGCTGGACTTGGCCAGCACCCCGGTAAAGGTCAGCTTGAGCTCCCCGTGCGGCTCGCTGTCGTTGAAGACCGTGCCGGCCCGCGGCAGCTGCGGTGGCACCGTGATCGGGGTCTGCGGAGTGATCTTCCCGGCGTCCACCAGGGCCGCGGCGGTGACGAGCTTGCCGGTGCTGCCCGGCTCGTAGACGTCGGAGACGACGCGGTTGCCCCGGTCCGCGGCCGGCGCCCGCCCCGGCTGGGTGGGGTCGAAGGTGGGCGCGGTGGCCATGGCGAGGACCTCGCCGGTCTTCGGGTCCAGGACGACCACCGTCCCGCTGGCCGCCCCCGCCTCGGCCACCTTGGCGGTGATGGCCTGCTGGGCGGCCCACTGGATGTCCCGGTCGATGGTGAGCACCACGTCGCCGCCGGCCACCGGGGGCTGCAGCCGGTTGGTGGCCCCGGGAATCTGCCGGCCCAGCGCCGCCTCGAAGGTCTCCCGGCCGTTGGTGCCGCGCAGCCGCTGGTCCAGCGCGTACTCCAGGCCGCCCAGGGGCTTGCCGTCCGCGCCGAGGAAGCCCACCACGTTGGCCGCCAGGGAGCCGTTGGGGTAGACCCGCTTGCTCACCGGCTCGTCGAAGATGCCGACCAGGTCGAGCTTGCGCACGGCGTCCCAGGTCTGCGGGCTGACCTCCTTGGCCAGGTAGACGAACCGGGTGTCCTTGCGGGACAGCTCCCGGGTGAGGGTGGCCGGGTCCGCGCCGAGCACCGGGGCGAGGTCCGCCGCCGTGGCGGCCGGGTTCTTCACCAAGGTCGGGTCGGCGGTCACGTTGCGGGCATCCACCGTGGCCGCGAGGGCGACCCGGTTGCGGTCCAAGATGGCCCCGCGCGGAGCGGGCACCACCTGGCTGACCAGCCGCTCCTGCTCGGCCCGGGCGGCGTACACCGACGCGTCGACCCCCTGCAGCTGCAGCAGGCGACCGAAGAACAGCGAGAGCACGAAAGCCAGCACCACCAGGGCGACCCGCAGGCGGCGCCGGGGATCCCCCAGGCGTCGGGCCCGG
>JBMOMH010000383.1:0-21340 GCA_049323135.1 Actinomycetota bacterium
CACGGCGAGCTGGTCCTCGCCGCGGGGACCCGGCTGGGCGCCACCCAGCTCGGCCTGCTCGCGGCCGCTGGCCGGGACCGGGTGCGCGCCCGGCCGAAGCCGCGGGTGGTCGTCCTGTCCACGGGCAGCGAGCTGGTGGAACCGGGCACCGCGCTGACCGGCGGCCAGATCAGCGACGCCAACAGCTTCACCCTCACCGCGGCGGCCCGGGAGGCGGGGGCGGTGGCGTTCCGGGTGGGCATCGTGCCCGACGACCCGCGCCGGCTGCTGGCCACCATCGAGGACCAGCTGGTCCGCGCCGACCTGGTGGTCACCAGCGGCGGGGTCAGCGTCGGCGCGTACGACGTGGTCAAGGAGGTGCTGTCCCGCCTGGGCACGGTCACCTTCACCCGGGTCGCCATGCAGCCGGGCATGCCGCAGGGCTTCGGCACGGTCGGCGAGGACCAGGTACCGGTGTTCGCCCTGCCCGGGAACCCGGTCAGCGCGTACGTGTCCTTCGAGGTGTTCGTCCGGCCCGCGCTGCGCCGCATGCTGGGGGTGGACGGGTTGCACCGGCCCCTGGTGCGCGCCGTCGCGCACGAGGACCTGCGCTCCCCGGCGGGCCGCCGTCAGTACGTGCGGGCCCGGCTGGCGGTGGAGGGGGGCCGCCCGGTGGTGCGCCCGGTCGGGGGCAGCGGCTCGCACCTGCTCGGCGCGCTGGCGCACGCCAACGCGCTGGTCGTGGTGCCGGAGGACATCACCGAGGTGGCGGCCGGCAGCGAGGTCGACGTCATGGTCCTCGAGCGGCGGTCCCCGTGAGTCGGGACACGGCAGGGCCGGTCCCCGTGACCCGGGACACGGCCGGGCCGGCGCTGACCCACGTCGACGAGCGGGGCGCCGCCCGGATGGTCGACGTGTCCGGCAAGGCGGTGACGGTGCGCACCGCCCGGGCCAGCGGTCGGGTGCGGGTGAGCGCGGCGGTGGTGGCGCTGCTGCGCGGAGCCGGCGTACCGAAAGGGGACGCGCTGGCGGTGGCCCGGCTGGCCGGCATCCAAGGGGCCAAGCGGACCCCGGACCTGGTGCCCCTGTGCCACCCGATCGCCCTGCACGGGGTATCCGTGGACCTGACCGTGGAGGACGACGGGGTGCGCATTGCCGCGACGGTTCGGACCGCGGACCGGACCGGGGTGGAGATGGAGGCGCTCACCGCGGTGTCCGTCGCCGCGCTGGCGCTGGTCGACATGGTGAAGGCGGTCGACCCGGCCGCCGTGGTCACCGACGTGCAGGTCGACGAGAAGACCGGGGGGGCGCACGGGGACTGGCGGCGGGCCCAATGAAGGCTGCGCTGTGAAGGCTGCGCTGTGAAGGCTGCGCTGTGAAGGCTGCGCTGTGAAGGCCCTGGTCGTCACCGTCTCCAACCGGGCGGCGGCGGGGGTGTACGCCGACGCGGGTGGGCCGCTGCTGGTGACCGGGCTGCGGGAGCTGGGCTGGGCGGTGGACGGCCCGCGGGTGGTGCCCGACGGCGACCCGGTGGAGGCGGTGCTGCGGGAGGCCGTCGCGGCGGCGTACGACTTGGTGCTCACCACTGGGGGGACCGGGCTGACCCCGCTGGACCTCACCCCGGAGATGACCCGCCGGGTGCTGGACCGGGAGGTGCCGGGCATCGCCGAGGCGATCCGCGCGGCGGGCCGGGCCGTGGTCCCCACGGCCGACCTGTCCCGGGGGGTGGCCGGGGTCGCCGGCCGGACCCTGGTGGTGAACCTGCCTGGGTCGCCGGGCGGGGCGCGCGACGGGCTGGCGGTGCTCGCCCCCCTGCTCGGGCACGCGGTGTCTCAGATCGGCGGGGGGGACCACTGACCGGGGGCTGGCCGGTCCGGCTGGCGGAGGGACCGGTGGCGCTGCGGCCGTTGCGGGTGCGCGACGGACCGGCGTGGCGTGCCGTCCGGGAGCGCAACCGGGACTGGCTGCGACCGTGGGAGGCCACCTCCCCGGACGGCAGCGTGGACGTGCCGTCGTTCCGGTCGATGGTTCGCCGGCTGCAACGGGAGGCCCGGCTGGGCCTGACCATGCCGTTCGTGGTCACCTACGAGGGCCCGCTGGTCGGGCAGCTCAACGTCGGCGGCATCACCTGGGGCTCCTTCCGCTCCGCCCACGTCGGCTACTGGATCGACCAGGCGTACGCCGGACGCGGCATCATGCCGCTGTCCCTGGCCCTGGTCACCGACCACCTGCTGCTTCGCACCGGCCTGCACCGGGTGGAGGTGAACATCCGGCCGGAGAACACCGCGTCGGTGCGGGTCGTGGAGAAGCTCGGGTACCGCGACGAGGGCCTGCGGCTGCGGATGCTGCACATTGACGGGGACTGGCGGGACCACCGCAGCTTCGCCCTCACCGTCGAGGAGCTCCCCCCGGACGGACTAGTGGCCGCCTGGCGGGCCCGCTCGCACTCCGGGCCGTAACTGCTGTGACTGGCGTTGTTGCAGTGGTTTCTGCGACACGCCGGGCGAATTGCCGGGCGGCGCCGTACCGTCCGCCTACCGTGGCTGGACGTGAGCGGGCTGATCTACGCGGGGATCATCGCGGTGTGGGCGGTGGTGCTCATCCCGATGTTCCTGCGCCGCCACGAGGGCAGCGAGTCCCGGTCGGTGGACCGGTTCACCACCGCGATGCGGCTGCTGCGCCGCCCTGGGATGCGGTCGCGCCCCGCGGCCACCGTCCGCCCGGCCTCCCTCGCGTCAGCGGGCCAGGGAGGTACCGCCGCTCCCTTCGTCAAGCGCGGTGCCACGCCGGGCCCCGCCGGCCGGGCCGGCTCCCGGGGGCGTCCCGTCGCCGGGCCGGCTGGGCGCCTACTGCGGCGGCGCCGCCGGATTCTGCTCGTCCTGACCGTGGCCACACTGCTCGCCGGCGTGCTGGCCGCGCTCGGGGTGCTCGCCGGCTGGCTGGTGGCGCTGCCCACGGCCCTGCTCGCGGCGTACGTCTCCCAGCTGCGGCGGCTGGCCCGGCGGCACCAGGCGCTGGCCCGGCGGCGGACCAGCACCTCCCGGACCCAGGCGGCCCGGCGCCGCCGAGAGGACCGGGTGGCCCGGCTGCGCGCGGCGCGGGACCGGCTCACCCGGCGGCCGGAGGAGTCCGACCCGGAGACCGAGGAGTTCGTCTCCGGGCTGCGCGCGGACGACGAGTGGGACCTGCGGCCATGGCCGCTCCCGACGTACGTCACCGCCCCGCCCGCCCCCCGGGTCACCCGCACCATCGACCTGTCCACCCCCGGCTCCTGGGCGGCCCCAGAGGCGCCCAGCGCTCCCGCCGAGGGGGCCGCGCCCCCGGCGCCCCGGCGCAGCGACGTGACGCTGCGGGACGTCCTCGGGCGGGAGGGCGAGCTGGACGAGATCCTCGAGCGTCGCCGGGCGGTCGGGGACTGATCGGGCGGCATGGGCCGATCTGCTAGCCTCGGGTGCCGGTCCAGGGGCTGTGGCGCAGTCCGGTAGCGCACCTCGTTCGCATCGAGGGGGTCAGGGGTTCAAATCCCCTCAGCTCCACGCACGTCGGCTTCGCTCGAACCCGTGCCACAAGACAGGTTCTGGGCGAGGTGGTCTTTTTCCTGCCGATATCAGCGCTTTGGAGTCGAGTTTGGCTCGCCCCGAAGAGCCTGGACAGGGCGGCGTGTCCCCCGTCGGAGGGCCGACGGTCAGATCTCACGGGGACCCGCCAGCCGACACAGGGCGTTGATCTGGCGCAGCTGGTCGATGGACCGAGCGGCGGTGTCGAGCAGTCCGGGGCTGCCGATGACCACCGCGAGGGCCCTCCCGCGGGACAGCGCCACGTTGAGCCGATGCCGGTCAAGCAGGAAGCCGATGCCGTGCGCGGCGTCGGCACCGCTGGTGGCGGCCAGCGACACGATGACCACTGGCGCTTCCTGACCTTGGAACTTGTCGACGGTGCCGACCCGCACCCCTTCGGGCAGGTAGCCGCGCAGGCGAGACACATGTGCGTTGTACGGCGCCACGACGAGGATGTCCTCCGCGCGCAGCGGCCGCGCCGGCTCCCCGTCGTCCCGGATCCGGGCGTCGAGCAGCTCGTTCACGACGGCGCGGGCGGCTTCGGCCTCCTCCGTGGAGGCCGACCGGCAGGTCTGGGTGTGGACAACGGGCCGCCACTCCACCCCTGTCCTCACCTCACCAGCGGCACTGACGACGGCCTGGTCCCGTGCACCGGTGCTGGGTTCCAGCCGCCCGTCGTACGCCAGGTCGCTGACCACCTGGCACAGCGGCTGGCACATGCGGTAGCTGGTGGGCAGGAAGAACCCCAGATCGGGCGGGATAGTGTCGGCACCACCGAGCATGTGCTCCAGCGCCGAGGGGTTCGCCCCGTCAGGGTGCGCGCCGCGGGAAGGCTGCTGCAGTTGCTGCGGATCCCCGAGCAGCACCAGGCTGCGGGCGGCCTGTGCCACCGCGAGGGTGTTGGCCAGCGAGAGCTGTCCAGCCTCGTCGACGACGAGCACGTCGATCCGACCCGTGAGCTTCTCGTTGCCGAACAACCACGCCGTGCCCGCTACGACGTCCACGCAACCATCGTCCAGGGCACGTACGACGTCGCTGTTGCTCCCTACGCACCTGACGTGGGGAGACTGGCAGCGCTGAGACTCCTCGGCCTTCTGCATCGCCCGCACCGCCACGCCCTCCGTGGCCGCAGCTGCCATCACAGCGTCGAGCAGGTTGCCGATCGCCTTGTGGCTTGGTGCTGTGACACCGACGGTGCGGCCGGCCCGCAGCAGCGCCAGGATCGCCCGACTTCCGGCGTAGGTCTTGCCTGTGCCCGGCGGGCCCTGCACCGCCAGCACCCCGGCGTCGAGGCCGAGGACTGCCTCGCCCAGCGCCTTCACCGGATCCACGCCAGCCAGCGGCCGGAACCCGCCAAGGATGCGCGGCGGGCAACGCAGCAGCAGGTCCCGCGCCGCCCGGTGCGCCCCGGCGCCGTCGATGCCGTGTTCGGCCACCCACGTGCCGAGCCGGTGGACCGCCTTGCGTAGCACGGTGTCGTCGAACGGCGTCGGGGGGATGAGGCCCTCCGGATGTGGGTGGGTCCGGTTCCTTGCCCTCTTGATCTCCACCCAGCCTTCTTCGGCGTGGATGCGAACCACGGTGCTGCTTCCTGAGCCTCCGGCGTGCAGCATCTGGTCGCCTGGCTGGGCCTTGGTCTCCTGTGGGGGGAACTCGTGCCGCCACACGCTGGAGCGGTCTACGTCCCGGACGTGAACGGGCGGCGTCAGCGGGCCAAGCGCGGCCGCCTCCTCGGTGAGATCCTCCGGGTCGAGGTCGAGGAGCCGGTAGTGCTCCCACCAGTCAGAGCGCGCTTCGCGTCGGTGCCAGCCGACCTGCTGGGCCAGCAGCCATGTCGCCTGCTGCTCCGTCGTGCGCTGTCGCGGGTCGTCGGGGAGGCCGGCCAGGAGTGCCGCGGTCAGCCGGGAGGCGTCGGCTTCGGCATCCTGCTGCACCTGGCTGGGCAGCGGGTCGCCGGGCTGCGGGCGGTGCATATGCACATCCCGGTCGGCGAGCTCGGCACGGCGGTGCTCCAGCCAGTCGCGCAGCTCCCGGGTGGAGATGCAGTCGTCCCGGTTGTAGGCCTCGATGGCGTCCAGCTCGGACTGTTGCCCGCTGACCAGCCACCGCTCGTAGCCGACGATGCTCGCCGCCGCGCTGGTCACCTCGCCTGCGCGGCCGTCAGGACGGTAGAAGGCCTCGAGCTTCTTGATGGAGTAGGACTCCTTGCTGATCCGCAGCCCCTCGCGGGTGACGGCGTACAGGTCGACCAGCAGCCCGGCACGGAGGATCCCGTCGACCTCCTGGGTGCGGGTGTCGTAGCGCGAGGTCACCGCCTTCAGCCGCGTCGGCTCGTACGGCGCGTAGTGGTACACGTGCATGCCCGGATCGGCGGCCCAGGCGGCCATGATGCGGTCGACGACGGCCTCTACCGCCGTCCGCTCCGCGGCCGGGTCGTGCGCCCAGTAGGCGGAGTACTCATCCCGGGTGTCGCTGAGGCCCCACAGGTACTCCAGGCCGTCTGGTCCAGCGTATGGGTCGCCTTCGATGTCGAAGAACAGGTCACCAGGGCTAGGCTCGGGTAGCCGGGCCAACCCCTTCCACTCGACGGCCGGCAGCAACTCGTAGTAGGGCTGACCGGTCTCCCGCTCGCGCACCTGCAGCCTAGCCTGCTGTACCAGCCTCTCCCGCGTCGCCGGCCCGATAGCCACCTTCGCCAGGTGCTTCGGTGAGGCCATGGCCAGCTGTGCCACCGTCGACACCCCCTGCCGCTCCAGGCGATCGCGCTGTTCGCTGCGTAGCCCAGCGACCAGCGACAGGTGGTCATCGGCCCGCCGGCGTTCCGTGCACTGCGTGCTCCAGGGGCAGAGTTCGCAGGCGGGCACCGGCAGTGGGTAGGTGGGGATGGGCGGGTCGTGCAGCTCGGCCAGGAAGCGTGCGCGGGTGTGACGCGCGTACGCCGCGCAGTCGGCGAAGCGGACCGACTCCCGGGTGCCGCGGCCAGTTAGCACGTGCAGGTGCTCCGGCTCAACCTGCTGCACGGCGGTCAACAGGTCGGCGTACAGGGCCATCTGCAGCACCGCCGGCACCTTCATCCGCCGCGCCAGCTTCGCGTCGGCGACCTCGTAGGACCAGTCCCCGAACGCGCTGGGCCGGCCGGGGCGCTTCTCTAGGAAGTCCGCATGCGCTCGCCATGTGCCGTCAAAGAACGCGGCCTGGTACACGACGTCCACGCCGGCGCGCATGGCCCGGACCGTGCGTTCCTGCGCAGCGACCAGGTCGGCATGAGAGCCGACGGCGCCGATGTCCACCACCGAACGGCCTGCGGCACGCATCTCGGCGAGCAGTGCTGCCTCGTGCTCGTCGCCGCGGCGGGCGGCCGTGTTGTCGAGGCCCTCCTGGGTCGGCCGGGCCAGCTCGCCCCAGGCGACCTGCCGCTCCAGGCCGGTCAGGTGCCGACACGCGAGCCAGCTCACCAGGTCGCTGGCGCTGACCACCAGCCGTCCGTCGGCTGCGTACATGGTCAAGGCCTCCGTGCCTGGTCGGTGCCCGGTCCGGTGCCCCAGCGGGTGGTGAGCACCGGGAGACCCTGCACAGGATGCTCGTAGAGGTAGACCCAGCAAGCGGTGCCGTCCGTGAGCACGGCCCAGTGGCGACGGTAGTGGCCCGCAGCCACGCCCTCGATGTCGTCCAGGTGTGCCAGCGCTTCCTCGACCAGACCCGGGTGGAGGTGCACGACCGTTCCCACCACGCCTGGCCCGGGCGTCAGCCTCGCCCCCGGGTAGCCCCATCCGGTGTCGTAGGCCGTGCCGGCCAGCGTCGCGGGCTCGGCACGCACCGACGCCGCAAACGGCTCCAGCTGCCCCCACAGCCGCCCGCCCGGCTGCAGGGTGCCGTAGACGAACAGGGTGGTGCGCCACTCCTGCGGGTCTGGCCAGGCCACGCTCACCGGCTCGGCGTCCAGCCCGGCGGCCAGGCCAGCGGTCCACGTCGCCGCACCAGCCCGCCGCGCCGCGGCGGCCGCGTCCTGGTCGTGCTCGGCCACCAGCAGGGGACGGTCGGCGGCGTCGGCGAGCGCCATCCGCTGCGACCTGGCGCCGACGTAGGCCAGGCAGCGCTCCACCCGAGCCCCGTCCTCCAGCACCACCTCACCTACGCCGATCCGCGCCAGGGCGTAGATCCCGGCCCGACGCCCCTCGCAGGCATCCAAGGCCCGCATCTGGGGGCGGGTGCAGAACATCACCGCATGCGTCTCGGTGACCGCGGCGGCCACGAGCGTCGCCGGGACCGATCCGTCCTGTCGGGTGCCGGCGCACCAGGCAGCCGCCAGGCCCGGGGTCTGGCAACGCAGGAGCACCGCCGCTCCGGTGAACGGCGGGCGCCGGATGGTCAGGTCCACGATCTTCGCCGGGCACGCGTTCGACCCATAGGCCAGCACCGGCACCCGCGCCGACATCGGATCCATCTTCTGCGCGACCAGCCACGCGTCCAGGTCCTGACCAGAACCACGCACCCGCCAACCGGAAGGGGCCGACGCATCTGGGGTGAGGGCGTACACCCGGTCCTCCAGCTGCGCGAAGGAGAAGCTGGGGCGGTGGCCCGGGTAGGGTAGCGCCGCGAACTCCCCGGCCAGGGCGTCGTGTCCGCCGGGGGCCGTGCGGGGGGCAGGGGCTCCGGACGGCGCGCCGGCCGGGGCGTCGACCGGAGCCGGGCGGGGATCGGTGGCAACGATGTGTTCGGTCATGACACGCACTGTGCCAGCCGGGTAGGACATGTCCGTCCATCCCATGCCGCGCCCACAGGTGGCGGAGCACGCCAACCGCGGTCTCGGCCCCCGCCATACTCTCGAGCTGGACGAGGACAGCCACGAGGTCGGGTCGACCATGACGCCCACACAGCGGCTGGTTGCGATCCTGGCGGTCCTGCGGCGAGCGCGTCGGGTGCTGCCGGCGTCCGAGGTCCAGGACCGGGTTGGGGATTACGGCGGCGACCCCTCGGCTGCCGAGCGCAAGTGGCGTCGTGACATCCGCATCCTGCGCGAGCGTGGTCTCCTCGCCACGGACCTCACCACCCGTACGACGCCGAACCGCGACGGGTTGGCCCTGGTCAGGCACGTCAAGCCGCAGCTGTACGAGCTGACCGAGGACGAGCACGCGACGCTGCGTCGCGCACGCCGCGAGGTGGGGACAACCCGGTCCGCCCCCTCCCCGGTCCCGGTGTCGGGTGACCTCGCCGAATCGGCCGGCACCGCCGGGGGGGACCTGGAGCGCGCCGCCCAGCTGGTCCGCTACCTCGAGGATGTCGGGCTCTTCCCCGGCCTGGTGCTGCACTACCCGTCCAGCCTGGGCGTAGGGGAGACGGACGACGCCGGGGCCGAGCGGCTCGCCGCCGAGGCCGGCGCCATCACCCTGGTCTCCCTGCTGCGCCTGGCACGGTACGACGGGACGGGCAGCCCCACCCGGGGACGCGGCCTCGACGAGATCGGCCGGTTCGCCTACTCGCTGCCGGAGGTCGAGGACCGGCTTCGGCTCATCGAGACCATCACCCAGGCCTGGGCCGGCAGGCCGGAGCGTCGGGCCGACGTCGACCGGCTGGACAGCGTCCGGTGGAAGTTGGAGAGCTGGCGGAGCGAGCTGCAGCGCCAGTCCGTCGAGATGGGCGCGCCCTACTAGTACGCCCTGCCAGCCTCTGGTCAACACCAGGACCAGAGGAGCAGGCCATGGACCTCCCGCCTACCGTCGTCGTCCACCCGGCCCGAGGAAGCGCTGGCCGGCGCCGTCACGAACTTGCCGGGGCCGACGGCAGTCGGCGCCCAGCAGCCGATCCTGTCGGTCTGTCTGCGGTGACTAGTTGGCGGGATGCCCGTAGCGATGCGGGTCCTTCACGAACGCGTCGCGGCAGCTGGCGCTGCAGAAGTAGAACGTCCGACCCTCGTGCTCCTCGCTGGCGACTGCGTCCTCCGGACGAATGTCCATGCCGCAGACGGGATCCTTCACCGTGTCGGCCATGCCGGTCCCACCTTCCACGTCTGGTGCCTACCCGGAAGCCAGCATAGGGCCTGACACGCCTGCACACCTAGATCCGGAGGACGTGCAGCGCCCGGTGCGCTCGGGCGATCTGGTCGAAGTCCTCGTCCTGGCTCACGACGGGTAGGCCGAGGTCTATCGCGCTCGCCGCGATGAGCGCGTCAGTGAGCTTGACCGCTCGATGAATGCCCGCGGCGCGACAATCGAGCACGAGCCGGGCCCACGCGCCCATGGCCGACTCGGTGATCGGGACCGGCTCCACCATCCTGGCCAACGCGAGGGTGTCTCCCCGGCGAGCGCGGGTGAGTGGGTCCCGGGCGCTGAGCACCCCCAGCTCGAGCTCGCCGATGGTGACCACCGACACCGTCACCCGGGATGGTAGGTCCCCCATCGGCCGTCCGGACTCGCGGGCGATGAACACCGAGGTGTCGAGAAGCCCCGCGGCTCCGCTCACAGCTCGCCCAGGGTCTGCCCGGCGAGGCGGTCGAGATCGTCGCGCAGCCCGGGGTCGGCCGCGCGTTCGGCGAGCTCCCGACGGAGCTGCTCTCCGGCCAGCCAGCGCGTTCGGTGACCGTGCGGGACGATGTCGGCGACCGCTTCGCCATGCACAGTCAGGACAACCCGCTCACCTGCGCGTACGGCGTCGACGACCTGGGCGGTCCGGTTGCGCAGCTCCCGCACCCCGATCTCCATGTGCGACACGGTAGCACATGGCGCCCGGGGTGAGGTCAGCGCGACCGGACGTCGGGGTCTCCGCGGGTGGTCAACCCCGTGCCGGGGCCATGGTGGTACGGCGGAGCTGCGCGGCCATCCGCGTCGGCGCGTTGGCCGCGCCGTAGCCGGCGTAGCCGCCGACCCGCTGGACGAACTCGAAGAACAGGCCCGGCCCGACCAGGTCGGTGTACAGGTGGAAGAACTCGCCCGCCTCGCTGGCGTCGTACAGCACGCCGTACGCTCGCAGGCTGGCCACGAGCGCGTCCGGCAGCTCGTACCGGGCCTGCAGGTCGTCGTAGTAGTTGTCCGGGATCGGCAGCAGGGACACCTCTCGAGTCCGCAGCGCCGCCGCCGTCGCGAGCAGGTCGTCGCAGGCGAAGGCGACGTGCCGCGGGCGAGGGCCGGCACCCCGGTGGCTGGGCTGGGCGACGTTGAGGGCGATCCGGACACCCTCGCCCCGGCTGGCCACCGCCCGGCTCTGGATCATCCCGTACGGGTCGGCCAGCTCCACGCTGCCGGTGGGCTGCAGGCCGAGCACCGCACGGCAGAGCAGGACGGTCTCGTCGAAGAGCCCGAAGGGCACCGACAGGGCCACGTGGTCGACCCGGCGCAGCAGTCCGGCATCGTCGGTCTCCCCGCCCGCGGGGAGGAAGTCGGACAGCCACGCGTCACCCTCACAGGCGAGGATCACGCTCCCGTCGGGGCACCGCACCGAGGGCAGGTCCGCCTCTCCTGCGCCGCGCTGCCGCGGGGCGGGACCGGCGATGAACGCGGCGGCCCGCTGGGCGAAGCGGGCCACGCTGTCGGTGTACAGCCCGATCGCGGACAGGGCCGGTCCGGTCCGGTCCCCCGGCCGGTAGTTGAGGACCAGCCGGGCGGCTCCCTGGTGCCACAGCTCCACCGGCTTCGACCGGTGCCGGCCGCGCCGGGTGAAGCCGAGGGCCTGCAGGACCGTCACGCAGTCCGAGAGGGAGGCCTCCGGGACGTCGAGCTCCACGAAGGCGACGTCGCTCACCTCGGCGGGCGCCGGCAGTGACGCCAACCGCACCGTGTCGCGCGACGGTGCCGGCCGCTCGGGGTCGGGCAGCGACTCCTCGAGGAAGAGCAGGGACCGCATCGCGTCGACGCTCGCCTCCCGGCAGTCGATCTGCCGGAACACGTCGTTGAACACCTCCAGCGACAGCGGGCCACGATAGCCGGCCTGGACGACCTGACGCACGAACCCGGTGAGGTCGAACGCCCCCTGCCCCGGGAAGCAGCGGTAGTGCCGGCTCCACTGCAGCACGTCCATGGCCAGGAGGGGGGCGTCGGCGACCTGGAGGAAGAAGAGCTTCTCCGCCGGAATGGCCGCGATCCCGGCCGGGTCGGCACCGCGCGACAGGATGTGGAAGCTGTCCAGGCACACCCCGAGGGCCGGGTGGTCCGCCGCCGCCACGATGGCGTAGGACTTGCGGTAGTCGTGCACGTGGCGACCCCAGGCCAAGGCTTCGTAGACGACCCGGATCCCCCGGGCCTGCGCGCGCTCCGCGAGCTGCTGCAGCTGGCTGGCGGCCAGCGCGTCGTCGTCCACCGACACCGGTGACACGTTGGAGCACACCAGCAGCAGGTCGGCGCCCAGCTGCTCCATCACGTCGAACTTCCGCTCCGCCCGGCGCAGGTTGCGCGCGAACAGGTCCGCGGGCACGGCCTCGACGTCGCGCAACGGCTGGTACAGCTCGACGCGAAGCCCGAGGTCCGTGGCCAGGTGGCGCACCTGCTGCGGGGACAGGAAGCTGTTGACGAGGTCGTTCTCGAAGATCTCGACACCGTCGAAGCCGGCCGCGGCGATCGCCGCGAGCTTCTCCTCGAGCGTGCCGCTGACCGACACGGTCGCGATGGCCTTGCGCACGGTCCCTGTCACCCTGCCGCCGCGCGCGCCCGCTGGACGACGTAGCGCAGCGCCAGCTCGTACCCGAACGTGCCACACCCGCAGATCAGCCCGTCGGTGGCGGCCGCGGTCACCGACACCTGCCGGTGCGCCTCGCGCGCGTACACGTTGGAGATGTGCACTTCGACGCAGGGCACGCGCACCGCGGCCAGCGCGTCCCGCAGGGCGTAGCTGTAGTGCGCGTAGGCCCCGGGGTTGATGATGAGGCCGTCCCCGTGGCGTGCGGCGTGGACCAGGTCGACCAGCTCACCCTCGCTGTTGGTCTGGGCGCAGCTGACCTCGACCCCCAGGGTCTCGCCGAGGACGGTGAGCCGGCTCTCGACCTCGCCGAGCGTGCGGCTGCCGTAGACGTCGGGCTCCCGCTCGCCGAGCAGGTTGAGGTTTGGTCCGTTGAGCACGGACACGCGCATCTCGGTTGCCTCCAGGAACGGGCCGGCGGCCCGGCTCCCGTGGACCGCGGGGGTCACGGGAGCCGGGCCCGGGGTCAGCGGGTCGTGCCCAAGGCGGCGAGGGGGACCCGGTAGGTCTCGCGGGCGGTCGCCGCGGAGATGGCCGCCACCGTCGCTGCCGCCGTGGTGAGCAGCGCGACCGGCACCCAGCTGTTGCTGCCGCTCCCCTGGATCGCGGCGGCGATCGTGGGGGCGAAGCCGCCCAGCGCGTACCCGATCTGAGTGCCTACGGCCATCCCGGACAGCCGGACCCGGGTGGAGAACATCTCGCCGTACAGGGCAGGCTGGATGCCGTTCGCCGCGCTGTACACGACGCCCGACAGGAGCAGGCCGACGAGGAACACCAGGGGGAGGTTCTCTCGGCTGATCGCCCAGACGTACGGCCAGATCAGCGCCGCCGAGCCCAGGGCGCCGCCGATGAAGAACGGCTTGCGCCCGAACCGGTCCGCCAGCAGGGCCCACACGGGGATCGCCGCCACGGCGATGACGTTGGCGAGGACCACGACGGTGAGCATGGTGGCCTTGGCGATGCCGACCTGGTTCACCGCGTAGGACAGGGTGAAGACGCTGAAGATGGTGCTCACCACGGACACGAAGGCCGCGAAGACCACGCGCACGACGTCCACGCCGTTGTGCCGGAACAGCTCGGCGATGGGCAGCCGCGGGACCCGGTGGGCTTTCTCCTCCTCGGTGAACGCCGGGGTCTCCGGCAGGGAGCGCCGGATCCACAGGCCGACGAGCATCACCACCGCGCTGAGCAGGAAGGGGATCCGCCAGCCCCATGTCAGCAGCTGCTGCTTGGGCAGGGCGGCGATGGGCAGGAAGACCAGGGTCGCGAGGATCAGCCCCATCTGGGTGCCGCCGAGGGTGAAGCTGCTGACGAAGGCGCGGCGCCCCGGTGGTGCGTGCTCCAGCGTCATCGAGTTCGCGCCCGCCTGCTCACCTGCGGCCGACAGCCCCTGCATCAGCCGCAGCACGACCAGGGCGACCGGCGCCCAGATCCCCACCTGGTTGTACGTCGGGAGCAGGCCGACCAGGAACGTGGACATGCCCATCAGCAGGATGGTCAGGACGAGCACCCGCTTGCGCCCGAACTTGTCGCCGATGTGTCCGAGGAAGAAGGCGCCCACCGGACGGGCCAAGTAGCCGACGCCGAAGGTGGCGAGGGCCGCGATGGTGCCGACCTTCGGGTCGGCCTTCGGGAAGAAGACCTGGCCGAAGACGAGCGCCGCGGCAGTGCCGTACAGGAAGAAGTCGTAGTACTCCAGGGCGCTGCCGATCCAGCTGGCGAGGGCCGCCTTTCGCGGGGCCCGCGGCGGCTCAGTCGCGGCTACGGTCGCCGTGCTCCCTGGCGCGCCGCTGCGGATGTCGGTCATTGCTGCTTCCACCTTCCACGGGTCCTGTGTCGATGGGGAGCCCCCTGCCGGGGCCGTGGTGCGTTGCTGCAGGGCGTGGCTACTGGCCACCCCAGCCGGCCAGGTCGAGCCACGCCTTCCCAGGCACCGTGCGGGCCTGCGCGAACGCGGTGGCCGCTTCCTCGGGCGGGAACCCGTCATGGACCACCCGCTCGGGCACGATGTCTCCGTCGGCGACGGCGGCGAGGGTGGCGCCGAAGTCGTGCGGATGGTCGTAGATGAGCGCACCGGTCAGGGTCAGCTGCCGGCGCACCACCTCGAAGGTGGACAGGCGCACGGGTTCCGCGCCCATCCCGATCAGTACGACGGTCCCGGTGGTCGCCACCGCCCGCAGTGCGGTCTCCCACGCGGCTGGCGCGCCGGAGGTCTCGAACACGACCGGGAACCTGCCCGCCTCGAGGTCGGCCGGCTTGGCCCCGAGGTGCTCGGCCAGGGCCAGCCGCCCCGGGTGTGGCTCGACGACGAAGGGGTGGGCCCCCATGGCCAGGAGGGACTGGCAGACGAACAGGCCCTGGGAGCCGGCCCCGACGACCAGGCAGGCGTCGCCATGGCGTACCGGCGCCCGGCGTACCGCCGCCCGGGCCACGGACAGGGGCTCCAGGCAGGCCAGCCGGGCGTCCGACCAGGACCGTGGCACTGGCCAGGTGAACCGGGCGGGCACCGCGACCCGCTCGGCCAGCAGGCCGGGCCGGTTGACCCCGACGATTCCCCGCCGGGGGCACGCCGAGGTCCGCCCGGAGCGGCACGCCGGGCAGTCCAGGCAGCAGTAGTTGGGCTCGACCACCACCCGCTGCCCGAGCCGGCGGTCGGTCACCGCGCTGCCGACGGCGACGATCTCGCCGCCGCCCTCGTGGCCCATGACCCACGGCAGGCCCGGCGTGACCCGCTCGCCGTCGTACACCCCGAGGTCGGAGCCGCACAGGCCAACGGCGCGCATTGCCACGAGGACGTCGTGCGGGCCCAGGGCTGGCTCGGGCCAGTCACCGACGACCTTGACCCGCTGGGGCGCGGTGAGCAGGACTGCCTTCACGCGGCGCGCTCCGGGCGGTGGTGCCGCGGGCGGCGGAGGTCGGTGGGGCGGTGTGGGGTCGTCATGGGGCAGCAAGGTGACACGGCTCACACCTGCTGGCAACCGGTTGCCAAAAGTTGCCGTAACGGGTAGGAAGGGCCGGACGGCGGCGAAGGGAACCAGTGGTGGCCAGGGTGGAGCCGACCGGGTCCGGAGGGCGGTCGGGCCGGGGCCGGCGCGGGCCGCTCCCTCCCACACCGACGATCTACGACGTGGCCGCGGAAGCCGGGGTCGCCGCGTCGACCGTGTCCCGGGCCTTCAGCGACCCGGGGCGGGTAAACGCCCGCACCCGCGAACACGTGGTGGGCGTGGCCCGCCGCCTGGGCTACCAGCCCAACCCGATGGCCCGGGCGCTGCCGTCGGGGCGGACCCAGACCGTGGCCCTGGTGGTCCCCGACATCACCAACCCGCACTTCTTCGGCGTCATCCGGGGCGCCGAGCGACAGGTCAACGCGGCCGGCTTCACCCTGATCCTCGTCGACACCCAGGAGTCCGCGGAGGCCGAGGCGCGGCACGTGGAGCGGCTCAGCCGCGCGGTGGACGGGATCATCCTTGCGTCGAGCCGGCTGCCCGACGAGCGCATACAGGCCCTGGCCAAAGGCCGGGTGCTGACCCTGGTGAACCGGGAGGTGCCCGGGATGCACAGCGTGGTCAGCGACCAGTCCGAGGGCAGCCGGCAGGTCGTCGAGCACCTGGCCTCGCTAGGCCACCGCTCGCTGGTGTTCCTCGGCGGGCCTCGGGCGTCGTGGGCGGGCGCCCGGCGGTGGCGGGCCCTGGCCGCCACCGCCCCCCGACTCGGGGTCACCGTGCAGCGGCTCGGCCCGTTCCCCCCAGCCCTGGCCGGCGGCGCCGCGGCCGCCGACGCGGCCATCGGCCACCGGGCGACCGCCCTCGTGGCGCACAACGACCTGCTCGCCTTCGGGGTGCTGCGCCGGCTCGCCGAACGTGGGGTGCGCGTGCCCGAGGACGTCAGCGTGGTCGGCTACGACGACATCTTCGGGGCCGACTTCTGTACGCCGCCGTTGACGACGCTGGCCGGGGCCGGCGAGAAGGTGGGCCGGGCGGCCGTCGACGTCCTGCTGCGGGTGCTCGAACACGGGACCGCCGAGCTGGCGCCGCAGTCGATCGTCCTGCCCTCCCACCTGGTCATCCGCGCCTCCACCGGACCCGCAGCCCGCTGACAGCCCAGGTGTCTCACTGGTGATACCATCCCGGCATGAGCGAGGCTACGGTGCGCGAGCTGCGCAACCACGGAGGTCGTGTGCTCGACCGTGTCGCGGCCGGGGAACGTGTGACGATCACTCGGGACGGCAAGCCGGTGGCCCGCTTGGAGCCCGTGGCCCGGGGTCGGCTGTCCGCGGAGGCCCTCGTCGAACGTTTCCGTCGGCTCCCGCACGTCGATCCGCGGCGGCTGCGCGCCGACCTCGACGCGGTGACCGACCAGCGGCTGTGACCCGGCACCGATGCGGCGTTCTGGACACCAACGCCGTCGTGCTGCTGGACCGGTTGAACCCGCAGGACCTGCCCGTTGAACCGGTGATCACGGCGGTCACCTTGGCCGAGCTGTCCGCCGGCCCGCTCCTGACCGAGGACCCCGTCGAGCAGGCGACACGCCAGGCGCGGCTGCAGGAGGCCGAAGGCGCCTTCGAGCCGCTGCCGTTCGACGCGTCGGCGGCACGGGCCTTCGGTCGCGTGGCCGCCGGTCTGCGGCGTGCCGGTCGGCGGGTGCAGCCTCGCGCCTTCGACGCTCTGATCGCCGCGACGGCGATCGCTCACGAGCTGCCCGTCTACACCTGCAACCCCCGGGACTTTACCGGCATCGAGGAACTCACCATGGTGGCCATCCCGCACCCGGACGGCGACTGATCCCGGGAGGGCGACTAAGCCGGGGGGCCGGCCGGCTCAGCCGCAGCAGCCGCCCCCGCAGCAGCCGCCGCCGGTGGCCGCTGGGGCTGGCTGACCCGTGGCCGCCGTCCGGCCGCCGAGGGCCACCGCGCTGTAGATCCGGCTGGTCTCGGGGTGCCCCTGCGGGCAGGTGATGGCCCCGACCGGCTCGGACAGGGCACGCCGGACCTCGAAGCGCACGTCGCAGGTCCGGCAGCGGAACTCGTAGGCGGGCACCCGCCCAGGGTACGCCGACCGATAGGTCACCGACCGGAGGTGGTGTATGCGATCCAGTACAGCCGGCATGTGAGCAGCCCGCGTGAGCTGGCCACCACCCTGAGCGACGTCACCCCGGCTGAGTACGTGCGCTTCGTCGCGGACTGGATGGCCGACGCCGACCGACTCGACGAAGCGCCAGCCCTGACCGGAGACGTTGTGGTGGACGCGCTGGTGGCTGCGGCAGCCGCCGAGGTTGCCGTCCGCCGGGGAGCCCCCATTCCGGCGTGGACCGAAGAACCGGAGCGCACATCGCCGACCCTGTGGTACCGCGGGCCCGCGGCGCTGCTGCCGAACGCGCTGGTGCACGCCCCGCTGTCCTTCGTGCTGCATGGTGTGCTCGTGGAGGCCGACTCGCTGGTGTCGGTATGAGCGCGCGGGATCTGACCCGTTCGGAGATCGTCGCCCTCCTGGAGGATCTCGGCTCGGACCTGGATGCCCGAGGGCTGCGGGCGGAGCTGTTCGCGGTCGGCGGCGCTGCCATGGCGCTCGCGTACAACACTCGGCGGACGACGCGGGACATCTACGGCGTCTTCGAACCGAAGGCGGAGGTGTACGAAGCCGCCGCTCGGGTCGGAGGGCGTCACGGGTTGTCCGAGGCGGGTTTGGGGTCCGCACCGCCCCCTGCGGCCGAAGTCCCAGTACCTGATTGAGTCGATCCTGCCGCCAAGGGACGCGCGGAGGTCGCCTGCCTGGCGCCGACTGGCGCGCTGGTGGAGCCGGGGCAGGTTGTGACCGGACTGCCGCTGAACGAGCAGCTGCGCGCCGCCCGCCTCCGGGTCGGCCTGTCGGTTGCCGAGGTTGCCCGCCGTGCCAACACCTCCCGCGCCGCCATCCACGCCTACGAGAGCGGGACCGTCTCCCCATCCCTGGACACCGCCCAGCGCATCCTCGCTGCGATGGGCTACGCGCTCACCGTCTCCCCGCTGGCGACGCCGGGTGCCGCGCTGCGCCACGGCACGCCGGCCCACCGGTCCGGTCCCCGGTAGGTTTCCGCTGTGCCCCTCACGGACCCCCCGACGGCCCCACCCACAGAACCCGCTGTCGGCGTACAGCACCTGCCGGCGCAGCGCGCCTGGGCGCTGCACACCGCCGGCACCTCCTACGTGTGCGCGGTGGACGCCGGAGGCCGGCTCCGGCACCGCTACTGGGGGCCGCGGCTGACCGGGGCGGAGGTGGGCGAGCTGCTCGACGGCGGGTCGGCGCCGCCGGGCCGGGTCCCGTTCGAGTCGGCCGACGTGCAGGACCCCCCCGAGTACGCCGCCTGGACCAGCCGGGACTTCCTCGAGCCGGCGCTGAAGGTGGTGCTGGCCGACGGGGTACGGGTCCTCGACCCGGTCTTCGACGGCGTCGAGGAGACCGCCGACCGCGCGGAGCTGCGGGTGCGGCTGCGGGACCCGGCCGCCGGGGTGACCCTGCTGCTGGGCTACCGGGTGCACGCCGCGTCCGACGTCCTGGCCCGGTGGGTGCGGGTTGGCAACGACGGCCCCGGGGAGGTGCTGCTCGAGCGTGCCTACGCCGCCACCTGGACCCTGCCCCCCCAGGTGGACCGGGTCACCACCCTGCACGGGCGCTGGGCCCGGGAGACCCACCTGGTCGGTACGCCGCTGCGTGGCCCGCGGCTGGTCCTCGGCAGCCGTCGGGGCACCACCAGCCACCACGCCAACCCGTGGGTGGCGTTGGACGCGGGCGCCGGCGAGGAGCACGGGCTCGTTTACTCCTGCATGATCGCTTGGAGTGGGTCGTGGGCGATCTCGGTGGAGCGGGACCCGGTGACCGGGACGGTCCGGGTCACCGGGGGCTGGGACGACCTGGACCTGCGCTGGCGGCTGGCGCCCGGCGAGGCGGTGGACCTGCCGGTCTTCGCCGGGCTGTGCAGCACCGGCGGCCACGGCGCGGCGAGCCGGCAGTGGCATGACTTCCAGCGCCACCACGTGCTCCCCGGCGGGCCGCACGCCGTCCGTCCGGTGCTCTACAACTCGTGGGAGGCGACCGCGTTCGCGGTGTCCACCGCGCAGCAGCTGGCCCTCGCCGAGCGGGCGGCCCGGGCCGGCGTGGAGCTGTTCGTCGTTGACGACGGCTGGTTCCGGGGCCGCCGCGACGACACCGCCGGGCTGGGGGACTGGGAGGTGGACCCGGCGAAGTTTCCCGGCGGGCTGGAGGAGGTCGTCGACGGCGTCCACGGGTTCGGCATGGCGTTCGGCATCTGGGTGGAACCGGAGATGGTCAACCCCGACAGCGACCTTTACCGGGCGCACCCGGAGTGGGTGCTGCACTTCCCCGGCCGCGACCGTACGCCGATGCGCCACCAGCTGGTGCTCAACCTGGCCCGGGACGATGTCCGGGACTGGGTGTACGCCACCCTCGACGGCCTGCTCTCCCGCTACCACATCGACTTCGTCAAGTGGGACATGAACCGTCCGTTCACCGAGCCGGGATGGCCGGCCGCCCCCGCCGGGCGGGACCGCGAGGTGTGGGTGCGGTACGTGACCCATCTCTACGACGTCCTGGACCGGCTGCGCGCCGCCCACCCCGGCGTCGCCATCGAGTCCTGCTCCGGCGGCGGCGGCCGGGTGGACCTCGGCATCATGTCCCGCACCGACCAGGTGTGGACCAGTGACAACACCGACGCGCTGGACCGGCTGGCCATCCAGCACGGCTTCAGCCAGGCCTACGCCGCTCGGGCGATGGTGGCCTGGGTCACCGACAGCCCGAACTTCCTCACCGGGCGCCGGGTGCCGCTGCGGTTCCGCGCCCACGTCGCGATGGCCGGCACCCTGGGCC
The DNA here is from genome assembly GCA_049323135.1 of Actinomycetota bacterium. GTDB lineage: Bacteria > Actinomycetota > Actinomycetes > JBMOMH01 > JBMOMH01 > JBMOMH01. The sequence continues at coordinate 20,060 of JBMOMH010000383.1, forward strand.
TGGGGGGTGACCTCGGCGCCTGGTCCGACGCCGAGCTGGCGGAAGTGGCGGACCTCGTGGCGGCGTACAAGGGGGTGCGGGACACCGTGCAGAACGGCCACCAGTACCGGCTCCTCCCCCCCGACGGCGGGCCCTGGTCGGCGGTGCAGTACGTCGCCGCGGACGGCGGGCAGACCGCGCTGCTCGCGTTCGCCACGACGCCACGGTTCGACGAGCAGCGGAGCCGGGTGCGGCTGCGCGGGCTGCCCGACGGCGCGGTCTACCGGGACGCCGACACCGGTCGGCACCACTCCGCGGCGCTGTTGCAGCAGGTGGGCTGGCCGCTGGCCGCCCGCGGCGACTACAGCAGCGTCCTGGTGCGGCTGGACCAGGTGGAGGCACCGGCATGACGGCCGCGGTGCTGGCCTTCCTCGTCGCCGGCGCGGCCCTGGTGCTGCTGCCCGGCCCCGACAGCCTGCTGGTGCTGCGCAGCGTCGTGCTCCGCGGCCGGGCCACCGCGGTGCGCACCTGCGCCGGCATCCTCACCGGGCTGCTGGTGTGGGTCGCCGCCGCCGCGCTCGGCCTGGCGGCGCTGCTGCGAGCCAGCGAGACGGCGTACGCCGCCCTGCGCCTGACCGGGGCGGCGTACCTGCTCTACCTGGGGGTGCGGGCGCTGCGCCCCCGTCCCGGCGCCGAGCCGGTGCGCGGCCTGATCGGTACCGGCTTTTGCGCCGGGGTCACCACCAACCTGCTCAACCCCAAGGTCGGCGTGTTCTTCGTGACGATCCTGCCTGGCTTCGTCCCGCGGGGGGCACCGGTGGCGGCGACGTCACTGCTGTTCGGTGCGCTGTACGTGCTGGAGACCGCGGTCTACTTCGCCGCGCTGCTGCTGCTCGTCGACCGGATCACGACGCTGTGGCAGCGTCCCCGCTTCCGCCGTGTCCTCGACCGGGTCACCGGTGGCGTCCTCGTCGTGTTCGGGGTGCGCCTGGCGCTCGCCCCCTGAGCCGAGGCCCGGACTGCTCGCGGGACCTCTCGCTACACCCAGGTGCGCAGCCACATCCGGGCCAGCCACTGCCCGTACGGCAGCGTCTCGGCCAGGTACACCGGGGCCAGCCACAGGAAGTCCAGGATCACCGCCAGCACGTAGGCCCCGCCCAGCAGGGCCCCGACGCGGCGCCGCCGCGGATCGGCTTCGGGCGGCCCCAGCACCAGGCCGAGCACCAGCGTCACCCCGAGCACCAGGAAGGGGGCGAACACCACCGCGTAGAAGGTGAAGATGGTCCGGTCCTGGAAGGCGAA
>JBMOMH010000384.1:0-1738 GCA_049323135.1 Actinomycetota bacterium
GATCCTGCACGCCCAGACGGTGGTGGCCACCCACGTGCGCGCCGAGCGAGGCCGGCGGACGAACTTCGAGCACTACCCACCGGAGAAGATCGCCTTCCACATGCGCACCCCGACCTGGTGCCGGCAGAACGCCAAACGGATCGGACCGGCCTGCGCGCAGGTGATCGAGACCCTGCTGGAGGTGGGCGCGCTGTTCCGGTTGCGTGCCGCCCAGGGCGTCCTGGGCCTGGCGGACAGGCACGGCGCGGACCGGCTGGAGGCGGCCTGCGCCCGCGCGATCGCCGTCGGCGACCCTTCCTACCGAACCATCAAGGGAGTGCTCGCCGTCGGCGCCGAGCACCCACCCGGCCACAGCGGCCCCCGGGCCGCCGACGTGCCGGCGTTCCTGCGCGGCCCGCAGCACCTGTTCACCGCCTCACCGCAGGCGCACACCGGCGCGGACGTCGTCCCCCTGCCCACCACCGGCCCCTCCCCGGCCACTCGCGACGACGAGCGGCAGGTGCGGGCATGACCGGTCGCAGCGCCGCACCCGGCACGGTGCGCTGGCAGATGGACGGCGAGCAGGCCGAGGACCTGGCCGCCGTCCTCGGCATGCTCGAGGACTTCCTGCGCCAGGCCAGCCCCGACGCCGTCACCGAACTCGCCGGCTACCAGCCCGCCCGCCCGCTGCACCCCTGCCGGTGGGCCGACTGGCTGGCCGACTACCTCGGCGACCAGGTGATCGCGCTGCGCGCCGCCACCCGCGCCGCCACCCGCGCCGCCACCGACCCCACCTCGACAGGAGGCCCGCGATGAGCGTGCTCGACCCCGCCCTGCACTCCGCGCTGCGCGCCCTGAAGCTGACCGGGATGCTCGACACCCTGGACGCCCGCCTCGCCCAGGCCCGCGCCGGGCAACTCGGTCACCTGGACTTCCTGCAGGTGCTCTGCGAGGACGAGATCGCCCGCCGCGACACCGCCGCCCTGGCCCGCCGGCTGCGCCGGGCCCGCTTCGAACACCAGGCCACCATCGAGGGCTTCGACTTCGCCGCCAACCCCAAACTGCCCGCCGCCGCCCTGCGCGACCTGGCCGCGCTGCGCTGGCTGGCCGCCGGCGAGTCAGTGATCCTGTTCGGCCCGGTCGGCGTCGGCAAGACCCACATCGCCCAAGGGCTCGGGCACGCCGTGATCCGTCGCGGCGGCGAGGTCCGCTTCGCCAAGACCAGCCGGCTGCTGGCCGACCTCGCCGGCGGGCACGCCGACCGCAGCTGGGACCGCCGGCTCCGGGAGTACACCCGCCCCGCCGTGCTCATCCTGGACGACTTCGCGATGCGACCGCTCACCGACGCCCAGGCCGACGACCTCTACGAGCTGATCTCCGAACGCAGCGCCGCCGGCGGCCCCCTCATCCTGACCTCCAACCGGGCCCCCACCGACTGGTACCCGCTGTTCCCCAACCCCGTCGTCGCCGAATCCCTGCTCGACCGGCTGATCAACAACAGTCACCAGATCCTCATGGACGGCCCCAGCTACCGACCCCGCAAACGACCACGGACCGGCGACTCGACAACCCCGAGCACCAAGGAGTAGACACATCCACGGGACCACGCCCTGGGGAATTCCGTGACCGCAAGAGGCTGTTGCCAAAAGTGATGCGCGGTGAGCTGTGGCGGACGGGTTGATCTGATTCGGCGGCGCTCGCGGGTGATCCTCAAGGGCGCGCCCTGGGGGTGTGGCGGCCTGCGAGGGGTGTGAGGTCT
>JBMOMH010000385.1:0-21076 GCA_049323135.1 Actinomycetota bacterium
GCAGCGCGCTGAGGCCTTCCTACGCGCGAACGGCGTCGACCCGTACCTGCGGTTCGGCGCCATGGACCTGGGCTCCCCGGACCTGCTCACCGCAGCCACGCGGCGGGAGCTGGCCACCCGCCGGGACCGGTACCTGCCCCCGAAGACCGAGCCCTAGCCCTAGCAGATGTCCGACCCGCCGGACGGCGGTCCGGTCATCCGCCGGTGTCGGGAACCCAAGCCATCTGTACGTCAACCTTGGCGTCGTGGAGCAAGTTGAAGACCGGGCAGCGCGCCTCCGTCTCCTCCACCACGGTCGCCAGGCGCTCCTCGCTCTCGTCGGTGGCTATCACCGCGCGCACGCGTACCGTCTGAAAGTGCGGACGCACCGAACGGTCCCCCTGGCGACCTCGGATGTCGATGGTGAAGGCCGCCTCGAAGTCGAGCGAGTCGTACGCGAACCCCATCTCGACCGCGGTCCGGTGGAACGTGACCGCCTCACAGCCGCACAGGGCGCCGAGCACGGCCTGCAGCGGTGAGGGGCCCGCACCGCTGCCGCCGTGGGCCACGGGCTCGTCGAGGACCAGCCGGCCGAACTCGCCGACGTCAACCACCGTCCGCATCGAGCCGTCGTCATGGGCCGTGAGTGCGTTGCGTCGGATGACGCCGCTGGGGGCGCCGGCCGGGTCGGTCGCGGGGCTGGTCATCGTCCTCCTCCCCCGTTTCGCAAACGATTGCACGCCGACGCTACCGATGAACCCGTGATCTCGGCAACCGTGCCGAGGGGCCCGCCTGGCAGACTCGGACGCCGGGCCCGTCCGAGGGCCCGTCCGAGGGCCCGTCCGAGGGGCGGGGTGACCTCGGGGCTCGCTGCTGGGAGGCTGGATGAACAGGTTCCAGGGCCGGACCGTGCTGGTCACCGGGGCGGGCTCCGGGATCGGCTATGCGATGGCCGAGGCGTTCCTGGCCGAGGGGGCGCGGGTGTACGCCGCGGACGTCGCCCCCGAGGGCTGTCCGGACGGCACCAGCCCCCAGCAGCTGGACGTCCGGGACGAAGGCGCGTTCCGTGCCGTCGTCGACAGGGCCCTGTCGGAGACCGGACGGTTGGACGTGCTGTGCAACAACGCTGGCGTCGGCTCCACGACGGACCCCCTGTCGTGCACCGTCGAGGAGTGGGAGCGGGTCTTCGCGGTGAACGCCCGGGGAACGTTCATCGGCACCCGGTGCGCGCTGCCGCCCATGCTCGAGCAGGGCCACGGTGCCATCGTCAACACCGCGTCGGTCGCCGGCATGGTGGGCCTACGGGACCGTACGGCGTACTGCGCCAGCAAGGGGGCGGTGATCGCGCTGACCAAGCAGGTCGCCATCCAGTACGCCGGCACCGGGGTGCGCTGCAACTGCGTCTGCCCGGGCACCGTCGACTCACCCTGGGTCGGCCGGCTGCTGGACCAGGCAGCGGACCCCGCGCGGGCCCGGCAGGCGCTGGTCGACCGTCAGCCGATGGGCCGGCTGGGCCTGCCGCGCGAGGTCGCGCTCGCCGCGCTGTACCTGGCCTCCGACGACGCCGCCTTCGTCACCGGGACCGAGTTCGTCATCGACGGCGGGCTGGTCGCCGGCTAGGTCGCCACGGTCGTACGCAGGGAGGGCACGATGGGCATCCGCATAGCGCTCGGCCACATCGACGAGTACGACGACCGGGTGGCCGCCTTCGCCCATCAGCTGGGCCTGTCCGGCGTGCAGTTCCACACGCCCACCGCGCTGCTTGGCGAGCCGGGCCACTGGACGGTGGAGGAGCTGCGGGCGCTGCGCGAGCGCTGCGACCGGGACGGGCTGGTCATCGAGGGCCTGGAGAACGTGCCGGCGGCGCACTTCTGGAAGATCCAGCGTGGGCTGCCCGGTCGCGACGCACAGATCGAGAACTACCAGACGACGATCCGGAACATGGCCCGGGCCGGCATCCGGCTGCTCGGCTACAACTTCATCGCCACCTACGTGTGGCGCACCGAGATGGGTGCCTCCGGGCGGGGCGGCGCCCGGGTCACCGCGTTCGACCTGGCGGAGACCGGGCGGGGCAACGCGCTGGCCACGTACAAGCTCACCCCCGTCGAGCCGATCGTCGAGCCGATCACCGCGCAGCAGATGTGGGACAACCACCAGTACTTCCTGGACGCGGTGCTGCCGGTGGCCGAGGAGGTCGGCGTCCGCCTGGCGCTGCACCCGGACGACCCGCCGGTGGACGAGCCGCTGGGCGGTGCCAGCCGGATCTTCACCTCGCCGTCGGCCATTGCCGCGGCCTGCCGGCAGGCGAAGGGCAGCCCTGCGTGGGGGCTCGACCTCTGCGTTGGCACCGTCTCGGAGATGGCGGGGGAGGGCGCGGTCAACGAGGTCATCGACCTGCTCGGCCCCTCCGGCCGGATCTGCTACGTCCACTTCCGTGACGTCCGAGGCACCGTCCCGCGGTTCACCGAGTGCTTCCTCGGCGAGGGCAACGTCAACCCCGCCGCCGTCATCCGGCGGCTGTACGACGTCGGCTTCGACGGGTTCCTCATCGATGACCACGTGCCCGCGATGACTGGGGACCTGGACACCTGGGGGGACACCTCACCGGAGGCGTACTGCAGCCGGGGCCGGGCGCACGCCATCGGGTACCTGCAAGGCGTCCTCAACGGGTTGGGGATCGACGGACGCTGACCCGGCCGACATACGAGGTCAGTACGACGTCAGTACGACGTCAGTAGGAGGCTAGCAGCCCGCCGTCGACCACCCAGGTCGCGCCGGTCACGAAGGACGCCTGCTCGGACAGGAGGAACGCCACCACGGTGGCGACCTCCTCCGGTCGCCCGATCCGCTGCAGCGCGTGCATCTGCGCCCACTCCCGCAGCGGGGCCGCCACGTCCTGCGGTGACATCTCGGCGGCGTTCCTGCGGACCAGGGGTGTGTCGATGGTCCCAGGGGCGACGGCGTTCACCCGGATGCCCTGCTGGGCGTGGTCGAGGGCCATCGCGCGGACCAGACCCATCGCTCCCGCCTTGGCCGCGGCGTACGCCGCGACGGACCGCTGCGTGGCCATTCCCTGGATGGAGGAGATGACGACGATGGCACCGCCACCGTTGCCGGCCATCACCGGGATGGCCGCCTGGGCCGCGAGGTAGGCACCCTTGAGGTTGACCGCCTGGACGAGGTCCCAGCTCTGCTCGTCCATGTCGACCACCGACCCGTGCCGTTCGATGCCCGCCGAGTACACCAGCGCCCGGAGGGGGGCCCGCTCGTTGGCCGTCTGCATGAGCCGGTGCATGTCCGCCGCCGAGGTCGCGTCGGCCTCGACCCGGTGCACGTCCCCGTCCGCGCCCGACGCCGCCTCGGGCCAGGTGATGTCGCCGACAGTCACCTGCCAGCCCTCATCGCTGAGCAGCGTGGCGCACGCCCGGCCGATGCCCGACCCGCCGCCGACGACGACGGCCGACTGATGGCTGTCCATCCCGAGCGCCTACCGTACCGCCACGTACAGGTCGGGGCCGACGCACCGGGCCCGCCCGTCCTCGACCGCCTCCCGCAGATGGGCCTGGACCATGGCCAGCCCGCGGAACTCCTCGACCCGGTCCAGCTGCGCGCAGGTCCGCCGCCACACCTCGGTGAGCGAGCGGGGGGTGCCATCCAGGATCCCTTCCACGGTGGCGGCCACCCGGTCGAGGTAGCGCTGTACCTCGTCGACGAGGTCGACGAACTCCGCCGCGGAGCGGCTGGCGTAGTGGGCCAGGCACACCCGCCGTACGCCCTCGGTCAGGGCCAGCGCCCGCAGCCGGCGCAGGGACCGGCGCAGCTGCCCGGGTGCCACGTGGCCGTGGAAGAAGCGCCACGAGGTGCCCGTGACGACGTCACCGAGCAGCAGCGTGCCCGACCGCTGTTCGAGCCAGCCGAGCTCGCCGGTGACGTGCCCGGGTAGCTCCAGGGCCTCCAGCACCACGCCCCCGCCCAGCCGCACCGTGCCGCCCTCGGTCATGGTGACGTCCACCGGACAGGGTGCGCCATAGGTGGGGGCCAGCTCGGCGCGCAGCTCCGGGGTGTCGGCGACGATGTCGGGACGGTGCAGGGCGAACTCGCGCAGGTTGGCGTCGAGGTCCTCGATCCACCGTACCGCCGCCGGCGCGGCGACGAGCCGGGCACCGGTGCGCGCGCGCAGCGCGGCGAACACGCCGATGTGGTCGTGGTGGGCGTGGGTGTTGAGCAGGAAGTGCAGCTGCCGGTCGGTCACGCCGGCGGCGGCCAGCAACGCCTCGACGGTGGTCAGGCTGGACGGCAGCCCGCCGTCCACCAGGGCGGCGCCGTCCGGCCCGACGACGACGTGCAGGTACAGCGCAACCTCGTCGGTCAGCGGCTGGCGGACCTGCCACACCCCTGGGGCCACCTCGGCCGGTGCGTCGCATCCCACCCCGGCATTAGAGCACCGGTCGGGCTACGCGATGCTGACCGGATGGACGACGTGCCGCTGCTGTTGCCCCCGAACCAGTTCCCCCACTTCTACCGGGGCGGCGCTCGGATCGGGGCGCTGCGCGGGGGTCCCGGTGGCCCGCAACGGCCCGAGGAGTGGATCGGGTCCACCGTCACCCGGTTCGGTGAGGAGCGCAGCGGCCTGTCCGTGTTGCCCGACGGTCGGCTGCTCCGCGACGCGGTCGCCGCCGACCCGCAGGCCTGGCTGGGCGCAGCGCACGTCGCCGCCTTCGGCGCCAGCACCGAGCTGCTGGTCAAGCTGCTCGACCTCGACCAGCGGTTGCCGGTCCATGCCCACCCGCCGAAGGCGTTCGCGCGCACCCATCTGGCTCTCTCCCACGGCAAGACCGAGGCCTGGGTGGTGCTCGAGGCCCTGGAGGGCGCCGGCGTCGGCCTGGGCTTCGCCCGCGAGATGCGCCGGGCCGAGCTCGTCGACCTCGTGCAGCGCCGCGACGCGGCGGCCCTGCTCGCCGCGCTGTACCGGCGGCCGGTGCACCGGGGCGACACTGTCCTGGTGCCCGCCGGCGTCCCGCACGCCGTCGACGCCGGCATCTTCGTCCTGGAGCTGCAGGAGCCCACCGACCTGTCGATCCTGCTGGAGTGGGAGGGGTTCGCCGTCGACGGGGAACGCGACGGCCATCTCGGCCTTGGGTTCGCCACCGCCTTGGACGCCGTACGCCTGGAGCCGCTGACGCCGGAGGAGCGCGACGGCCTGGTGCGCAGTGAGGTCCTGCACGGTGGGGCGCCGCGGTCGCTGCTCGCCCGCCCGGCCGACGGGTACTTCCGGGCCGACCTGTTGCCGCGCGGGGGGAGCGTGGCCGCCGGCTTCGCGGTCGCTCTCGTCCTCGATGGGTCAGGCCGGCTTCGCACCGAGAGCGAGGCGGCGGTGCGGCTGGACCGGGGCGCCGCCCTGGTCGTGCCCTGGGCGGCCGGCGGCTGGGAGGTCGACGGGGCCGACGTCGTCGTCTGCCGGCCGCCCCTGCCCGCCGACGCGCTCGTCGCCCGCTGACCTACCGGGCGGTCGGCGTCGGGACCGTGCGGCCGGGCGTGGCGGGGGGATCTCCCCAGACCCCCGGACGACCAGGCGGGTCGGGACGACGTGCGTGGTGTACGGCGACGTGTCGCCGTCCATCCGCCGGAACAGGCACTCGGCGGCCAGCCGGCCGATCGTCGTGGCGTCCTGGGCCACCACGGTGACCGCCGGGTCCAGCAGGTCGGCCAGCAGCACGTCGTCGAAGCCCACGAGGGCCACCTCGTGCTGCCGGCCGAGCCGGCGCACCGCCCGCAGCGCCCCGATGGTGACCAGGTTCTGGGCCGTGAACAGCGCGGTCGGCGCCCCCCGTCCGGTCAGCATCCGCAGCGTCGCCTCCTCGGCCAGCTCGGGGGTGGTGAGGTTCCGGACGACGTGCCGCGGGACGAGCGGAAGGGACGCCGCGGACAGGGCGTCGCGGTAGCCGGCGAACCGCTGCTCGGCGGTCGGGATGCGGGCCAGGTCCCCGAGGAACCCGATCCGGCGGTGCCCGCTGCCGATGAGGTGGTGTACGCCGCTCGCCGCGCCCTCCCGGTGCGCTGCCAGCACGACGTCCACGTCCGGCAGGCCGCCCGCCCGGTCGACGAACACGAGGGCGGTGCCTGCCCGGCGCTGCGCGCGCAGGTACTCGTGCTCTGAGCCCGTCGGCATCATGACCAGCCCGTCCACCCGGCGGGCGATGAACGCGGCCACCAGCTCGCGCTCGCGCCGCGGGTCCTCGTCCAGGCTGCCGGCGAGGACCGCGACCCCGTGCCCGCGTGCGACGTTCTCGATCTCGCGGTGCAGGGCGGAGGAGAAGGGGTTCGCGATGTTCTCCAGGACCACGCCGATGGTGGCGGTGCGGCCGTCGGCCCGGCGGAGGCTGCGGGCGCCGAAGTTGAGCTGGAAGTCCAGCTGGCCGGCGGCCTGCTGGACCCGCTCCACCAGCCCCGCCGACACGCCGCCCTCCCCGTTCACCACCCGGGAGACCGTCTTCACGCTCACCCCGGCCCGCTCGGCGACGTCCCGGAGGGTCGGGCGGAGACCGGGGCGGCGGGGCATCGTCATGGCTCCTGCCTTCTCTTCGTGTCGCCCTCTTGACGGGCGTGTGACGCCAGGGCTACAACTGGCGGACAACGTTGTCAAGCCGGCCCCGCCCCGGGCCGGCTCCCCGACCCGAAGGACGTCCCATGCACTCTTCCCGCCACGGCAGCTCCGGTGCCCTGCGCATGGTCATCGCCGGCGTCGCCGCGCTGCTGGCCCTCGCCGCCTGCGGCGGCGGCACCGGAACCGGGAGCGGCTCGGGCGGCGGACGGATCGCCGTCTCGCTGATCACCAAGGACTCCACCAACCCGTTCTTCGTCGCCATGCAGCAGGGTGCCAAGAAGGCCGCGACGAACCTGGGCATCGACCTCACCATCGCCTCGGGCAAGGCCGAGGGCGACGACCAGGGCCAGATCAACGCGATCGAGGCGGCCATCACCGCAAAGCAGAAGGGCATCCTCATCACGCCGATGTCCACCGGGGTGAACTCGGCCATCAAGCGGGCTCGGGACGCTGGCCTCTACGTGATCGCCCTGGACACGCCGCCGGACCCGCCCAACGTCGTGAACATCACCTTCGCCACGGACAACCGGCAGGCCGGGCGGCTGATCGGCCAGTACGCCGCGGCCAAGCTGGGGGGCAAGAAGGCCGTCATCGCGCTGCTCGACATCTTCAGCGACAAGATCGTCTCCGTGGACTACAACCGGGACCAGGGGTTCCTGGAGGGCATGGGCATCAAGGACATCGGCAACCCCAAGGTCAACGGTGACGAGCCCAAGACCGGGCAGTACTCCGGTGGGTCGTACGAGATCGTGGGCAACGTCGCCACCGGGGCCAACGAGGAGGGTGGCCGCGCCGGCATGGAGCAGCTGCTGTCCAAGAACCCGAACATCAACGTCGTCTACACCATCAACGAGCCCACGGCGGCCGGCGCGGCGGCCGCCCTCAAGGCGGCCGGCAAGACCGACGTGATCGTGGTGTCGGTGGACGGCGGCCGGGCCGGCGTGGAGGCCGTCCAGAGCGGCACCATCGCCGCGACCTCGCAGCAGTACCCGCTGAAGATGGCCGAGCTGGGCGTGCAGGCGATCGCCGACTACGTCAAGTCGGGCAAGACCCCGCAGACCAGCCCCGGCCTGGACTTCTTCGACACCGGGGTCACCCTCATCGCCAAGGACCCGGTCCCCGGGGTGCCGAGCAAGGACCCGGCGTACGGCCTGGCCAACGCCTGGGGCTGATCGGGCCCCCCGGCACCGCCGGGCCGCGTACGGTGGGGTGGCGGCGACCGCCGCCCCACCGTACGTCGCGGTACGGCGTGCCGGTGCTGCATCAGGCAGTCGGGGCAGTCGGGGCAGTCGTGGCAGAACGGAGGGTGGCACCGTGAGCGAGGCGACCCAGGCACCGACCGAGGCGACGTACGACGCGGCGGAGGAGTTCCTCGAGCCGCACACCGTGGTGCAGCGCCTGCAGTCCACGCTGCACCGCTATCCCTGGCTCAGCCCGGCGGTCGTCCTGGTGGCCGGCGTGATCGTGTTCGGCCTGCTCAACCCGAACTTCGCCACGCCCAACAACCTCTCGCTCATCACCCAGCAGGTGGCCGTGGTCGGGGCGCTGGCGGTGGGCCAGACGCTCATCATCCTCACCGCGGGGATCGACCTGTCCAACGGCGCCATCATGGTCTTCTCCTCCATGGTCATGGCCAAGACGGCGTTCGACTCGGGGATCCCCGGCTGGCTGGCCTTGCTCCTCGGCCTGGTCGTCGGCACGCTCGCCGGCGGGGTGAACGGCCTGCTCGTCACCAAGGTCCGGCTGCCACCGTTCATCGTGACCCTGGGGACCCTCAACGTCTTCGTCGCGCTCACCCTGCTCTACGCCACCGGGCGCACCATCCGGGACACCGAGCTGGCGCCGGTGCTGACCTGGCTCGGGAAGACCTTCAGCCTCGGCGGTGTACGCGTGACCACCGGCGTCCTGGTGATGCTGCTGATGTACGCCGCCTTCGCCTACGTGCTGCGCTTCACCTCGTGGGGGCGCCACGTGTACGCCGTGGGCGACGACGCGGAGGCGGCTCGGCTGGCCGGCATCCCGGTGCAACGGGTGCTCATGAGCGTGTACCTGGTGGCCGGGTTCGTGTTCGCGGTGACGGGCTGGATCCTGATCGGACGGGTCAACGCGGCGAGCCCCAACTCCGGGATCGACGCGAACCTGGACTCCATCACCGCCGTGGTGATCGGCGGCACCAGCCTGTTCGGTGGGCGCGGCACCGTCCTGGGCAGCCTGATCGGCGCCCTCATCGTCGGGGTGTTCCGCAACGGCCTCACCCTCGCCGGGCTGGACGTCTACTACCAGACGCTGGCCGTCGGCATCCTCGTCATCCTTGCCGTGTCCGTCGACCAGTGGATCCGGAGGGCCCGCGCATGAGTGCCGCCGCCGAGCACGTCCCACCGCCCGCGCCCGACCCCGAGCCGGTGCTGCAGGCCAAGGGCCTGGTGCGGACCTACGGCCACGTGGTCGCCCTGGACGCCTGCGACTTCGAGCTGTACCCGGGGGAGGTCCTGGCCGTCATCGGGGACAACGGTGCCGGCAAGTCCACGCTGATCAAGTGCCTGTCCGGGGCCGAGATCCCGCAGGAGGGCGAGATCCTCCTGGAGGGTCGCCCCGTGCACTTCCGGTCCCCGCAGGACGCCCGGGCGCACGGCATCGAGACGGTGTACCAGAGCCTGGCTGTGGCCCCGGCCCTGGACATTGCCGGGAACCTGTTCCTCGGCCGCGAGCTGCGCCGGCCCGGGGTCCTCGGCTCGGTGTTCCGCATGCTGGACGGACCCGGCATGCGCAAGCGGGCCAAGGAGCAGATGACCTCGCTGGGCATCAGCACGCTGCAGAACATGGGCCAGGCCGTGGAGAGCCTGTCCGGCGGGCAGCGGCAGGCGGTGGCCGTGGCCCGCGCGGCGGCCTTCAGCAGCAAGGTCATCATCCTGGACGAGCCCACGGCCGCGCTGGGCGTCCGCGAGTCGAGCAAGGTCCTCAAGCTCATCGAGAGCATCCGGGACCGTGGCCTCCCGGTCATCCTCATCTCACACAACATGCCGCAGGTCTTCGAGGTGGCCGACCGGATCCACATCCAGCGGCTGGGCCGGCGGGCGGCGGTCGTGTCCCCCAAGTCGATCAGCATGTCCGACGCCGTCGCGGTGATGACGGGGGCCATGGCAGTGACCTCGGACGGGGCGGCGCGGGCCGGCCGGTAACCGTCGGGGGAGGTCTGCCGCTGGGTCTCAGGTCGGGGGCGCCAGCGACTCGGCCACGACCCGGAGCGCCTGCGCGGCAATCGTCAACGCCGGGTTCATGGCGGCGGAGGAGGGGAAGAAGCCGGCGTCGACCACCCAGAGGTTGTCCAGGTCGTGGGCCTTGCACCACGGGTCGAGCACGCTGGTGGCCGGGTCGGTCCCGGCGACCACCGTCCCGCACTGGTGGCTGTTCATGCTGATGTCGAACCACTGGGTGAAGACCGCGTCGTAGCCGGCCCCGCGCAGCAGCGACTTCGCGCGCCGGTGCAGCGCACGATGCGTGCCCACCCCGCGCGCCGCGCGTACCGTGACGATGCGCCCGTCAGCGTCCACGTGCACCCGGTTCTCCGGGGTGGGCAGGTCCTCGGACATCACCAGCCAGGTGACACCGCGGCGGGCCAGCGTGTTGAGCAGCCAGAGCGGTGCCCGGGTGGCCCAGCTCTTCATCATGACCCCGTCGACCCTGCCGATCGTCTGCAGCGTCCCGAGCGGGTAGCCGTCGCCGCCGTCGGCGTACCAGTCGTTGACGGACAGGGTCTTCTGGAAGACGACGTCGTTCTCCCGGTCGAGGTCGATAGCCGCGATGTGCGCGTTGTTGTGCATCATCAGGTTCCGCCCCACCAGCCCCGAGGAGTTCGCGACCCCGTTCGGGTGTGCATCGTCGGCGGAGCGGAGCAGCAGCGCCGCGGAGTTGACCGCGCCGGCCGCCAGGACGAACCGGTCGCCCCGCACCGTGCAGGGGCCGGTGGGCCCCTCGGCAGCCAGGTGGTCAACGCGTCGGCCGGTGCGGTCGGTGACCACGCGGTGCACCCTGATCCCGGTCACCAGGCGCATGCCCGGTTCGGCCAACGCGGGGTCGATCGCCCGGGTCTCCGCGTCGTTCTTCGCCCCCAGCTGGCAGGGAAAGCCGTCGCAGGTGGCGCAGCGGATGCAGCTCCTGCTAGGTCCGAGGTCGACCGCCATGGCGTTCGCGCTGGGGTGCACCCCCCGCCGGCGCAGCCGGTCGGCGAGCGCCGCGACGTACGGCTCGTGGGGCACCGCGGGATAGGGGAAGGGGCTGCTGCGCCAGGGTTCGGTGGGGTCCTCCCCGGTGCTCCCGTGCACGCCGTAGATCACCTCGGCCTGCCCGTAGTAGGGCTCCAGGTCCGCGTAGCGGAAGGGCCACGCCGGAGCGGTACCCTCCCGGTGCTCGACGGCGTCGAAGTCGTGCTCCCGGAACCGGGGCAGGCTGGCCCCGTAGACCTTGGTGTTGCCGCCGACCACGTAGTGGACACCGGGGGCGTACGGCCGGCCCCGTTCGTCGTACCAGGTCTCCGCCGGCTTGTAGCGCCGCTCGAGGAAGACCGCGCGGGAGGACCAGTTCGCCGGCTCCCGGGGCAGGCGCTGGCCCCGTTCGACCACGAGGACGTCGGCGCCGCGCCGGGCTAGCGCCAGCGCCGTGGTGGCCCCGCCCATCCCCGAGCCCACGACCACCACGTCCGCCTGCAGCACCGTCACCCGCCCAGCCAACCACTGCCGCTCCGCGCGGGGAACCACCCGTCGCACGGGCGTCCCGGTGGACCGGAGTGGTTGACTACCGCCATGACCTGTCCGCTGCGCTGGGCCCTCGTCGGCGCCAGCGACATCGCCGCCACGCGCGTCCTCCCGGCTATCCGCGCCGTGGGCGACAGCGTGGTCGTCGTCCGGTCCGGCGACGCGGCGCACGGCAGAGCGTGGGCGCAGCGGCACGGGGTGCCCCAGGCCGTCGTGGACGTTCGTGCCGCCGTTGACCGCGACGACGTCGACGCGGTGTACGTCTCGTCGGTGAACGTGCAGCACCGGGAGCACGTCGAGGCCGCGGCCGCGGCGGGCAAGCACGTGCTCGCGGAGAAGCCGCTGGCCCTCACGCTGCCCGACGCGCAGGCGACGGTGCAGGCCTGCCGTCAGGCGGGGGTCGCGCTTGCCACCAACCACCACCTGCCCGCGTCCCCGACGCATCGGGCGCTGCGGCGGGCCGTCCGCGACGGCTTGGTTGGCGCGGTGCGCGCGGTCCGGGTGCACCATGCCGTGCAGCTGCCCGCACGGCTGGCCGGATGGCGCCTCGACGACCCAGTGGGCGGCGGGGTGGCGTTGGACGTGACGGTGCACGACGCGGCGGCGGTGGCGGCCCTCCTCGGCGGTCGGGCCCTGGAGGTCAGCGCGGTCGGGCTGAACCAGGACAACGCGGCCAGCGGACCGTACGACGCGGTGATGACCGCCATCGTCTGGGAGGGGGGCGTGCTGGTGCAGACCCACGACGCCTACAACAACCCGCACCTGCCGACCAGCCTGCACGTGCTGGGCACGGACGGCGCGCTGGTTGCGGAGGACTGCAACTCGGGGGACCCGGTCGGGTCGGTGACGTCGTGGCGCGCCGGGCGCGCCCGACCCCTCCCGGTCGAGCCACGGGAGGACCTCTACCAGGTGACAGTGCGGTCCTTCGGCGCGGCGGTGCGCGGGGAGGGAGAGGTCCTGGTCAGCGGGGAGGACGGCGTACGCTCGCTCGCGGTGTCCCTGGCCGTGCTGGAGAGCCTGCGCACCGGGCGCCGGGTGGCCGTACCGGCGACCGGGTGACGGGGGATCCAGCGGTGGTGGCAGCGCCGGCCCGGGGGCCGTCAGGAAGCGGTTCTCCCAGCGTCTGCGTCGTCGGCGCCGCGAACGTCGACCTGACCACCTACGTGCCCCGGCTGCCCCGGGAGGGGGAGACGCTGCACGGCAGAGACTTCCAGCTCGGGTACGGCGGCAAGGGTGCGAACCAGGCGGTCATGGCGGCCAAGCTCGGGGCGCGGGTCAGCCTGGTGACCAAGCTGGGTGCCGATGCGTTCGGGGAGGGCGCCCGGGAGAACTTGCGCAGCCTCGGCGTCGACACCACTCACGTGCTGGCCGCGGGCGACGCGGCGACCGGGGTGGCGGCCATCACCGTGGACCAGCAGGGCCGCAACTCGATCGTCATCGTGATGGGGGCGAACGACCTGCTCACCACCGACGAGGTCCAGGCCGCCGGACCGGCGATCGCCGGGGCCGCCGTCCTCGTCTGCCAGCTGGAGGTCCCGGTCGAGGTCAGCCTGGTGGCGCTGCGCCTGGCCCGGGACGCCGGCGTGACCACCGTCCTCAACCCGGCCCCGGCCCGGGCCGACCTGCCGGCGGAGGCGTACCGGCTCACCGACGTGCTGTGCCCCAACGAGCGGGAGGCCGAGCTGCTCACCGGGCGCTCGGTGGGGACGTTGGACGAGGCCCGCCGGGCGGTCGACGTCCTCCGGGAGCGCGGGGCCGGCGCGGTGGTGCTCACCCTCGGCGGGCGGGGCTGCCTGGTGGCCACCGCCGCGGCGACGACCCACCTGCCGGCCGAGCAGGTGCAACCGGTGGACAGCACCGGCGCCGGGGACGCGTTCGTCGGCAGCCTCGCCTACCTGCTGGCGCAGGGTCGTGACCTGGTCGAGGCCGCGTCCCGGGCCAACCGGGTCGCCGCGGTCAGCGTGACCCGTCGCGGCGCGTTGAGCAGCTTCCCCTGGGCCGCCGACCTCCCAGCGGGAGTCCTGGACTGAGGACTGACCTCGTCGCCGCGGAGCGACGGCAGCCTGGTCAGCGGTCGGGGTGCAGCTGCAGCAGGCTGGCCGCCGGCATGGGAAGGTCGAACGCAACCGTCAGGGACCCGTTCGCGTCGGCGGTCTCCCCCCGCTGCGGGTGGAGCTCGGCCAACCGATCCGCGGCGCGCAGCACCGGCCACTGGTCCTCGTCCGGCCAGTCCTGCCCCTCGCGCCGGATCCGCCCCCAGACGGCGGCGATGTTCGAGTGTGTGGCGTCCAGGCGCAGGTGCGTGAGGTCGTACGACGACCCCGGTGCCAGCCCGGCCACGCGTACCGTGACCGTCCTCGACAGCGTCGGGGAGCCGGCGGCCTTGGTCTGGTCGAGGGTGAGGTTCCACACGAGGACCGACACCGTTCCGTCGTCGGCGCGGGTCGCGACGGCGTTGACCAGGCTGCCCCCGCCGTCGCCGGCCGCGGTCACCGGCAGTCGCGTCGTCCCGAGCCGTTCCAGCATGGCCAGCGCCCACCAGCGGGGCTTGCGCAGCTCGCCGACCGTGCGCAGGCCGAAGCCGCCGTGCAGGAGGGCCGTCGGGCGGCCCAGCTCCTCGAAGTGGTCGGAGGCGACCCAGTAGGACAGGGCCTCGATCCGTCCCATCGCGGAGACCATGCCCTGCAGCAGGAACACCCCGGCGAAGACGGCGTCGCTGACCTCGTTGAAGTGCGCGGGGGTGACACCCCACTCGGTCCACCACAACGGGGCAGCTCCCCGCCCGTGCCGGGCGAGGAGGGGACGGAGGTCCAGCGGCGGGCTGCCGTAGGTGTGCGTGGAGACGAAGTCCACCGGCGCCCCGGAGGACGCGGTGTGCGTGAGGAACTCCGCCACCCAGCCGGCGGCGGCCGAGGCGGGACCGCCGACGCGCAGGTGCGGGTCGACGGCACGGACGGCGGCCGCGCTCACGTCGTAGAGCCGGAACCACTCCTCCGAGGTCCCCGACCAGAACACCGCCAGGTTGGGTTCGTTCCATACCTCGAACGCCCAGTTCTCGCGGACCGCCTGGCGGCCGTAGCGGTCGACGAGGTGGGCGGTGAAGTCGCGGACGAGGTTGTGCCAGCGCTGCCAGTCCTTGGGTGGGGAGACGATGGCGCGGTAGTCGAAGACCGTCCGGGAGGGGTCACGGGCCAGGTCGCGGGGCATGAAGGACAGCTCGACGATCGGGGTGAGCCCCAGCGAAAGCACATGGTCGTAGACCCGGTCGACACCGGAGAAGTCGTGCTGGGGCTGGCCGTCGACCTCCCGGAACACCTGCAGGTCGTCGCAGAGGATGCCGTGCGCCCGCACGTGCCGGACCCCCAGCTCTCGGGCGGCTGCGGCCAGTGCGGCGGAGAGCTCCCGCCCGATGGGATGGCCGGCGGTCTCGTCCCGGCACAGTGCGTGGGAGAGGTGCTCGCTGCCGATCATCGGGCGCCAGGGGCGCGGCAGCTCACCGAGGGAACCGGCGGTGTCGACGTCGACGCGCACCCCGGCGGGTCCGTCCACCGACGGCGTGCCCACGACCCGCAGCGACGGCTCGCTCTGCGTGGATACGTCGGTCAGCGCCGTCACGGCGTACCACCGGGGGTGACCGGGTGTGCCGGTGGTGTCCGCGTACGGCGGGTGCGGTACGGCGAGCACGTCCCGGCCCGCGTGGTCGAGGGGTCGCAGCGGCCCCTCCGCCTCGTCGGCGACGTACACCTGGTAGCCGACCGCACCCTCCTGCCGGTCCCAGGTCAGGGTCACCACGCCCCGACCGGACCGGGCGGTCAGCCCCGTCGGCGGAACCGGCGCCGGGTCGCGCACCTCACCCCTGCCCGGCGGGGACGGAGAACTCCTCGAGGCGCATCACCGGCCGCAGCAGCCGTTCCGCCCCGGCCGTGGCGAAGGCCCGGCGCAGCACCTCACCGCCGAGCAGGTTGCCCAGGGCGCCGAGGACCATGCCCTGGTCGAGGGCGAGGTACCGGCGGGCCACGGTGCCGCTGCGCACCGCAACGGCGTCGTAGAAGCCGCCCGGGCCGTAGCTGTCGAAGTCGGCGCGCAGCCGGGCCAGCTGGTCCCGGGCCGCGTCCGGGGCGAACCGCAGGGCCAGCACGACCGCGTGGGGGGTCACCACGCCGTCGCCGTACGACGCCGGTTCCGGCTGCGGCGGCCGGCCGGGGCAGCCCGGGAAGCCGTAGTCGACCGTCGTCCGCTCCCGGTCGCTGGTGTAGCCGGCCGGGTCCAGGCCCAGCGCGTCCACGCCGTACTCGCGGTACTCACCGAACGGGTCCGACGCGGGGGAGAACCCCCAGTGGCCGTACCGGGCGTCGGCCAGGCCGTGCTCGATCTGCCCCTGCACGTACGCCGGGTGGTTGCGGCCCCAGCTGCGCGGACCCCACCGCTCCTCGGGCACGAACAGGTTGGGCATGAGGGCTTCGAACATGTCCCCGCCCCAGGTGGGCACGACCTGCAGCCCGCGGTAGCGGTAGGCGCCCTCGAACACCGGCACCCCCAGGTACTCCCGTTGCTGGCCGACCGGCCGCATCTCCTGCCAGGACCAGTCACAGGTGTCCGGGAAGGTGCGCCAGGCGGCGAAGTAGTGCCGCGGGGAGACCTGCCCGAGGGCAATGGCCAGGTAGCCGATCATCCGGGTCTCGCTGTGGAAGGCCCCGTAGTGGTGGCAGGTGTAGTAGACCGGCGCACCGTCGCCGAGGTAGTTGCCCGGGACCGAGCAGCCCGCCGGTGGGTCGACCCAGAAGCCGCCGCGCATCAGCCCCGCGGGGAAGTCGGCACCGCGGGCCGCGCGATCGTAGTAGACGCGGAAGTTCATGCCCGACAGCAGCTCGTCGGCCTGCGCGCTCCGCGCCGCCACGGCGTTGCGGACCACGACGAGCGCGGTGGCGAGCCAGGCGTTGTCCACGCTGGACACGAAGGGCTGCACGGCGCCGCCGGTGGGGGGCCAGACCCGGGTCGTCTCCAGGGTCTGCGGGTCATACCAGTTGAAGTACATGCCCGACGGCTCGTGCCGCTCCAGCCGCCGGAGGGCGCGCAGTGCCCGATCGATGCGCCAGGCCTCCTCCGCACCGTCGATGAGCCGCAGCCGGCGGGCCACCACGGCCGACCAGAGGTAGCTGCCGATGTTCGTCGGCGAGGTGTACCTCGCCCGGGTGGCGGGGCCCAGGTCGCCACCGATGTTGTCCGCGGGCAGCCCCGTGCCGGGATGCACCAGCGCCGTCATCGACCGCCAGGTGTCCCGGGCCAGGATTCCGAGGGACTCCTCCGCCTGGTCGGGGTGGGTGTCGCCGCGGGTCCAGCCGCCGGTCAGCACCGTGGCGCCGGCCAGGGCGCCGAGGCCCAGGAAGCGCCGCCGGTCCAGGCCTGCCCACGGAGCTGGGCGGCCGTCGTGTCCACCGTCCATCGAGGTCCCCTCTCGCGCAGTACCTCTGTCCTAGTACTTCAGTCCGGTGCTGGCCACGCCGCGCACGAAGTGGCGCTGCAGGAGGGTGAACACCAGCAGCACCGGCAGGATCACCACCACCGACCCGGCCAGCAGCAGGCCGTAGCGGGTCTGGTTCTGGCCCACGCTGTACAGCGCGAGGGCCACCGGCAGCGTGTACTTGTCCTCGGTGGTGGCCACCACCAGGGGCCACAGGAAGTTGTTCCAGGACGCCAGGAAGGTGAGGATCCCGAGGGTGGCCAGCGCCGGTCCACACAGGGGCAGCACGATCCGGGTGAAGATGCGGAGCTCGCCGGCGCCGTCGACGCGGGCCGACTCGATGAGCTCGTCAGGGATGCTGAGCATGAACTGGCGCATGAAGAAGACCCCGAACGCACCGGCGAGGAAGGGCAGCACGAGCCCCGCGTACGTGTTCACCAGTCCCAGGTTGCTGACCAGGACGAACAGCGGCACGAAGGTGACCATGCCGGGTACCATCACCGTGCCGAGAACCACGCTGAACAGCAGGCCGCGACCGGGGAACCGGAGTTTGGCCAGCGCGTAGCCCATGGCCGAGCAGAAGACCAGGTTCCCGGCCGTCACCAGGGCGGCGACCAGCACCGAGTTCAGGAAGTAGGTGGGGAAGTCCAGGCGGGCGAACAGCTCCCGGTAGTTCTGCAGCGTCGGCGCCTGCGGCCACCAGGTCGGTGGGACCAGCCGGACCTCCCCCTCGGTCTTGAAGGACGACAGGAGCATCCACAGGAACGGGCCGACCATCACGAGCAGCCCGGCCACCAGCGCCGCATGCAGCGCGAGTGTCACGACCACGTCACGGCGCCGCCGTACGGCGGCGGGGTGGCCCACGGCGGCGGGGCGCAGCCTCGCCTGTCCCGCAGCGTCCACCACCGTCACCCGTGCCATCGCCACCCCCTACGTGGTCGGCCGAAGGAGCCGGAACCACAGCACGGACAGCAGCACGATGGCCAGGAAGAGCACGTAGCTCATCGCCGACGCGTAGGCGTAGTTGCCGAACCCGAACTGGTTGTAGATGTGGTAGGACACGGACAGGGTCGAGTTCAACGGGCCGCCCCGGGTCATCACGAAGGCCTCCTCGAAGAACTGCAGGTAGCCAATCGAGGTGATGACGGCGACGAACAACACCGTCGGCCGGAGCATGGGCAGGGTGACGAAGCGGAACTGCTGCCAGCGTCCCGCCCCGTCCAGGCGGGCCGCCTCGTAGAGGTGCTGCGGGATGGCCTGCAGCCCGGCGAGGAAGATCACCATCTGGAACCCGAGGTTTCGCCAGGTCGCCATGACGATGAGCGAGGGGAGGGCCAGCTGGGTGCTGGCCAGCCAGTTGGGACCGTCGACGCCGACCAGGCGCAGCACGCTGTTGACCAGACCGGCGTCCGGCTGGAGCAGGAACCGCCATACCACGGAGACGGCCACGATGCTGGTGACCACCGGCAGGTAGTAGCCGACGCGGAACAGTGAGCGTAGTCGGGTGACTCCCGAGTTGAGTCCCAGGGCGACGGCCAGGCCGGCGACGATGGTCAGCGGCACGCCCACCACCACGAAGATGGCGGTGTTTCCGGCGGCCTTGAGGAACAGGGCGTCCTGGGCGAGCTTCGCGTACTGGGCGAGGCCCACGAAGTCCACCGCGAACGGGTTGCGCAGGTCGAGGCTGCGCAGGTCGGTAAAGCTCATCACGAAGGAGGCGAGCACCGGTCCGGCAGTGAAGACGGCGAACAGGGCCGTGAAGGGGAGCGCGAAGCCCCAGCCCACCACGGCCCGGCGGAGGGTCCGCCGGGCGCGCGGGCTGACCGGCGGGGTGAGGGCGCTCAACCTAGCCCCCGGTGCCGATGGCGCTGGCCTGCTGCTGCATCGCCCGGGCCGCGGCGTCCGGGGCCAGGCCCGCCTTCGCGAGCTTCTCGACCTCCCCGTCGATGACCGCGGCCACCTGCTCCCAGGTCGGCATCGCCGGTGGGGACTTCGCGTCGGCGAGCTGCCTGCCGAACGTGGCCAGCAACGGGTCACCGGCCAGCGACGGGTCCTTCCAGCTCTGGGTGACCGCAGGCAGGTCCTTCGCGGTCTGGTACCACTTCACCTGCACCTCGGGTCGTGCCAGGTAGGCGACGAACTTCCAGGCCGCCGCGCGGTTCTTGGCGTCCTTGAACACGGCCAGGTTTCCCCCGCCGACGAAGGACGTGCCCGCCTGCTGGCGCGGCATCGGCCACAGGTCGAACTTGCCGGCGGCTCCTTGCTCGTCGAGGATGCCGATGTGCCAGGGGCCGGAGATGAAGGCGCCGATCCGCCCCTTGACGAACTCCGGCTCCAGCGTGCCCTGGGCCAGGTCCTTCGGGGACAGGCCCTCGTCGAAGAAGGACTTGTAGTAGGCCAGGGCCTGGACCACCTGCGGGCTGTCCAGGCTGAACGCGGAGCCCTTGAGGACCTCCCCGCCGTTCTGCCAGACGAAGGGCAGCACGCTCTGCCAGGAGCCCGTGCCGCCGGGCTGCAGGGCGATGCCCCAGGTGGCGCCGCCGCGCTCCTTGAAGGCGCGGACCGCTGCCTTGAGCTCGTCCCAGCTCTTCGGCGGGGTGGTGACCCCCGCCCGGGCGGCGACGTCCTTGTTCACGTACAGCAGCCGGGTCTCGACGTACCAGGGCACGCCGTACGACGTGCCGCGCACCATCGTCGTGTCCCAGGCGCCGGGGAAGAAGCTGGAGGTGGCGACGAGGCCCGCCGGGGTCGGGTCGAGCCCCCCGGCCGAGGCGAACTCGGCCATCCAGGTGGTGCCGATGAGGCCCACGTCGGGGGTCTGCCGCCCCGCGATGGCCGTGGCGATCTTGTCGCGTGCGCCGTCCCACGGGATCGGGGTCACCGACACCTTGATCCCCGGGTTCGCCGCCATGAAGTCCCGGGCCAGCACCGGGAGCTTCTCCCCCTCGGTGCCCATCGCCCACACCGTGACCTCCCCGGAGGCCGTCCCGGTGCCGATCGGCGCGGCCACGCCCGGCCCGCCGGAGCCTCGGCCGCAGGCCGCCAGCGCCAGGGCCGCTACCCCGGCGGCGGCCACGATGCGCATCCAGGTCTTCATCGCTGCTCCTTATGTCTCGCCGTCGTGTGACCCGCAGGTGGCGCGCAGCACCACTCGGGTGGGCAGGACCTGCCGGCGTACCGCCGTACGCCCCCCGGTGACCCGCTCCTCCAGCCACCGGGCGGCGGTCGCCCCCAGCTCCCGCATGGGCTGGCGGACCGTGGTGAGCCGGGCGTAGGCGGCCGCCATGATGTCGTCCCAGCCAGTGACCGCCACGTGCCCGGGAACCGCCAGGCCCAGCTCTTCGGCCGCCCGCAGCGCCCCCAACGCGACCTCGTCGTTGGCGCAGACCAGGGCCCGCGGCCGCCGGCTGCGAGCGAGGACGGATCGTGCCGCCCGCCGCCCGGCGCCGACGTCGAAGGCGCACCGGACGGGGGCCTTCGGCGGGGTCAGTCCGGCGCCCGCCAGCGCCTGGCAGAAGCCCAGGTAGCGGCCCGCCACGTCCGGGGACTGGGCGGGGTCGCCCAGGAAGGCGAACGAGTCGTAGCCGTGCCCGAGCAGGTGGTCGACCAGCGCCCGAGCGCTGGCCTCGTTCTCCGCGTTGATGGTGTCCAGCCCCTCCAGCGCCCCGCGGGCCAGGAGCACCAGGGGCACCCCGGACTGGGCCACCTGGCGGACCACCTGGTCGGGGACCGTCCGGCCCATGATCACCATGCCGTCGACCCGACGGGCCAGGTCGCGGACGGTACCCGCCGGATCGGTGCGGCCGTGGGTGGCCAGGATGAGCACGCTGTTGCCCAGCTCGGCGGCGACCTCCTCGTAGCCGAGGACCACCTCGGCGTAGTACGGGCCGGACAGGTCGGGGAAGACGATCCCGTTCGCCGCATGACGGCCCTCTGCCAGCGACCGGGCCAGCGGGCTCGGCCGGAACTGCAGTTCCTCGGCGGCCGCGAGGACCCGCGATCGGGTGGCCTCGGTCACCCGGGCCGACCCCTTCAGGGCGCGGGACACGGTGGCGATCGAGACCCCGGCCCGGCGCGCAACCTCGTAGATGGTCGCGGGGGAGCGGCTGGTGGTCATTGCGCGTCCCGTTCCTCCGGGTCCTGGGCGGGGGCGAGCCGAGTATGTAAGCGCTTTCATCGAGGAGTGTGGACCGGCCGGCCCCCGGTGTCAAGGGGTGCCGGCCGGGAGGAGCGTCAGCCCTCGGCGCGACCGAGGGCGGTGAGGAGCTCCCGCTCCCGGTG
>JBMOMH010000386.1:0-1726 GCA_049323135.1 Actinomycetota bacterium
CGCCGCGGCCCGCGCGTCGAACACCCGCTGCGCTGCGGCCACCAGCTCCACGGTGGATGGGGCACTGGGCGCGGGCGCGGCGCGTCCATGCAGGGCCACCGAGGCGGCCGGCCGTGGGTCCAGGGCGCCGGTGACCGCCGCCCATCGACCGGCCCCGATCCCCGCGGCGAGGTCGACCACCACCACCAGCCCCACCGTCCAGGCCACCCAGCGGGCTCGCCCCCGGGCGGGTGACGGCGGGTCCAGCAGGGGCGGGTCCAGCGGGGACGGGACGGACGGGGGCGGGTACGCCGGGACGCCGGGTGCGCCGGGGGACGCCGGCGACCCGGGGAGGTCTCCCGGCGGTGAGTGCACACCGGGAATCCTAAGCGGCCCGACCGACGTTCCCCGTCGTCGCCGGCGTGGGGTGCCTCCCGCGCCGTCCGACGATCAGGGGCGCACGGCCCCCACGTACGGCATGCTGTCGATCGAGGTGATCTCCACCTGGCGCCCAGGCCGGGGTGCGTCGATGATCTGGTTGTTGCCCACGTAGAGGGACACGTGGCTCAGGTCGGAGTAGAAGAAGACGAGGTCGCCGGGCTGCAGGTCGGCGCGGGCCACCTTCGGGCCGCTGTTCCACTGCGCCTGCGAGGAGTGCGGGAGGGACACCCCGCCGGCCCGCCAGGCCATCATGGTCAGGCCGGAGCAGTCGTAGGAGTCCGGTCCGGCCGCCCCCCACTGGTAGGGCTTGCCCAGCTGAGCGTAGGCGAACCGGACGGCCGCACCGGCCGCCCCGGTGGCCGGGCCCGTGTAGCTCGCCGGGGCGGCGAGCGGCTGGCGCGCCGCGCTGCGCGAGGCCCGCTCCAGCTGGGCCCGCTGGTCCGCCGACAGCCGGTCGAGCAGGGCCTGCGCCTGGGCCAGCTTGCCCTCGATGTCGGCCTTCTGGCCGGCCAGCTGCTGGCGGGCCCGCTCCAGCTGGGCGAACGCCTCGGCCGCCTGCAACCGGTCCTGGGTGAGCCGCTGCTGCTCGGCCACCACCCGGGCCAGCTGCTGGCTCTGCCGCTGCCCGATGGCGTCCAGGGCGGACGCGCGGGCCAGGAAGTCCTTGGGGTCGCTGGCGAAGACCAGCTGCAGGGTCTGGTCCATGCCTGCGGAGCGGTACTGGATGTTGGCGAAGCCGCCGAGCGTCTTCTTCAGCGCGTCGACCTTGGCCTGCTGGCGGGCGACCCGATCCTGCGCGGCGGCGATGGTGCGCTGCACCTCCTCCAGCCGGACCCGGGAGGTGTTGTAGTACTCGGTGATCCGGGAGACCTCCTCGTTCAGCGCGCTGACCTGCGCCTGCACCTCGGGGACGGTCGGGCTGGGGGCGGCCTGGGCGACCGGAGACCAGACCGGCGCGAGCACGGCGGCCAGGGTGGCCGCGGCCGTGCTGGTGACCAGCGTGGCCCGCACCCGCCCCCGGGGCGGGCGGCCACCGGCGGCGGAACCCCGGCGGGCGCGCAGCAGGACCTGGCGGAGGGTGCGGATCGGGTGCGGCTGGGTACGGCGGCGGCTCGCCACGAAGGCGGCTCTCCTTCTTCCTCGGCCGCTTGCCGGGTGAGCTGACGGGTTCGGGCGAGGAAGGCGCCCTACGGTGCTCGCGCACCGACTCACCCCAGGTACCTGGGTCCCCGGCTCCGGCCGCGCGGCCGGACTCAGCGGTGGCACCCGCCGCCACCCCAGCGGTGGCGGACCGGACGGGCCCCTG
>JBMOMH010000387.1:0-1722 GCA_049323135.1 Actinomycetota bacterium
GTCGCCCTGCTCGCCGCGGTGGTGCTGCTCGGGTCCCGCCCGTGGGCCGGCCCGGGCACCGTCAGCGTGCTGGGCACCGTGCCCACCGGGGTGGTGGACCTGACGGTGGCGCTGCGTGTCGACGGCCTGGCTGCGGTCGTCGCCGTCATGGTGGCCGCGGTGGCCCTGCTGGTCCAGGTCTACTCGACCGCCTACCTCGCCGGCGACGCCCGCTATCCCAGCTACGCCGCGCTGGTGTCGCTGTTCACCGCCGCGATGCTCCTCGTCGTCCTTGCCGACGACCTGTTCGTGCTGCTCGTCGGCTGGGAGGTCATGGGCATCTGCTCGTACTTCCTCATCGGCCACCACTGGGAGCGGGCCGACGCCCGGTCCGCCGCGGTCAAGGCGTTCCTCGTCACCCGGCTCGGCGACGTCGGCTTCCTCTTCGGCATCTTCGTGCTCGGTGTCGGTGCCGGCACCTTCCGGATCAGCGAGGTGCTCGCCCGGGTCGGGAACCTGTCGACGGTGACGGTCACCGTCGCCACCCTGCTGCTGCTGGCCGGCGCCGTCGGGAAGTCCGCCCAGTTCCCCCTGCACGTGTGGCTGCCCGACGCCATGGCCGGACCGACGCCCGTCAGCGCGCTCATCCACGCCGCCACCATGGTTGCCGCGGGGGTGTTCCTCACGGTCCGGTTGTTCCCCGTGGTACAGGCCGCACCCCTGGCGCTGGCGGTCCTCGGCGTGGTCGCGGCGGTCACCATGCTCGGGTCGGCCCTGGCGGCGCTCGTGGAGGACGACGTCAAACGGGTGCTGGCCTGGTCCACGGTGAGCCAGATCGCCTACATGTTCGGCGCCGTGGCGGTCCTCGCCCCGGCGGCGGCCGTTTTCCACCTGCTCGCCCACGCCGCGTTCAAGGCCCTGCTGTTCCTGTCCGCCGGGGCGGTCATCCACGTCGTCGGGGTGAACTCCCTGCAGGCCATGGGGGGCCTGCGCCACGTCACCCGCACGGCGTACGTGGCGATGAGCCTCGGCCTCGCCGCGCTCGTGGGGGTGCCGCCGCTGTCGGGCTTCTTCAGCAAGGAGTCGGTGCTCTCGGCCGCCGAGGAGGCCGCCCTCGGCGGCACCTCCGGAGCCTGGCCGTGGGTCGGGTGGGTGGTGCTGCTGGCGGGGCTGGCGACGGCCGCGGTCACTGCGGCGTACGCGACGCGGCTGTGGCTGCGGATGTTCTTCGGCGCGACCCGGCTCGCCCCCGACGCGGTCCCCCACGCCACCCCCGAGGCCATGCGCTGGCCACTGCTGCTGCTCGCCGTGGCCACGGTGGCCCTCGGCGCGGTGGGCTGGTCCGGGGGCTGGTTGCCCACCTGGGTCGGGCCCGGACCCGCAGGGTCGGCGCCGCACGCGCTGCTCCCCGGTGCGGCGACCACGCTCGCCGCCTTGACGCTGACGGCGGTCGCGGGGGGGGCGACGTACGTGCTCTGGCGCCGGGTCCCCGACCGTGACCCGGCGCGGGTGTTGGGACCCGGCGTCGCGGCGCTGCTCGCCGGGGGTTTCGGCGTCGACCGGGTGTACGCCGCCCTCGTGGCCCGCCCGGTGGCGGCCCTGGGCCGGGCGGTGGTGGCCGTGGACGACCATGTCGTCGACGCCGCCGTGGTGGGCACCGGCGTCGGCGCGACCCGGTTCGGGGCGGTGCTGCGGCGCACCCAGACCGGGAACGCGCAGGGCTACCTCACCGGCGTGCTGGCC
>JBMOMH010000388.1:0-1714 GCA_049323135.1 Actinomycetota bacterium
CGGCCACCCCCACCGCCCCCAGCCCGAGCCCCACGCCGACGACCCCGGGCCCGGCCGGCAGCCTCGCCGCCGACTCGCCGGCCCCCCTGGCCGCGGCCAGTGTCGCCCCCACCTCCGCCCCGCCGACGCTGAGCTTCGAGGTGGTCGGGGAGGTGGCCTGGATCAGCATCGGGGAGCCGGGCAAGGACCCGATCGTCGCCAAGGCGTTCAACAAGGGGGAGAAGGCCAGCTTCGACCAGCCCGAGCTCACCGTGCTGGTCGGTGACGGCGGTGCGGTGCGGTTCACCGTCAACGGGGTGCCCCGGCCACCGGACCCGTCCGGGCAGCCGGCCCAGTTCACCGTCCGCCGCAGCCCCTGACCGCGCCCGGCCAGGGCCCCTTCGGGGTCGGGGCGCCGGGTCAGGGCCGGGGTCAAGCCGGCGGCCACGCCTCGGGGTCAGCGTCCGGCGAGGAAGTCCGCCAGCAGGGCCCGGAAGCGGTCCGGCTGCTCGAGGTGCGGGGAGTGCCCGCAGTCGGCGAGCGGCTCTTCCCGGTAGCGCCCGCCGCGGGCGGCGTACGCGTCCAGCACGGCCCGGGTCTGGGACACCATCGGCTGCGGGGGGTACACCTGCGGGCCGGGCCAGCCCGGTACGGCACCGAGCTGGCCGAGGTAGCCCAGGTCGAACAGGGAGGTGTCGGAGACGATCTGGTCGTCCAGGCCCCGGACCCACAGCACGTCGGGCTGCGGGTGGATCTCCGCGAACCCGCGCAGGTCGCAGTAGGTGGGGGCCATGGCGTTGTTGACCCCGCGGGGGCCGGGGGCCACCCCCGGCCAGTGGTCGGAGGGCACCGAGGCCCCGGGGTAGTTCTCGTCGCCGATCCGGCAGGCCAGCAGGGCGTCGACGTAGCACTCCTCCCGCGCAGGGTCGGCGCGGAACGGCGGCTTGACGTAGTAGGTGTTCATCACCCGCCGCGGGGAGAAGTCGCTGTCCTCGCCCCGGTCGCCCTCGGCCAGCCGCCGGACGAACTCGGGGTTCGCCGTACCGCCGCCGGAGCCGGCCGCGTCGGGCCAGCACAGGGTGCCGGAGGCGTCCTTGGTGCCGCCAAAGCCGACCGGGGACAGCGGGTTGACCAGGACGATGGAGCGGACCGCGGCGGGGTGGTCGATGGCGTACTGCAGCACCACGCCGCCGCCCATCGACCAGCCGACCAGGTGCCCGCCGCCGGCCGTCCCGGGCAGGGCGGCGAGCAGGGCGTGCAGGTCGTCGGCGAAGTCCCGCAGGCCCCGGGTGGCGTCGACCGGCAGCCCCTCCGACCCGCCGAACCCGCGCAGGTCGGGGGCGACCCCGCGATAGCCCGGCGGGAGCGCGGCGAGGGTCTCCTCCCAGAACCGGCTGGTGGACACGTTGCCGTGGACGAACACGACCGGCACGCCGTCCGCGTCGCCCGCGGCCAGCAGGTGGGTGGCCAGCCGCCCGGTGCGGACGACCTGCGCGGACACCCCCGGGAGCAGCCCGGCGGCGGGTCCCGTCGGTCCGGTCATGGGCCCCACCCCTCCGCTCCTGGGAACTGAATCGCCCGTCATGTTGCTCCCGCGGCGGGCTGCCGTCAAGGGGTGGCCCGGCCGGCCGGCGGGAGCGGCTCAGGCCAGGCCGAGGTCGGCGATCTCGTACGCCGCCCGGTAGGGCAGCCCGGCCGTGGTCACCCGCTCCCGGGCGCCCCGCTCCACCACCAC
>JBMOMH010000389.1:0-1711 GCA_049323135.1 Actinomycetota bacterium
GCGACCAGCCGTAGGCGCGGCCCGGCGAGCGCGGCCTCGGCCGCCGGGTTGCGCCACCGGCTGACCGGCGACACCGGGGGGTCGACGTACAGGACCGGGGCGTAGCGGGCCAGCCGTCCGGCGATGTGCTGGTCGGGGAACATGTTCCCCGACCAGGCGGTGCCGGCGAACACGACGACCATCCCGTCCCACCGGCCCGGCCGGGACCGTGCCCTGGGCGGCACCTGCTCGGGTACGGGGGCCGGGCCCGGCCCGCCGCCCGGCACCGCGCTAGGCACCGGTGGCGGCGCCGACCGGGGCAGCGCCCCCCTCGCCCGGCCCCGTCCCGGCGGCCGCCTCGGCCGCGGCCTGCTCCCGGAACCAGGCGATGGTCCGCTCCAGCCCGTCCACGATAGGCACCTGCGGCTCCCAGCCGAGGACCTCCCGGGCCAGGCCGATGTCCGGCTGGCGCACGGTCGGGTCGTCGACGGGTCGGTCCACGAAGGTGA
Source organism: Actinomycetota bacterium (assembly GCA_049323135.1). GTDB lineage: Bacteria > Actinomycetota > Actinomycetes > JBMOMH01 > JBMOMH01 > JBMOMH01. The sequence goes on from JBMOMH010000389.1 coordinate 489, forward strand.
CCGGGGACGTCGAGCCGGTGAGGTCGCGGACCAGCTCGGCAATCGCCAGCACGCTGCGTTCCTGGGGATTGCCGAGGTTGACCGGACCGGGATGCGGGCAGCGCAGCATGCGGAGGATGCCCTCGACCAGGTCGTCCACGTAGCACACCGACCGCGTCTGGCTGCCGTCGCCGGCAACCGTCAGGGGCTCGCCCGCCAGGGCCTGCCGGATGAACGTGGGGATAGCCCGCCCGTCGTTGGGTCGCATCCGGGGACCGAACGTGTTGAAGATCCGGACGATGCCAGTGTTCACGCCGTGGGTGCTGCGGTAGGCGACGGTGAGCGCCTCCGCGAAGCGTTTGGCCTCGTCGTACACGCCGCGGGGTCCGACCGGGTTGACGTTGCCCCAGTAGGTCTCCGGCTGGGGATGCACCAGCGGGTCCCCGTAGCACTCGGAGGTGGAGGCCAGCAGGAACCGGGCCTGCTTCTCCTTGGCCAGGCCGAGGGCGTGCAAGGTGCCGATGGACCCCACCTTGAGGGTGTGGATCGGCAGCTGCAGGTAGTCGATGGGCGACGCCGGGGAGGCGAAGTGCAGCACGGCGTCGACCGGTCCGACGACGTGCACGTAGTCGGTGACGTCGGTGCGCAGCAGCCGGAACCCTGGCCGCTCCACCAGGTGCTCGACGTTGCGCGGGGTGCCGGTGAGGAAGTTGTCCAGGCACAGCACCTCGTAGCCCTCGCCGAGCAGGCGCTCGCACAGGTGGCTGCCCAGGAACCCGGCGCCACCCGTGACGACGGCGCGTGGACGCGACATGCTCCCCCCTTCCGACCAGAGGCCGTGCCGTGCCCGGCCCCCCGGCGACCGAGCCCTGCGCCGGCCGCCTCGCCCAGTCTGGCCCACGCCCAGCCGGTTGACCATGTAAACGTGGTCATCCAGGGCCTCGCACGGTCCGGGGGCCGGGTCAGGCCGACGTTGACCAGGTAAACGTGGTCATCCAGGGCCGGCCGCCGGCGCGTCAAAGCCGCCGGCTAGCCGAGGTCGCGGCGGCGTACGCCGAGCAGGCCGGCCACGGTCAGCCCCGCCGCAAGCCCGGTGAGCAGCGCCAACGGCATGACCCGCAGCGGCGCGGCCGGCAGGGCCGGGGTGTGCCGGAACGGGGACAGGTCCAGCAGCCAGCCGGGCAGCTGGAACACCTCGCCGAGCTGGCCCAGCAGGACCGCGGCACCGAGCACCGCCCAGGCCA
>JBMOMH010000390.1:0-20793 GCA_049323135.1 Actinomycetota bacterium
GCCGGTGGGGCCGGCGGCGCTAGGCCAGGCCATGGGCGCGCCGCGGCCGTCGCTGCGGGTCGAGAAGGCCTTGCTCCGGGAGGGTCACCTGCTGGTCGGGGCCTGCGACGAGGTGGGTCGTGGCGCGCTGAGCGGCCCGGTGACCGTGGGGATGGTCCTGGTCGACGCCACGGTACGCCGCCCGCTGGCCGGCCTGGCGGACAGCAAGCTGCTCACCCCCCCGGCCCGGGAGGCCCTCGAGCCGCGGATCCGGCGCTGGGTGGTCGGGCACGCGGTGGGGCACGCCGGCCCCGAGGAGGTCGACGAGGTGGGCATCCTGGCCGCGCTGCGCCGCGCCGGGCACCGCGCTCTCGCCGCGCTGCCACGCCGGCCCGACGTCGTCCTGCTGGACGGCAGCTACGACTGGCTGCGCCCGCCCCGCCAGCCCGGCCTGTTCGACATCGAGCCGTTGTTCCCCACCCCGGACCTCCCCCCGGTGCGGACCCTGGTGAAGGCGGACCTGCGGTGCGCGTCGGTGGCGGCGGCCAGCGTGCTGGCCAAGACCGCCCGGGACCGGATCATGGTCGAGCTGGCCGGCCGCCACCCGGGCTACGGGTGGGCGGAGAACAAGGGGTACGCCACGCCGGACCACCTCGCGGCGCTGCGCCGACTCGGCCCGTGCGGCCAGCACCGTTGCTCCTGGCGGCTCCCCGAGGTCCTGCCGTCTTCCGCGGAGGCCCTGTTCCCGGCGCTGGTCGGCGCCCCGCTCACCGAGCTGCCGCCGGACCAGGGTGACAATGAGGGCCTCGACGAGTGGTGGGAGACCGGATGAGCGCCGAGGACCTCGAGAAGTACGAGACCGAGATGGAGCTGCAGCTCTACCGGGAGTACCGCGACGTCGTCGGCCTCTTCCAGTACGTCGTCGAGACCGAGCGGCGGTTCTACCTGACCAACACGGTGGACCTGCAGGTGCGCGCCGAGGGCGGCGAGGTGTACTTCGAGGTCACCATGTCCGACGCGTGGGTGTGGGACATGTACCGGCCGGCCCGCTTCGTCAAGAACGTCAAGGTCGTCACCTTCAAGGACGTCAACGTCGAGGAGCTGGCCAAGGCCGACATCGAGGTGCCCAAGGACGGCCCGTTCCGCACCTGACCTGGGTCGTCCACAGCGGGGGCCGCCGGGCTCGGCCGTCCACAACCGGGGCCGCTCCCGCCCCCTGGCCCCTGCGTCCCGGGCAGCCTGGCTGCCGGAGGTGGGCGATGCGGCGCAGCGACGCGGTGGGCCGGTACGGCGAGGACGTGGCCGCCCGGCACCTGGCCGGGGCGGGGCTGGCGATCCTCGCCCGGAACTGGCGGTGTGACCTGGGGGAGATCGACATCGTCGCCCGGGACGGGGACACACTGGTCGTCTGCGAGGTGAAGACCCGGTGCGGAGCGGCGTACGGCCCGCCGGAGGAGGCGGTCACCCCGGCCAAGGTGCGCCGCCTGCGCCGGCTGGCGGCCCGTTGGCTGGCCGACCACCCGGTGCGCCCGCAGGCGGTGCGGGTGGACGTGGTCGCCGTCGTCCGGCCGCGGTCCGGGGCCGCTCGGGTGGAGCACCTGCGGGGGGTGGCCTGATGCCACTGGGTCGCAGCCTCGCGGTGGCCGTGCTCGGCATCGAGGGGCACCTGGTGGAGGTGGAGGCGCACCTGAGTCCCGGGCTGCCCCAGTTCACCCTGGTCGGGCTGCCGGACACCGCGCTGTCGGAGTCCCGCGACCGGGTGCGCGCCGCGGTGCTCACCAGCGGCGAGCCCTGGCCGGGGCATCGCATCACGGTGAGCCTGTCCCCGGCGGCCCTGCCCAAGCGGGGCAGCGGCTTCGACCTGGCCATTGCCTGCGCCATCCTGGCCGGCCAGGGGGCGCTGCCCCCCGCCGCGGTGGCCGACCGGGTCTGCTACGGCGAGCTCGGGCTGGACGGGCGGCTCCGCCCGCTGCGCGGGGTGCTCCCCGCGGTGCTCGCCGCGGTCCGCGCGGGAAGGCCCCGGGTCGTGGTGCCGGCGGCCAACGTCGCGGAGGCCACTCTGGTGCCGGGGGCGGAGGTCTGCGGCGTGGCCTCGTTGCGCCACCTGTGCGCCCTGCTCCGGGGTGAGGCGCCGCTGGCGGACGCCCCCGGGGAGCCCGGGGAGCCCGGGGAGCCCGGGGAGCCCGGGGAGCCCGGGGAGCCCGGGGAGCCCGGGGAGCCCAGGGGGCCGGACCTCGCCGACGTCCGAGGCCAGGCCGAGGCCCGCCTCGCCCTGGAGATCGCCGCGGCCGGCGGGCACCACCTGCTCCTGGTCGGCGCCCCGGGCGCGGGCAAGACGATGCTCGCCGAACGGCTGCCCGGCCTGCTGCCGCCGCTGGAGCACGCCGCGGCACTGGAGGTGACCACCATCCACTCCGTGGCCGGCACCCTGCCGCCCGGCCAGCCGCTGGTGCGGCGACCCCCGTTCTGCGCCCCCCACCACAACGCCTCGGTGGCCGCGCTGGTCGGTGGGGGCAGCGGCGTGCCCCGCCCCGGGGCCGCGTCGTTGGCCCACCGCGGGGTGCTGTTCCTCGACGAGGCGCCCGAGTTCGCGGCGACCGCGCTGGACGCCCTGCGCCAGCCTCTGGAGTGCGGCACCATCACGGTCAGCCGGGCCGCCGCCACCGTCCAGTTCCCGGCCCGGTTCCTGCTGGTCCTCGCCGCCAACCCATGCCCGTGCGGCCGGTTCTTCGACCGCGGCGCTCGCTGCGTTTGCCCGCCGCTGGCGGTACGCCGCTACCTGGGCCGGCTCTCCGGGCCGCTGCTGGACCGGGTTGACCTGCGGGTCCGGGTGGAGCCGGTGCGGCGGGTGGACCTGCTCGACCGGCACACTGCGCCGGAGCCAAGTGGGCCTGTGGCGGCGCGGGTGGCCGCCGCTCGGCAGCGGGCCCGGCACCGGTATGCGGGCACGCCCTGGCAGACCAACGCCGAGGTCCCCGGGCGGGCGCTGCGCGCCCAGTGGTGGCCGGAAGGGGCGATGGGGGAGGTGAGCCGGGCGCTGGAGACCGGCCTGCTGTCCGCGCGCGGGCTGGACCGGGTGCTGCGGGTCTCCTGGACCCTGGCCGACCTGGGCGGCCGGGACCGGCCCACGTCCCGGGACGTGGCCACCGCGCTGTACCTGCGTACGGGCACCGTGGACTGCCTGGGGGACGTGGCATGACGGCCCCGCCGACCCGGGCCGCACCGGACTCGGAGCGGCTGGCCCGGGCCGTGCTCTGCCGGGTGGCCGAACCGGCCGATCCGATGGTCGGGGAGCTCGTGGCGGAGGCCGGTCCGGCCGCTGCGTTGGCCGCCATCCGGGAGGGTCGGGTCGCGGGGCTCGACCCCCGGGTGCTGGCCGGGCTGCGACACCGGCTCACCCCGGCGGTCGACGGCGCGGCCCGGGTGGACGCCGTCCGGTCCGGCCCCCCCCGCCGGGGCCGCTTCGTCTGCCCCGGGGACGCGGAGTGGCCGGCGGGGCTGGCCGACCTCGGCCCGCGGGCGCCGTACGGCCTGTGGCTGCGGGGCCCACTCGACCTGGCCGCGGTGAGCCGGCGAGCGGTCGCCATCGTCGGCGCCCGGGCCGCCACCGGCTATGGCACCCAGGTCGCCGCCGACCTGGCCGCCGGCTGCGCGGAACGAGGCTGGACGGTGGTGTCCGGTGCCGCCTTCGGCGTGGACGCCGCGGCCCACCGGGGCGCCCTGGCCGTCGGCGGCCTGACCGTGGCCGTGCTCGCCTGCGGCGTGGACGTCGCCTACCCTCGCGCCCACACGGCGCTGCTGGACCGGGTCGCCGCGCAGGGCCTGGTCCTCAGCGAACTCCCCCCCGGCGCGGCCCCGCTGCGCCACCGGTTCCTCGTCCGCAACCGGCTGGTCGCCGCGCTGACGGCCGGCACCGTGGTGGTGGAGGCGGCGCTGCGCAGCGGTGCGCGCAGCACCGCGACGGCGGCCGCGGAGCTGAGCCGGCAGGTGATGGCCGTCCCCGGCCCGGTCACCTCCCCGCTGTCCGCCGGCCCCCACGAGCTGGTGCGGGCCGGCCTGGCGACCCTGGTCACCGGACCGGAGGAGGTGCTCGAGCTGGTCTCCCCCTACGGGGAGCAGCTCCTCGCCGCGCGGCGCGGCCCGGAGCGGGAGCGGGACCACCTGCCGGCGCTGGCCGCCCGGGTGCTCGAGGCGGTGCCGGTGCGCCGGGCGGTGGCCATGGAGCGGGTGGCCCGTACCGCCGGGCTCGCCCCGTCGGACACGGTGGCCGAGCTGGGCCGGCTGCTCGCCCTCGGCCTGGTCGAGCGCACCGCGGACGGCTGGCGTCTCGCGGCACGCCCCGGCGGTGCTTGATCCTGGCCGGCGCGGGGGCCAGCGTGGTCCCCGTGACCGCCGGCCGTCCCCGCACCCGCCGCGTCTCCCCGGAGGAGCTCCCGCCCGCCCTGGCCCGGGTGCTGGACGGGTTCGCGGTCCACCTGCGCGACGAGCGGGGGTTGTCCGGGCACACCGTGCGGGCATACCTGGGGGATGCGGCGAGCCTGCTGGAGCATGCGGCCCGGCTCGGCCGCACCGAGGCCGGCGACCTGGACCTGGGGACGCTGCGTAGTTGGCTGGCTCGCCTGGCCACCATGGGCCAGGCCCGCAGCAGCCTGGTGCGGCGGGCCGCGGGCGCGCGGGTTCTCACCGCGTACCTCGTGCGGTGTGGTGTGCTCGCCAGGGACCCGGGCCCGCTGTTGGCCAGCCCGCGGGCGCGGCGCCCCCTGCCAGCCGTGCTGCGTCAGGACCAGGCCGCCGAGTTGCTGGCCGCCGCGGCGGCCGCCGCCGAGGACGGGTCACGGGCCGCCGCCCCCGGGGAGGCGGCGCGGGTGGGCGCCCTGGGTCGGCGCGACCTTGCCGTCCTCGAGCTGCTCTACGCCACCGGCATCCGGGTCGGCGAGCTGTGCGGCCTGGACGTGGACGACCTCGACTGGTCGCGGCGGCTGGTGCGGGTACTGGGGAAGGGAGCCAAGGAGCGCAGTGTTCCGGCCGGGGAGCCGGCCCTCCGGGCGGTGCGGGCGTGGCTGCGCCTGGGGCGACCGGTCCTGGTCGGCCCGCACAGCGGCCCTGCCTTGTTCGTCGGGGCGCGTGGCGGCCGGCTCGACCCGCGGGAGGTTCGGCGGATGCTGCGGGTGCAGCTGGCCGGCCTTCACGAGGCGCCGCGCCTGGGTCCGCACGGGCTGCGGCACAGCGCCGCGACCCACCTGCTGGAGGGGGGTGCCGACCTGAGAAGCGTCCAGGAGCTGCTCGGTCACGCTACGCTCGCAACGACCCAGATCTACACCCACGTATCCGTCGAGCGGCTGAAGGCGACGTATGACCGGGCGCATCCGCGAGCCTGAGGGCGCCACCTCCCCGGGCGCCACGGGCAACGGCGCGGTCTGGCGACCGGACCGGGCCGAGCAGCGGTCGGCCGCCTCGACGGCTTCAGCCGCCAGCGTCGACGCGGCCCTGGAGGACCTGTGGCGACGGTTCAAGGAGACCGGTGACCCCCAGCTGCGTGAACGGCTGATCCTGCACTACTCGCCGCTGGTCAAGTACGTCGCCGGCCGGGTGGGGGTCGGCCTGCCACCGAACATCGAGCAGGCCGACCTGGTCTCGTACGGCATCTTCGGCCTCATCGACGCGATCGAGAAGTTCGACCTGAGCCGCTCCATCAAGTTCGAGACCTACGCGATCAGTCGGATCCGCGGCGCCATCATCGACGAGTTGCGCGCCATCGACTGGATCCCCCGGTCGGTGCGGTTCAAGGCCCGGGAGGTGGAGCGGGCCTACGCCACCCTCGAGGCGAGCCTGCACCGCACCCCCTCCGAGGCGGAGGTGGCCGCCGAGCTGGGGATCTCGCTGGGCGAGCTGCACCAGGTGTTCAGCCAGGTCAGCTTCGTCAACGTCCTGGCCCTCGACGAGCTGCTCGGCAGCGGGGGCGAGCGGGGCGACAAGGTGAGCCTTGGGGACACCCTGGAGGACACCCGCGCCGAGGACCCGGTGGCCGCCTTCGAGTCCGAGGAGACCAAGTATCTGCTGGCCCGGGCAGTCAACTTGCTGCCGGAGCGGGAGAAGATCGTGGTGACCCTGTACTACTACGAGGGGTTGACCCTCGCCGAGATCGGCCAGGTCCTGGGGGTCACGGAGAGCCGGATCTGCCAGATGCACACCAAGGCGGTGCTGCAGCTGCGGGCCAAGCTCAACGAGGCCCGGGAGTAGCGGCCCCGTCCTGCGGCCTGCCCCGTACGGGAGGTCAGGCCCCCCGCTGCGTGGGCTGGTCGCGGCCCCAGCCGGTCAGGGCGGTGTGGAACGCGGTGAGGAACCGGTCGAAGGAACGGTCCAGGTCGCGTGGCATGCCGAACGCGCCGGCCGCCTCCAGGGTGACGAAGCCGTGCAGGCCCGCCCGCAGGGACCGGGTGGCGTCCACGCCGTGGTCGCCGGTGATCCCGTAGCCGGCCAGGATGGCGAAGACCACGCGCAGGACGGCGTCGGCGGCGGCGGCGTCGGTCATCACTGCGGCGAGCTCGCGGGTGGCCTGCGCGGCGACCCCCTGGCGCAGCGCGTCCAGGGAGTCGACGTGCTTTGTACAGGCTGGGCAGCCGCACCCCCACCCGCTCGGCAACCGCGGCCAGGGCGAGCTTGTCGAAGCCCAGCTCGTCGGCAACCGTGGCGGCCTCGGCCACGACCTTCGACCGGTCGAGTCCGGCCCTAGCCAACGGGCATCACCTTCTGACAGAAGGCGGTCAACGTCGGGTTGACCCGCTCGGGGAACTCCGTGTGCGGGTAGTGCCCCGCACCGGGCACGATCGTGCACTCGGCGCCGAGCCGCTCGGCAATCCACGCCGCCTCGGCCCGGGGGTCGGGGAAGTCGGGGTCCTTCTCGCCCATGATGACCAGGGCCGGCTTGCCGGCGGCCTCCGCCAACCGCTCGGCCGCCGGGGCGTGGCTGGTGTGTGTGGTGGCCACGAAGGCCTTCGCGTGGCCGGGCCGGCGCAGCGTCTCCTTGAGCCGTCCGACGTGGTCGGCGAAGTCCTCGGGCCTGCGGGCCGGGTACAGCCGTGGCAGGTAGGACAGCCACATCCGGGTTGCCCACGGCCCGCTCATCATGGCCCGAAACGCCCAGGCCATCAGGCGGCTGATCTTCGGATCGCGAACGAACGGGCCGATCAGCGCGATGCCAGCGGCCAGGTCTGGCCGCTCCGCGGCGGCCCACACCGCCGCCCCGGCGCCCATCGAGTTGCCGACAAGGCCAGCGCCGGGACGGTGAACCGGTAGGAGCCGACCGGCCGCCGCCGGGGTGGCGGTAACCGAGGGTGTCCGGTCACCGGGGTGACCCGGGCGCGGCCGGCCAGACGGGGAGCAGCCGGGCCGGGCCCGACCCGAAGAGGGCCAGCGGGTTCAGGTAGCTCTCCCCGCGGCGCAGCCCCCAGTGCAGGCAGGGACGCGCCGCGCAGTGCCCCTGCGGCTGCAGGACCCCCAGGACTTCGCCCGCCGCTACCTGCTCGCCTACCCGCACCGCGGCGTTCACCGGCTCGTACGTGGTGCGCAGCCGGCCGTGGGAGACGACCACGACGCCCCGTCCGGCCAGCGGCCCGGCGTACGTCACGACCCCGCCGCCGGCCGCGCGGACCGGTTGTCCCGCCGCCCCGGCCAGGTCGACGCCGCGATGTCCACCCGCCCAGGGCACGGGGGGCGGGGCGAACTCGCGGACCGGCCGGGGCGGCATCGGACCGTCCAGCGGAGGCCGCCACGCCCCGGGGTCCCGCTCCCCCGGGAGGCGGACCTGGGCGGGCGCCGTGCGCGGGGGTCCGGTGGTGCCGGCGGGCGGGTCACCGTGGGGTCCGGCGGGCACGGCCGGCCCCGCCAGCCGACCCGGCCCGGCCAGCTCACTGGGCCCGGCCAGCCCACCTAGGCCACCCAGGCCGGCCAGGCCACCCAGGCCGGCCAGGCCGGCCAGGAGCGCCGCGAGGGTGACGGTGCTCGTCATGGGTCCGAGCCTGCCGCCGCGCCTGGCCGCCGGGCGGGGGCGGGAGCGCTCCGGTGGACAGCCGTCGCCCGACCGGGTGGCTGTGGACGTCGGTCGGTGGCCGGCCGGGTGGTTGGGGTCAGCCCTCCTCCCGTACACTCGCCCAGGCGACCCGGGTTGCTCGGGTCGACTTCGCGCGCCCCGCCGACCGGACCCCGTCCGGGGGCGGCCCGTCTCGGTCCGCGGTCCCACCGCGGTGTCGGGCCTCCGGGGGCGCCAGGCGTGCCGGCCGGCCGGCCGGCACGAAACCGGGAGCGGTGCCCAACGGTCCTCAGCGGCCGGCTCGGCGCCGGAAGGAGGGTGCGGCGATGGCCGTCGTCACCATGAAGCAGCTGCTCGAGAGCGGCGTCCACTTCGGCCACCAGACCCGCCGGTGGAACCCGAAGATGAAGCGGTTCATCTTCACCGAGCGCAACGGCATCTACATCATCGACCTGCAGCAGTCGCTGTCCTACATCGACCGGGCCTACGAGTTCATCCGGGAGACGGTCGCCCACGGAGGCTCGATCCTCTTCGTCGGCACCAAGAAGCAGGCCCAGGAGGCCATCGCCGAGCAGGCCACCCGGGTCGGCATGCCGTACGTGAACCAGCGCTGGCTGGGCGGCATGCTCACCAACTTCGGCACCGTGCACAAGCGGCTGCAGCGGCTGAAGGAGCTTGAGGAGATCGACTTCTCCGACGTGCCCGGTTCGGGCATGACGAAGAAGGAACTGCTGGTCCTGCAGCGGGAGAAGGAGAAGCTCGAGCGCACCCTCGGTGGCATCCGGGACATGCAGCGGGTGCCCAGCGCGGTCTGGGTGGTGGACACCAAGAAGGAGCACATCGCCGTCGGCGAGGCCCAGAAGCTGGGTATCCCGGTGGTGGCGATCCTGGACACCAACTGTGACCCCGACGAGGTGGACTTCCCGATCCCCGGCAACGACGACGCGATCCGTAGCGTCACCCTGCTCACCCGGGTGGTGGCCGACGCGGTCGCCGAGGGCCTGATGGCGCGGGTCGGGGCCCTGAGGGGTGACGCCGCCGGCGCGGGCGCCGAGCTGGGGGTCGACGAGCCGCTGCCGGACTGGGAGCGCGAGCTGCTGGCCGGCCAGCCCGCCGCCCCCGCCGCGGACGGCGCCGGCGAGGGGTCGCCGTACGCCGAGACGCCGGCGTACGGCGAAGAGCAGGCCACCGGCGACGGCACTACCGAGGCGGCCGAGCGCGGCTGAACCCGGCTGCACCCGGCTGGGCCAGGCTGAGCCTCCGCCTGGGCCCGCCCGCCGGACCCACCACCGGACCCACCACCGGACAACCAGAGCAGGAAGTAGGGACCGAGCCGCATGGCCAACGTCACCGCCGCAGACGTCAAGCACCTCCGGGAGCTCACCGGCGCCGGGATGATGGACTGCAAGAAGGCGCTGGAGGAGGCGGGGGGTGACCTCGACAAGGCGGTCGAGATCCTCCGGATCAAGGGGGCGACCAAGGCCGCCAAGCGGGGCGCCGAGCGCACCGCCAGCAACGGTCTGGTCGCCGCTGCCGAGGGCGCGATGATCGAGCTGAACTGCGAGACCGACTTCGTCGCCAAGAACGAGCAGTTCCAGCAGCTGGCCGCCGACATCGTCGCCCACGCGGCGGCCACCCACCCGGCGGACCTGCCGACCCTCCTCGGCCAGACCCTGGCCGACGGACGCACCGTGCAGGACAACATCGACGCGGTCGCGGCGATGGTCGGGGAGAAGCTCGAGCTGCGCCGCTGTGCGGTGCTGGAGTCCCCGGTGGCGACCTACCTGCACCGCCGCAACCCGGACCTGCCCCCCCAGGTCGGGGTGCTCGTCGAGTTCGAGGGTGAGGACCTGGCGGCCGCCCGCGCGGCGGCGATGCAGGTGGCCGCGATGCGCCCGCTGTACGTGCGCCGCGAGGAGGTGCCCGCGGAGGTGCTCGACAACGAGCGGCGGATCGCCGAGGCCACCGCCCGCGAGGAGGGCAAGCCGGAGCAGGCCCTGCCCAAGATCGTAGAAGGCCGGGTGGCTGGTTTCCTCAAGGACGTGGTCCTGCTCGAGCAGGCCTCCGTGCAGGACAGCAAGCGGACCGTGCGGCAGCTGCTCGACGAGGCCGGGGTGCAGGTGCGTCGCTTCGTCCGCTTCGAGGTCGGGCAGGTCTAGGGCAGACTCGGGCAGGGGCGTCGGTCCGCACCGGGCCGCGGGTCGGGTCGGGTCGCGGGGTCGGGGCCGGAACCAGGGCAGGGAGGAGCGCGACGCCGTGGAGGCAGCCAGCAGCGCCCGGGCCGGCGCGCCGGGGGGACCGGGCCCCGGCAGCGGTGAACCGGTGGCCTACCAGCGGGTGGTCCTCAAGCTCTCCGGTGAGGTCTTCGGCGGTGGCCGGCTCGGCGTCGACCCCGTCGTCGTCCGGGACATCGCCCGGCAGGTCGCCGAGGTGGTCCGCGGCGGCGTGCAGGTCGCCGTCGTCGTCGGCGGGGGCAACTTCTTCCGGGGCCGCGAGCTGTCCGAGCACGGCATGGACCGCGCCCGGGCCGACTACGTCGGCATGCTCGGCACGGTGATGAACTGCCTGGCGCTGCAGGACTTCCTGGAGCAGCTGGGCGTGGAGACCCGGGTGCAGACGGCGATCACCATGGGACAGATCGCCGAGCCGTACATCCCCCGCAAGGCGATCCGGCACCTGGAGAAGGGGCGGGTCGTCATCTTCGGGGCCGGTGCGGGCATCCCCTACTTCTCCACGGACACCACCGCGGCGCAGCGGGCGCTGGAGATCGGCGCCCAGGTGGTGCTCATGGCCAAGGGGGTGGACGGTGTCTACGACAGTGACCCCAAGACCAACCCGGATGCGGTCAAGTTCGATCGGATCAGCTTCGCCGAGGCGCTGCGCCGGGGCCTGCGGGTCGCCGACGCGACCGCGTTCAGCCTGTGCATGGACAACCGGCTGCCCATCGTGGTGTTCAACCTGCTGGAGGACGGCAACATCGCCCGTGTCGTCCGGGGTGAGAAGATCGGGACGCTGGTGACCGCCGACGCGTGAGACCGCGCGCGAGGACGACGGGAGTGGGCACGTGAGCATCGACGACGCACTGCTCGAGGCCGAGGAGAAGATGGACAAGGCCGTCGTGGTCGCCCGTGAGGACCTGGCCACCATCCGCACCGGTCGGGCCCACCCGTCGATGTTCAACAAGGTCCTCGTGGACTACTACGGGTCACCCACCCCGCTGAACCAGCTCGCGTCGTTCCACGTCGCCGACGCGCGCATGGTGACGGTGACCCCCTACGACAAGGGCACCCTGTCCGCGCTGGAGAAGGCCATCCGCGACTCCGACCTCGGGGTCAACCCCGCCAACGACGGCACCGTGCTGCGGGTCGTGTTCCCGCAGCTGACCGAGGAGCGGCGCAGGGAGTACATCCGGCTGGCCCGGCACAAGGCGGAGGAGGCCCGGGTGGCCATCCGCAACGTGCGGCGGCACGCCAAGGAGGAGCTCGACCGGATCGCCCGGGACGGCGAGGCCGGCGAGGACGAGGTGGCGCGGGCGGAGAAGGAGTTGGAGAAGGTCACCCACCGCTACGTGGCCGCCGTCGACGACGTCCTCAAGCACAAGGAAGCCGAGCTGCTCGAGGTCTGACGGCGGGCGACCGTGGACCTCCCGTCCCCGCCCCCGGAGCGGCCCGGGCGCCGGCGCCGCACCGCGGCCCCGCCGCGGGCCGGCCGGAACTTGGCTGCCGCGGTCGCCGTGGGGCTGGCGCTCGGCGCGCTGATCCTGCTCTCCCTCTACGTCGTGAAGGTGGCCTTCGTCGGGCTGGCCCTGGCCGCCGTGCTGCTGGCCGGCTGGGAGCTGGCCAACGCGCTGGGCGCCCGCGGCGTCCGGGTCCCGATGCCGCCAGTGGTGCTCGGCACCGTCGCGATGCTCGGGGCGGCGTACGCCGGCGGGCCGGACGCGCTGCTGCTCGCGGCCTTCCTGACCGTGCTGGCCGTGCTCGTCTGGCGGCTGCCCGAGGGCCCGGCCGGCTACGTCCGCGACGTTACCGGCGGGGCCTTCCTCACCCTGTACGTGCCGTTCCTCGCCGGCTTCGCCATGCTCCTGCTGCGGACGCCCGACGGGGCCGACCGCATCGTCGCGTTCGTCCTGGTCACCGTGTGCAGCGACGTGGGGGGCTACGCCGTGGGCGTGCTGATCGGACGGCACCCGATGGCGCCCACGGTGAGCCCGAAGAAGACGTGGGAGGGCTTCGCCGGTTCGGCGCTGTTCTCCGCCGTCGGCGGTGCCCTGGTCGTGGCGCTGCTGCTGCACGCGCCGGCGTGGGTCGGCGTCCTGCTGGGGCTGGCCGCGGCCGGGTCCGCCACCCTGGGCGACCTGGGCGAGTCCCTGCTCAAGCGGGACCTGGGGGTGAAGGACATGGGCTCCCTGCTGCCCGGACACGGGGGCCTGATGGACCGGCTGGACTCCCTGGTTGCCACCGCACCCGTGGCCTGGGCGCTGCTGAGCCTGCTCGTCCCCGGCCCCCGCTAAAGGGCGGTCGCGGCCGGCGCACCCGGCCCGGGCGGCCTGTCACACTGGACGGTGATGTCCGTGCCCGACCCGCGTAGTCCGGTCCTGCCCCTGGGGCTCGCGCCGGCGGGCCGGCGTACCCCCCGACCCCCCCGGCACCTGGCCGACCTGGACCCGGCGGAGCTGCGCGCGGCGGTGGACCAGCTGGGGGAGCCGGCCTTCCGGGCCCGACAGCTGGCCCACCACTACTACGGCCGGCTGACCGCCGACCCGGCGGAGATGACCGATGTCCCGGGGCGGGTCCGCGACCGGCTGGCGGCGGCCCTGCTGCCGCCGCTGCTCACCCCGGTCCGGCACGTCGCCTGCGACGGCGGGACGACCCGCAAGACCGTGTGGCGGCTGGACGACGGCGCCCTCGTGGAGAGCGTGCTCATGCGGTACCCGCGGCGGGTGACCCTCTGCGTGTCCAGCCAGGCCGGCTGCGGCATGGGCTGCCCCTTCTGTGCTACCGGGCAGGCCGGGCTGACCCGCAACCTGTCCACCGGCGAGATCGTCGAGCAGGTCGTCGCCGGCGCCCGGGCGCTGGCGCGGGGGGAGATCCCCGGGGGTCCCGGCCGGGTCGGCAACGTGGTCTTCATGGGCATGGGGGAGCCGCTGGCCAACTACCGGGCACTGCTCGGCGCGCTGCACCGGCTGACCACGCCGCAGCCCGTGGGACTGGGCCTGTCCCCCCGCGGCATCACCGTCTCCACGGTGGGCCTGGTCCCGCGGATCGAGGACCTGGCCGGGGCGGATCTCCCGGTGACCCTCGCGGTCTCCCTGCACGCGCCCGACGACGAGCTGCGCGACACCCTCGTGCCGGTCAACACCCGGTGGCCGGTGGCCGAGGTGCTCGACGCGGCCTGGGGGTACGCCGGGCGCACCGGCCGGCGGGTGTCGGTGGAGTACGCCCTCATCCGCGACGTCAACGACCAGGCCTGGCGGGCGGACCGGCTGGCCGGGCTGCTGCGGGGCCGGCTCGCCCACGTCAACCTGATCCCGCTCAACCCCACGCCCGGCTCGGTGTGGACCGCGTCCCGGCCGGCCGCGGCCCGGGAGTTCCAGCGCCGGGTGGCCGCCGCCGGGGTCCCGGTGACCGTGCGGGACACCCGCGGCCGGGAGATCGCCGGGGCGTGCGGGCAGCTGGCGGGGAGCGCCGCCGCCCCCGGCTGAGCACGCCGTGGCACCCGCCCCCAGGTGCTACGACCGCGGTCGCTGGGGCAGGATGCGGGCCATGGGCGACTACCGGGAGACCTACCAGCGCAGCCTCGCCGACCCCGAGGGCTTCTGGGCCGAGGCGGCCGAGGCGGTGACGTGGGAGCGGCGCTGGGACCGAGTGCTGGACCGCAGCCGGCCTCCCTTCTACCGCTGGTTCGCGGGGGGCCGGCTCAACACCTGCCACAACGCCCTGGACCGCCACGTCGCCGGGGGGCGCGGGGACTCGCCGGCGCTGGTCTACGACAGCCCGGTGACCGGGACGCAGGCCCAGCTCACCTACCGCGAGCTGCTCGACCAGGTGGCCCGGTGCGCCGGGCTGCTGCGTCGCCTCGGCGTGGGTCCCGGCGACCGGGTGGTGGTGTACCTGCCGATGGTCCCCCAGGCGGTGGTCACCATGCTCGCCTGCGCCCGGATCGGCGCGGTGCACTCGGTGGTGTTCGGCGGCTTCGCCGCCCACGAGCTGGCCCTGCGCATCGACGACGCCCGCCCCACCGTCCTGGTCACCGCGTCCTGCGGCATCGAGCCCAGCCGGGTCGTCCCGTACGGCCCGCTGGTCGAGCGGGCCCTCGAGCTGGCCCACCACGCCCCGGCCCGCTGCGTCGTGCTGCAGCGGGCCCCGGTGCGCACCCCGCTGCGCCCGGGCCGTGACCTCGACTGGGACGAGGCGATGGCCGCGGCCGAGCCGGTGGACTGCGTGCCGGTCGCCGCCACCGACCCCCTCTACGTGCTCTACACCAGCGGCACCACCGGCAAGCCGAAGGGCATCGTGCGCGACAACGGCGGGCACGCGGTGGCGCTGCTGTGGAGCATGCGCGCCATCTTCGACCTGGCGCCGGGGGAGACCTGGTGGGCGGCCTCGGACGTCGGCTGGGTCGTCGGCCACTCCTACATCGTCTACGCCCCCCTGCTGCTGGGGGCGACCACCGTGCTGTACGAGGGCAAGCCGGTGGGCACCCCCGACGCTGGCGCGTTCTGGCGGGTGGTGGCCGAGCACGGCGTCCGGGGGCTGTTCGCCGCGCCGACCGCGCTGCGGGCCATCAAGAAGGAGGACCCGGACGGGGAGCACCTGCGCCGCTACGACGTGCGCAGCCTGCGCACCCTGTTCCTCGCCGGCGAGCGGCTCGACCCGGACACCTACCACTGGGCGGGGGAACGCCTGGGCATCCCGGTGGTGGACAACTGGTGGCAGACCGAGACCGGCTGGCCGATCGCCGCCAGCCCCCGGGGTCTCGAGCCGCTGCCGCTCAAGCCCGGCTCGCCCAGCGTGCCGATGCCCGGGTACGACGTCGCGGTCCTGGACGAGCGGGGCCGGTCCGTGCCGGCCGGCACCGAGGGGGCGATCGTGCTGCGGCTGCCGCTGCCGCCGGGCACGCTGCCGACCTTGTGGGGCGACGATGACCGCTACGTCGCGTCCTACCTGTCGGCGTACGAGGGCTGCTACCTCACGGGGGACGGCGGCTACTTCGACGAGGACGGCTACCTGTTCGTCATGGGCCGCACCGACGACGTCATCAACGTCGCCGGCCATCGGCTGTCGACCGGGGCGATGGAGGCGGTCCTCGCCGGGCACCCCGCGGTCGCCGAGTGCGCGGTGATCGGCGTCCACGACGAGCTGAAGGGGCAGGTACCGCGGGCGCTGGTGGTGCTCAAGGCGGGGTTGACGGTGGACCCTGACACGCTGCGCGAGGAGCTGGTCGGGCGGGTCCGGGAGGAGATCGGGCCGGTCGCCGCGCTGCGCCAGGTGGACCTGGTCCCCGCCCTGCCCAAGACCCGATCAGGCAAGATCCTCCGTCGCTCCATGCGGGCCCTCGCCGAGGGCCGGTCCGAGCCGGTGCCCTCCACCATCGAGGACCCGGCGGTGCTCGACGCGGTCGCCCCGCTGCTCGCCCCGCCGCCGGGCTGACCCGCCCAGCGGACGGGCCCAGCGGACGGACTCAGCGCCCGAGCAGCCGGTCCACCAGGGCGGCCCGGCGGGTGGGGCGCCCGGTGCGGGCCTCCGCGGCGTCCGCCGACGCAGTCAGCCGCAGGGCCGCGTTGATCCCCAGCCAGCGCAGCGGCTCCGGCTCCCAGCGGGGCGAGCGGTGCCCCACCCAGGGCAGCCGGCGCAGGTCGGTGTCCCGGCCGAGGACCAGGTCGGTGAGGGTGCGCCCAGCCAGGTTCGCCGTGCCCACCCCGTCCCCGACGTACCCGCCCGCCCAGGCCAGGCCGGTGGCCCGGTCCAGCCCAACCGAGGCGGTCCAGTCCCGGGCCACCCCCAGCGGCCCACCCCAAGCGTGGGTCAGCGGCACCCCGGAGACCTCGGGCAGCAGGTCGTGCAGGGCGACGCGCAGCGCGGCGAAGACGCGGGGGTCCCGGTCGTAGTCCGGCCGCACCTGGGAGCCGAAGTGGTACGGCGCCCCGCGTCCACCGAAGGCGACCCGGCCGTCGGCCGTGCGCTGGCCGTACACGACGAGGCGGCGGTGGTCGGTGAACGTCTCGGCCCGGCGCAGGCCCAGCCGGTCCCACGTCGCCGGGTCCAGCGGCGCCGTGGCCACCATGAGCGAGTACAGCGGGGCGACGGCCCGGCGCAGCCCCGGCAGGCCGGCCGTGTAGCCCTCGGTGGCTCGGACCACGTACGCCGCCCGCACCGTCCCGTACGCCGTGCGCAGCCGGCCCGGGGCGACGGCGCATACCCGGGTGCCCTCGTACAGCGCCGCCCCGGCCCGGACCACCGCGTCGGCCAGGCCGCGGACCAGCCGCGCCGGGTGTACCCGGGCGCAGTGGGGGGTGTACGTCGCCCCCAGCAGGCCGCGGGCGGCCAGCATGTCCCGCGCCTCCGCGGCGTCCAGCCAGCGCAGGTCCGCCGCACCGAAGCCCCAGCCCCGCGCCTCGGCCACCTCGGCTCGGGCGCGGGCCACCTGCGCCGGCGTACGGGCCAGCGCCACGGTGCCGCCCTTGGCGAAGCCGGCGTCGATGCCCTCGGCCGCGGCCACCCGGCCCACCTCGTCGACCGTCTCCTGCAGGGCGCGCAGCAGGCGCACCGCCCCGTCCCGGCCGCCCAGCCGGGCCAGCCGTGCGGCCGGGGCGGGGAACAGGGCCGAGCACCAGCCGCCGTTGCGGCCGGAGGCGCCGTACCCGGCGACCTCGGCCTCGAGCACCGCCACCCGCAGGCTCGGGTCGGCCCGGCGCAGGTAGTACGCCGTCCACAGGCCGGTGAAGCCGGCGCCGACGACCGCCACGTCCACGTCGAGGTCCCCGGCCGGGGGCGGTCGGGGCACCACTGGGCGGGGTAGGTCGTCCCACCACAGGGACACCGCCCGGGCGCCGGGCCGGCCGTCGGTTCCTAGCAGCGGGTCCATGCCGCCGGACCCCGCTAGCAGCGGGTCCATGCCGCCGGACCCCGCTAGAAGCGGGTCCACGCCTCGGTGAGCACCGACCGCAGGATCTGCTCCATCTCGTCGAAGTGGCTCTGGTCGCAGATCAGCGGCGGGGCCAGCTGGACGACGGGGTCACCGCGGTCGTCGGCCCGGCAGTACAGGCCGGCCTCGAACAGCGCCTTGGACAGGAAGCCGCGCAGCAGCCGCTCGGACTCCTCCTCGTCGAAGGTCTCCCGCGTCGCCTTGTCCTTGACCAGCTCGATGCCGTAGAAGTAGCCGTCACCGCGCACGTCGCCCACGATCGGCAGGTCGTAGAGACGCTCCAGGGTGGTCCGGAACGCCTCCTCGGTGTCGCGGACGTGCTCGTTGAGCTTCTCCCGCTCGAAGATGTCCAGGTTGGCCAGCGCCACGGCCGCGGAGACCGGGTGGCCGCCGAAGGTGTAGCCGTGCGGGAAGCTGGTCCGCCCGTGCCGGAACGGCTCGAAGAGCCGGTCCGTGGCGATCATGGCGCCGATGGGGGAGTAGCCGGAGGTGAGCCCCTTGGCGCAGGTGACGATGTCGGGGAGGTAGTCGTAGCGGCTGCAGGCGAAGGTCTCCCCGAGCCGGCCGAAGGCGCAGATGACCTCGTCGCTGACCAGCAGCACGTCGTACGCGTCGCAGATCTCCCGGACCCGGGCGAAGTAGCCGGGCGGCGGCGGGAAGCAGCCCCCCGAGTTCTGCACCGGCTCCAGGAACACCGCCGCCACCGTGTCCGGGCCCTCCATCTCGATGGCCAGGGCGATCTGGTCGGCGGCCCAGCGGCCGAAGGCGACGAGGTCGTCGCCGTGCTCGGGGGCCCGGTAGAAGTTCGTGTTGGGCACCTTGTGCGCCCCGGGTACCAGGGGCTCGAAGTACTTCTTGGCGTCGGGGATGCCGGTGATCGACAGGGCGCCCTGCGGCGTGCCGTGGTAGGCGATGGACCGGCTGATCACCTTGTGCTTCAGCGGCTTGCCGACCAGCTTGAAGTACTGCTTGGCCAGCTTCCAGGCCGTCTCCACCGCTTCCCCGCCACCGGTGGTGAAGAACACCCGGTTCAGATCCCCGGGGGCCAGCGTGGCCAGGCGCTCGGCCAGCTCGACCGCCTTGGGGTGGGCGTAGGACCACAGCGGGAAGAAGGCCAGCTCGGCGGCCTGCTTCGCCGCGGCCTCGGCGAGCTCGGTCCGGCCGTGGCCCACCTGTACGACGAAGAGCCCGGCCAGCCCGTCGAGGTAGCGGCGGCCCCGCTCGTCCCAGACGTAGGCGCCGTCCCCGCGGACGATGACCGGCACCTGCCCGCCCTGCTCGTAGGTGGAGTGCCGGGAGAAGTGCAGCCACAGGTGGTCCCTGGCCCGCTCGGCGAGGCTCTCCCGGCCCGGTTCGGCGGCATGCTGCGGCGTGGTTGTCATCGGGTGCCCCAGTTGTAGAGCTGCTTGCGCAGCTTCAGGTAGACGAAGGTCTCGGTGCTGCGGACCCCGGGGATGCTCCGGATCCGCCGGTTGACCAGCTCCAGCAGGTGGTCGTCGTCCTCGCAGACGACCTCGGCGAGCACGTCGAAGCTGCCCGCGGTGATCACCAGGTAGTCCACCTCGGGCATGGCCTCCAGCTTCGTCGCCACCTCCTCGACGTCCCCCTCGGCCCGGATCCCGATCATCGCCTGGCGGGGGAAGCCCACCTGCAGCGGGTCGGTCACCGCGACGATCTGCATCACCCCGGCCTCGATGAGCCGGGCCACCCGCTGGCGTACGGCGGCCTCGGACAGGCCGACGGCCCGCCCGATGGTCGCGTACGGGCGCCGCCCGTCCTCCTGCAGCTGCTCGATGATCGCCTTGGACACGTCGTCCAAGGGCGTCCCCGCGCTGCGGTCCTTGCTGGCCACGGCCCGATCCTGGCGTGCCCGGTCCCCTCCTGGCAAGTGATTCGGTTGCGAATCGGCTAAACCTCTGCGGAATCCCTTGTCGTGGGGGCCCGTCTCTGCCAGGATCGCGGCACAACAGCCCACGACGCCACGGGCCGGCCAGGGGGACCACCGGGCGCGTCACCCGAACCCGTGCCGAGGTGGCCGCCCCTTGTCCAGGAGGACCAGCGATGAGCGACCGTGATGACCTCCCCCGCGGGGCCCGGCCCCGCCCCACGGGGCTGAACCTGCTCAGCCGACGTGACCTGCTCCGGGTGATGGGGTACGGCGGCGCGGCGGCGGCCACCGGTGGCCTGCTGGCCGCCTGCGGCACCAAGGCCGCGACGAAGACCACGGCGCAGCAGACCGCGGCCACCGACCGCTCGACCATCGACAAGACCCTCAACGTGTCCAACTGGCCGCTCTACATTGACGTCGACAGCAAGGACAAGAACAAGCACCCCACGATCAACGCCTTCGAGGCGGCCACCGGCGTCAAGGTGACCTACACCGAGGACGTCAACGACAACAACGAGTTCTTCGGCAAGGTGCGCAACCAGCTGGCCGCCGGTCAGGACACCGGCCGGGACCTGTTCGTGCTCACTGACTGGATGGCCGCCCGGATGATCCGGCTCGGCTGGGTGCAGGCCTTCGACAAGGCGAACCTGCCGAACTTCCCGAAGAACCTGCGCTCGGCCCTGGCCAGCCCGGGGTTCGACCCGAAGCGGGACCGCACGGCGCCCTGGCAGTCCGGCCTCACCGGCATCGCCTACAACAAGAAGGTGACCGGGGAGGTGCGCACGATGACCGAGCTGCTCACCAGGCCCGACCTCAAGGGCAAGGTGACGCTGCTGTCGGAGATGCGCGACACGATGGGGCTGGTGCTGCTGGACATGGGCAAGGATCCGGCCAAGTTCACCGCGGCGGAGTTCTCCGCGGCTGTCGCGGTGGTGCAGAAGGCCGTGGACTCCGGGCAGGTCCGCAAGTTCACCGGTAACGAGTACGCCCAGGACCTGGCCAAGGGCAACATCGCCGCGGCCACGGCCTGGTCCGGAGACATCATCCAGCTGCAGGTCGACAACCCCGACATCTTCTTCGTCACGCCCGACGCCGGCCTGATGCTGTGGTCGGACAACATGATGATCCCCAACAAGGCGCAGCACAAGATCAACGCTGAGAAGTGGATCAACTTCTACTACGACCCGAAGGTCGCCGCGCAGCTGGCGGCCGCGGTCAACTACATCTGCCCGGTGCAGGGCGCCCAGCAGGAGATGGCCAAGATCGACGCCCAGCTGGCCACCAACGAGCTGATCTTCCCGACCGACGCGACGCTGTCGAAGACCCACATCTTCGCCAACCTCACCGAGGCCGAGGAGAAGCAGTACGAAGGGGAGTACCAGAAGCTGGTGGGAGCCTGAACCGACGATGCGGCCGACGATGACCGAACGCCCCGCCGGCCAGGACCTGCGCCTGGTCTCCGTCACCAAGCGGTTCGGTTCGGTGGTCGCCGTCGACGACCTGACCCTCACCGTCCCGCAGGGGTCCTTCTTCGCCCTGCTCGGACCCTCCGGGTGCGGGAAGACCACGACGCTGCGCATGGTTGCCGGGCTGGAGGAGCCGACCGCCGGGCAGGTCCTGCTGGGGGCCGAGGACATCAGCCGGCGCCGGCCGTACCGCCGCCCGGTCAACACGGTGTTCCAGAGCTACGCCCTCTTCCCCCACCTGGACGTCTTCGAGCACGTCGCCTTCGGGCTGCGCCGGCGCGGGGTGC
>JBMOMH010000391.1:0-20146 GCA_049323135.1 Actinomycetota bacterium
TCGGGGAGCGGCTGGCCACCGTGCCCGGTGGGCTGTCCGCCGCCAGCCGGCTGGCCGCCGCCACGGGGGCGGCCCTGGGCTGGGTGCCCCGCCGGGCCGGCGACCGGGGCGCGGTCGAGGCGGGGGCGCTGCCCAACCTGCTGCCGGGGGGGCGGCCGGTGACCGACCCGGCGGCCCGCCAGGAGGTGGCCCGAGCCTGGAGCGTGGCGTCGCTGCCCGAGGCCCCTGGCCGGGACGGCACCGGGATCCTGGCGGCCGCCGCGGCCGGCGAGCTGGACGCCCTCGTCGTGGCCGGCGTGGACCCCTACGACCTGCCCGACCCGCCGGCGGCGCTGGCGGCGCTGGCCGCCGCACCCTTCGTCGTCAGCCTCGAGCTGCGCCGCTCCGCGGTGACCGAGCTGGCCGACGTCGTCTTCCCGGTGGTCCCCGTCGCGGAGAAGTCGGGCACCTTCGTGGACTGGGAGGGCCGGGAGCGGCCGTTCCAGCAGGCCCTCACCGACACCGGCTGGACCGGGCTGATGCCCGACGGCCGGGTGCTCGACGTGCTGGCCGACGCGATGGACGTGCACCTGGGGCTGCCCGACACGGCGGCGGCGCACCGCGAGTACGCCGGGCTGCCGCCGTGGCAGGGGACCCGGGCCCCGGCCCCGCAGGTCCCGGCCGCGCCGGTGCCCGCACCCGAGGCCGGCCAGGCCGTGCTGGCCACCTGGCCGATGCTGCTGGACCGGGGACGGCTGCAGGACGGTGAGCCGCACCTGGCCGGCACCGCCCGCCGGGCGGTGGCCCGGCTCTCCGCGGCGACCGCCGCCGAGGTCGGGGTGGCCGCCGGCGAACCGGTCACGGTGCGCACCGGGCGGGGAGCGGTGGTGCTCCCGGTCGAGGTCACCCCGATGCCCGACCGGGTGGTGTGGCTGCCCACGAACTCGGCCGGCTCGGCGGTGCGCCGCGACCTGGGCGCGCTCGCCGGCGACGTCGTCACCCTCACCGTCGGGGGTGGCTCGTGAGCGCGGCACCCGCGGTGCTCGCCGCCGCGGACCTGTCCGCCTTCGGCCGTGACCCGTGGTGGCTCATCCTGCTGAAGGTCGTCGCGGCCTTCGCCTTCCTCGTCGTCCTCACCCTGTTCAACATCTGGTTCGAGCGCCGGGTGGTGGCGCGCATGCAGATGCGGCTGGGCCCGAACCGGGTCGGCCCCTTCGGCCTGCTGCAGAGCCTCGCCGACGGCGTCAAGCTCGCCCTGAAGGAGGACATCGTCCCGAAGGCCGCCGACAAGGCGGTGTTCGTACTGGCCCCGCTGGTGTCGACGGTGCCGGCGTTCCTGTCCATCGCGGTCATCCCGTTCGGGCCGGAGGTGTCCATCTTCGGGCACCGCACCCCGCTGCAGATCACCGACCTGCCGGTCGCCGTCCTGTACGTCCTCGCCGTCGCGTCGGTCGGCATCTACGGCATCGTGCTTGCCGGCTGGGCCAGCGGGTCGACCTACCCGCTGCTGGGCGGGCTTCGCTCCTCGGCCCAGATGATCAGCTACGAGGTGGCGATGGCGCTGTCCTTCGTCGCCGTGTTCCTCTACGCCGGGTCGATGTCCACCTCCCAGATCGTCACCGCGCAGGCGAAGCTGTGGTTCGCGGTGACCGCGCTGCCCTCCTTCGTCATCTACCTGGTGGCGATGGTCGGCGAGACCAACCGGGCGCCCTTCGACCTGCCCGAGGCGGAGGGGGAGCTGGTCGGCGGCTTCCACACCGAGTACTCCTCGCTCAAGTTCGCCCTGTTCTTCCTGGCCGAGTACATCAACATGGTCACCGTCTCGGCGCTGGCCACCACGCTGTTCCTCGGCGGCTGGCGCCCGGTGTGGCCCATCTCGCTGTGGTCCGGGGCGTCCGCCGGGTGGTGGCCGCTGCTGTGGTTCGTCGCCAAGGTGCTGCTGCTGATCTTCGTGTTCGTCTGGCTGCGGGGAACCCTGCCGCGGCTGCGCTACGACCAGTTCATGCGGCTGGGGTGGAAGGTGCTCATTCCCGGGTCGCTGGCCTGGGTGCTGCTGGTGGCCACGGTCCGCGCGCTGACCAACGCCGGGTACGACGTCCGCACCCTGCTCGGCGTGGGCGCCGCGGTCATCGTGCTGCTGCTCCTCGGCAGCATCGCGTACGACCTGGTGACCGGCCGGGGCCGCGGGGAGCCCCCCGAGCCCGAGCCCGCCTGGCCGGCCACCTGGGACCCGATGGCGGGCGGCTACCCGGTGCCCCCGTTGCCCGGTCAGCAGGTCCCCGCGCTGACCGCCCCGGCCACGGTCGTCGGGGCCGAGCAGGAGGACGAACGTGCTTGACTTCCTCAACCCCATCAAGGGGTTCGGTGTCACCTTCGCCACGATGTTCAAGAAGGTCAACACCGAGCTCTACCCGGAGGAGAAGCGGCCGGTCGCGCCGCGCTACCACGGGCGGCACGTGCTCAACCGGCACCCGGACGGCCTGGAGAAGTGCGTCGGCTGCGAGCTGTGCGCCTGGGCCTGCCCGGCGGACGCCATCTACGTCGAGGGTGCGGACAACACCGAGGAGGAGCGCTACTCCCCGGGGGAGCGGTACGGGCGCGTCTACCAGATCAACTACCTGCGCTGCATCTTCTGCGGCCTGTGCATCGAGGCCTGCCCGACCCGGGCCCTGACCATGTCCAACGTCTACGAGCTGGCCGACGACAACCGGGCCGACCTCATCTTCGAGAAGGAGGACCTGCTGGCCCCGCTGCTGGAGGGCATGGTGGCCCCACCGCACCCGATGCCGCAGGGCGCGACCGAGAAGGACTACTACCGGGGCCACGTCACCGGTTTTGGTGAGCTCACCCACCCGTCGGAGGACGCGGCGGAGCGGGAGCCGCACCGGTGAGCGCCGTCGTCTTCTGGGTGCTGGCCCCGCTCGCCGTCCTCGGCGCGCTGGGCATGGTGCTGTCCCGCAGGGCCGTGCACTCGGTCATCTGGATGGCCCTGTCGATGATCATGCTGGCGTTCCTGTACATCAACCAGCAGGCCCCGTTCCTCGGCGTCGTACAGATCGTGGTGTACGCCGGCGCGGTCATCATGCTGTTCCTCTTCGTCGTCATGCTGGTCGGCGTCGACGCCTCGGACTCCCTCGTCGAGACGATCCGTGGACAGCGGGTGGGGGCCGTGCTCGCCGCGCTGGGCCTGGCGCTGCTGCTCGCCGTGCCGTTGGGTCGGGCCGCGCTCGGCCCAGTGACCGGGCTGTCCGGAGCCACCGGGCCGGCCGCCGCGGGCAACGTGCAGGGCATCGCCGAGCTGCTCTTCACCCGGTACGTCTGGGCCTTCGAGATCACCAGTGCGCTGCTCATCACCGCGGCGCTCGCCGCGATGGTGCTCGCCCACCAGGAGCGCACCGAGGCCCGGGCCACCCAGCGGGAGCTCGCGCAGCGCCGGTTCCGCGGGCCGGACCCGAGCCCGCTGCCGCCGCCGGGCACCTACGCGCGGCACAACGCCGTGGACACCCCGGCCCTGCTGCCCGACGGCCCGCCGGCCGAGGTGTCCGTGCCGGCGGCGCTGCGGGCCCGGGGCGCCGTCCGCCCCAAGCCGTGGGAGCCCGCGCGGCAGGAGGTGGAGCAGCCGTGAGCCCCAACGCCTACCTGGCCCTGTCCGCCGTCCTGTTCGCCATCGGTGCCGGCGGGGTGCTGGCGCGGCGCAACGCGATCATGGTGTTCATGTGCATCGAGCTGATGCTCAACGCCACCAACCTCGCCTTCGTCACCTTCGCTCGGCTGCACGGCACGCTCGACGGCCAGGTGATCGCCTTCTTCGTCATGGTCGTCGCCGCTGCGGAGGTCGTCGTCGGGCTGGCCATCATCGTGACCATCTTCCGGACCCGCAGATCGGCCTCGGTCGACGAGGCCAACCTGCTCAAGTACTGACGGGCCGTCATGACCGATCTCCTCCTCGCCCACGGGGCGGCCGATGCCGCCCAGCCGGTCACCGGGGTCTTCTCGCTCACCTGGCTGCTGGTCGCGCTGCCCCTCCTCGGCGCGGCGGTGTTGGTCCTCGGTGGGCGCCGCACCGACCGGTGGGGCCACCTGCTCGCCTGCGCACTCCCCGTGCTGGCCTTCGTGCTGGCCGCAGCGATGTTCTTCGCCCTGGTGGGTCGGGATGCCGCGTCCCGCGCAGTGACCCAGACGCTCTACCATTGGATACCGGTCGGAGGCTTCCAGGTCGACGTCGGTTTCCTCGTCGACCCGCTGTCCATCAGCTTCGCGCTGCTTGTGACGGGCGTCGGCTCGCTCATCCACATCTACTCCATCGGTTACATGGCGCACGACCCGGACCGGCGCCGGTTCTTCGGCTACCTCAACCTGTTCCTCGCGGCGATGCTGCTGCTGGTGCTCGGCAACGACTACCTCGTCCTGTACGTCGGGTGGGAGGGCGTCGGCCTCGCGTCGTACCTGCTCATCGGGTTCTGGTACCACAAGCCGAGCGCCGCGACCGCGGCGAAGAAGGCGTTCGTGGTCAACCGGGTCGGCGACGTCGGCCTGTCGATCGCGATCATGCTGATGTTCGCGACCTTCGGGCGTACCTCGTTCGACGCCGTCTTCGGCGGCGCCGGGCGCGCCGGGGCCACCGTGCTGACCGTCCTCGGGCTGCTCCTGCTGCTCGCCGCCGCTGGCAAGTCCGCCCAGGTGCCGCTGCAGTCCTGGCTGCTCGACGCGATGGAGGGCCCCACCCCGGTCTCCGCCCTGATCCACGCCGCGACGATGGTCACCGCCGGCGTCTACCTCGTCGTCCGGTCCGGCCCGGTCTTCGACGGTGCCCCAGCGGCGCGCACGGCCGTCGCCGTCGTCGGCGCGGTGACGCTGCTCTACGGCGCCGTCATCGGGTCGGCGAAGGACGACATGAAGAAGGTGCTCGCCGGCTCCACGATGAGCCAGATCGGCTACATGACGCTGGCCGCCGGTCTCGGTCCGGCGGGCTACGCCTTCGCGATCCTGCACCTGCTCACCCATGGCTTCTTCAAGGCCAACATGTTCCTCGGGGCCGGCTCGGTGATGCACGGCATGCGCGACGAGGTCGACATGCGCCGCTTCGGCGGGCTCGCCCGGGTGATGCCGGTGACCGCGGTGTCCTTCGCCGCCGGCTACCTGGCCCTCATGGGCATCCCGCCCTTCTCCGGGTTCTTCTCCAAGGACAAGATCATCGAGGTCGCGTTCGGGGTGAATCCGGCGTACGGGCTGGCGGCGCTGCTCGGGGCGGGCATCACCGGCTTCTACGCGACCCGGATGATCGCCATGACCTTCCTCGGTCCCCGGCGGTGGGACGAGGGTGCACACCCGCACGAGTCCCCGCTGGTGATGACGCTGCCCCTGGCGGCGCTGGCGCTCCTGTCGGTCGTCGGCGGTGGCCTGCTCTTCCTGGGTAACGGCTGGGCCAGCTGGCTGTCGCCGGTGGTGGGCCGGACCGACGAGCGCGCCCTGCCCGTGCCGGTGTGGGTCCTCACCGCCGGCACGCTGGCGGTCGTGCTCGCCGGGGTGGCCCTCGGCCTCGCCGGGTACCTGCGCCGCCCGGTCCCGCGGACCGCGCCCCAGCAGGTGTCCGTACTGACCCGGGCGGCCCGCCAGGACCTGTACGGCGACCTGGTCAACGAGGCCGCCTTCATGCGACCCGGCCAGTACCTGACCCGGTCGCTGGTGTACGTCGACAACCGGGGCATCGACGGCGCGGTGAACGGGCTGGCCGCCCTCGTCGGCGGCACGGCCGGTCGGCTGCGCCGGTGGCAGACCGGCTTCGTGCGCTCCTACGCCCTGTCCATGTCGGCCGGCGCGATCCTCCTGCTCGGCGCCCTGCTCCTGGTGAGGTTCTCGTGACCGCCGCGTTCCCCTGGTTGACGACGCTCGGTCTGCTCCCCGTCGTCGGTGCGATGGTGGTCGCCGGGCTGCCGCGGACCGCCGAGCGGCTGGCCAAGCAGCTGGCGCTGGCGTTCTCGCTGGCCGCGCTGGCGCTGACCGTGGTCCTGGCGGTCCGCTTCGACCCGGCCGGGCCGGCCGTGCAGTTCGTCGAGCAGCGCCGGTGGATCCCCGCCTTCGGGGTGAGCTACGCCCTCGGGCTGGACGGCATCGCCCTGGTGCTCGTCGCGCTCACCGCGGTGCTCACCCCCGTGGTGATCCTCGCCGCCTGGGACGAGGCCGTCGGCTCCCGCCGCCCGGCGAAGACGTTCTTCGCCCTGCTGTTGGTCACCGAGGCCGCGGCGATCGGCGCGTTCGCGGCGACCGACGTCTTCCTGTTCTACGTGTTCTTCGAGGTCATGCTGGTGCCGATGTACTTCCTCATCGGCAGCTTCGGCGGCCCGCAGCGGTCGTACGCCGCGGTCAAGTTCCTGCTGTACAGCCTCGCCGGCGGGCTGCTCATGCTGGCCGCGGTCATCGCGCTGTACGTCCTCGGCCCGGGGGGCGAGCAGGGTTTCCTCCTCAGCGAGCTGCAGGGCAAGCTCGCCCTCGACCCGACGGTGCAGCGCTGGCTGTTCCTCGGCTTCTTCGCCGCCTTTGCCATCAAGGCGCCGCTGTGGCCGGTGCACACCTGGCTTCCCGACGCCGCGTCCGAGGCGACGCCCGGCACCGCGGTGCTGCTCTTCGGCGTACTGGACAAGGTCGGCACCTTCGGGATGATCCGCTACCTGCTGACCCTCTTCCCCGAGGCGTCGCGCTACTTCACCCCGATGATCGTGGTGCTCAGCGTGGTGAGCATCCTGTACGGCGCCCTGCTGGCCATCGGCCAGACCGACATGAAACGGCTGCTGGGCTACACGTCCATCTCCCACTTCGGGTTCATCGTGCTCGGCATCTTCGCGCTGACCAGCCAGGGCCAGGCGGGAGCGACGCTCTACATGGTCAACCACGGGCTCTCGACCGGCCTGCTGTTCATCGTCGTGGGCTTCCTCATGTCCCGGCGTGGCTCGCGGCTCATTGCCGACTACGGCGGCGTACAACGGGTCGCCCCGCTGCTCGCCGGCACGTTCCTCGTGGGCGGGCTGTCCGCGCTGGCGCTGCCCGGCCTGTCCACGTTCGTCAGCGAGTTCCTCGTGCTCGTCGGCACCTTCACCCGCTACTGGGTGGCGGCCGTGCTCGCCACCCTGGGCATCGTGCTCGCGGCGGTGTACGTGCTCTGGATGTACCAGCGGATGATGACCGGGCCGGTGCGGGCGGGCAACGAGACGATCCCTGACCTCCGGCCGCGCGAGGTGTGGGCGGCGGCCCCGCTGCTGGCGTTCCTCCTCGTCCTCGGCTTCTTCCCGGCCCCCGTCCTCGACGTGGTCAACCCCGCGGTCCGCTCGACGCTGCAGCACGTGCGGGTGCAGGATCCGGCGCCGACCGTCCCCACCCAGGCCGAGGGGACCGCGAAGTGAACGCCCCCGCCATCACCGGTCCCCAGATCGAGTACGCCCAGCTGTCCCCCATGCTCATCGTCTTCGGCGTGGCCGTGCTCGGGGTGCTCGTCGAGGCCTTCCTGCCGCGCCGGCTCCGCTACGGCCTGCAGGTGGGTCTCGCCCTGCTGGGGACGCTCGCGGCGTTCGTGGCCGTCGTCGCCCTCGCCGGCACCCGCCAGGTGGCGGCGGTCGGAGCGGTGGCGGTCGACGGTCCCACGCTGTTCGTGCAGGGCACCGTGCTGGCCCTCGCCCTCGCCGGGATCCTGCTGGTGGCCGAGCGGGCCACCGACGCGGGCGCCTTCGTGGCCCAGGCCGCCGCCCCCCCAGGCAGCCCGCAGGAGCGGACGGCGACCGCCGCCGGCCTGGAGCAGACCGAGGTGTACCCGCTGCTGATGTTCGCCGTCGGCGGGATGCTGCTGTTCCCGGCGGCCAACGACCTGCTGACCCTGTTCGTCGCCCTCGAGGTGCTGTCCCTGCCGCTGTACCTGCTCTGCGGGCTGGCCCGCCGCCGCCGGCTGCTCTCCCAGGAGGCGGCGCTGAAGTACTTCCTGCTCGGCGCCTTCTCCTCGGCCTTCCTGCTCTACGGCATCGCGTTGCTCTACGGGTACGCCGGCACCCTGACCCTCGCCG
Source organism: Actinomycetota bacterium (assembly GCA_049323135.1). GTDB lineage: Bacteria > Actinomycetota > Actinomycetes > JBMOMH01 > JBMOMH01 > JBMOMH01. Next base: position 8,028 of record JBMOMH010000391.1, read on the forward strand.
GCATCGCCTCGGCGGTCAGTGCCGGCTCAGGCTCGGAGGTGCTGCTGCTGACCGGGCTGGGGCTGCTGGCCGTCGGCCTGCTGTTCAAGATCGGGGCAGTGCCGTTCCATGCCTGGACCCCCGACGTCTACCAGGGGGCGCCGACGCCCATCACCGGCCTGATGGCCGCGGGCACCAAGGTGGCCGCGTTCGGCGCCCTGCTGCGCGTCTTCTACGTCGCCTTCGGCGGGCTGCGCTGGGAGTGGCGACCGCTGATGTGGGCGGTGGCCATCCTCACCATGCTCCTCGGCGCCGTCGTCGCCATCGTGCAGACCGACGTCAAGCGGATGCTCGCCTACTCCTCCATCGCCCACGCTGGGTTCGTCCTCACCGGCATGGTGGCCACGTCCCAGGCTGGCCTGTCCTCGGTGCTGTTCTACCTGCTGGCCTACGGGTTCGCGACGATCGGCGCCTTCGCCGTGGTCACCCTCGTCCGGGACGCCGGCGGTGAGGCGACGCACCTGTCCCGCTACGCCGGGCTGGGACAGCGCTCCCCGCTGGTCGCCGGCGTCTTCGCCTTCTTCCTGCTGACGTTCGCCGGCATCCCGCTGACCAGTGGCTTCAGCGGCAAGTACGCCGTCTTCACCGCCGCGGTCGGGGGCGGCGCCTGGCCGCTGGTCATCGTCGGGGTCGTCAGCAGCGCCATCGCCGCCTTCTTCTACGTCCGCATCATCGTGCTGATGTTCTTCTCCGAACCCCTCCCCGAGGGACCGACAGTCGCCGTACCGAGCGTGCTCACCACGGTCGCGATCGGCCTAGCCGTCGGCGTGACCGTGCTGCTCGGCGTACTGCCGCAGCAGTTCCTCGACCTGGCCCGCTCGGCCGGCCTCTTCGTCCGGTGAGTGTGGCCGGTGAGCAGGAGATGACGTGACGCCCGGACCGGCCCTCGGCCTCGACTTCGCGCACCCGCAGCTGGAGGCGAACATCCGCGCCGGCCTGCAGGCGGTGGAGGAGATGCTCCGCGGCGTCGTCACCAGCGAACACGCCTTCGTGACCGAGGCATCCCGGCATCTGGTAGAGGCCGGCGGCAAGCGGTTCCGGCCCCTGCTGACGCTGCTCGCCGCGCAGTTCGGCGACCCCGACGCGCCGGGGGTGGTCCCCGCGGCGGTGGTGGTCGAGCTGACCCACCTCGCGACGCTGTACCACGACGACGTGATGGACGAGGCGCAGCTGCGCCGGGGTGCCCCCAGCGCGAACTCCCGCTGGAGCAACACGGTCGCCATCCTCACCGGTGACTTCCTCTTCGCTCGCGCCTCCGACGTCCTCGCCGACCTGGGGCCGCAGGCCGTGCGGATCCAGGCCCGCACCTTCGCCCGGCTGGTCACCGGCCAGATCCGCGAGACGCTGGGCCCGCAGGCCGGCGAGGACCCCGTCGAGCACTACCTGTCCGTGGTGGTGGACAAGACCGGTTCGCTCATCGCCACGGCGGGGCGGTTCGGGGCCATGCTCTCCGGGGCGGACGAGCGGTACGTCGAGGTTCTGACGCGGTACGGCGAACGCATCGGGGTCGCCTTCCAGCTCAGCGACGACATCCTCGACCTGGCCAGCGACGCGGCCCAGTCGGGCAAGACCCCGGGGACCGACCTGCGCGAGGGGGTCACCACGCTGCCGGTGCTGCACGCGCTGCGCGGCACCGACCGGGCCGCGGCCCGGCTGCGTGAGCTGCTCGGCGAGCGGCTGCGCGGCGAGCCCCGCGGGCCGCTCACCGACGACGACCGACACGCCGAGGCGCTGCGGCTGCTCCGCGGCCACGCCGGGCTCGACCAGGCCCGGGCCGACCTGCGGCGGTGGGCGGACGACGCCCGGCGGGTGCTGGACCCGCTCCCCGAGTCGCCGGCCAAGGACGTGCTCGCCACCCTCTGCGACGTGGTGGTCTCCCGCACCGGCTGACCCGGCTGGCCCCGCCCTGCCCCCTTCGGATGAAGGCGTCCTTCACTCCTCAAGTGGGGTCAGAGGGACGCCTTCATTCCCGCGGGCTCAGTCGTCGAGCACGTCGGTCCAGGGTCGCCGGGGCGTGGGTGCTCCCGTCGGTCCGTAGCCGAACCGGAGCACCAGCTGCGGGTGCTCCAGCGCCCGGCGCGGGTCGCGGAGCAGCCATCGCGTCTCGGGGAGCTCCACCGGCTGGGAGAACAGCGAGGTGGCGAGGTGCTGCGCGGTGGCGGTCAGCAGGACCCGCGCCAGCGCGGCGCCCGCCCGCAGCCAGTCGGCCCGCTCGTCGGCCGTGGTGGCCAGGACGGCCAGCAGCGGGTTGGCCTCGAACCGTACGGCGGGACGCGGGTTCCCGTCCCCCGAGAAGTCCCGCACCCGCACCCGGCCGGAGGCGTCGGCCGCCCCGACGGCGGTGGGGGGGACGCCGTCGGAGCGACCGGGCCTGTGCCCCGTCCAGGCGGCCAGCTCGGCCCGGTACCGGGGGTCGCCCTGCTGCACCCGGTCGGCGTCGGCGACCAGGCCGAGGACCCGGCGTCCCTCCGCGGGGTCGAGCAGGTGCAGGCGGGCCCCCTCCAGGGTCGCCGCCTCGGCCAGCGCCCCACGGACCGCGTCTGGGACCGGGCGGTCGGCGAAGGGGGCCCGGCTGGTGTGCCGCCGGGGGATGGCGGCGTACAGCTCGAGGGTCGCCGGGCTCGGCCGGTGCGGCCCGGCCAGCCGCACGGTGGCCAGGTGGGTGGGATGGCCGGGGTCGGGCAGCAGCCGCACCGCGGCCACGGTGCCGGTGGCCAGCGCCGCCAGGCGCAGCTGCAGCGCGGCGGCCCCGCCGGCCAGGTGGACCGCCCGACCGGCCGGGTCGGCGTACGGGAGGGTCCGCTGCGGGTCGGCATGGACCTCGATGCTGCGGGCGGTGCAGCGGAACCGCCAGGGCTGGCTGTTGTGCAGGGACGGCGCGGCGGTCGCCGCCTCCAACAGCCGGGCGAGGGTCGCCCGGGTCAGCGGACGCACGGGCTGCAGGGTCGTCATGGGAACCTCCGGGTCGGCTCCCCGTCGAGCCTGCCGGCGGCGGGACGGCCCGGCCAGGGCCGGAAGTCCCGACCTCTCGGGTCAGGTGATGGCGTCCACGGCGAGCCGCAGCTGGCGGCGGCGGTGGCGCAGAGCGTCGGTGGTGAACAGGGCCAGCGCCGCCCACACCAGCCCGAAGCCGAGCAGCTGCACCGGCGGCAGCGGCTCCCGGACGACGAGCACGCCGATGAGGAACTGCAGGGTCGGCGCGAGGTACTGCAGCAGGCCCAGGGTGGTGAGCGGCACGCGGGTGGCGGCGGCCCCGAAGAACAGCAGCGGTACGGCGGTGACCACACCCGACCCGACGAGCAGCAGGGTGTGCCCGAGGGACACCCGGCCGAAGGTGCCCGTCCCCTGGGCCTGCAGGACGGTGAGCAGGGTGAGCGCGGGCAGGAACAGCACGGCGGTCTCCACGGTCAGGCTCTCCACCGCACCGGTGTCGGCCTGCTTCTTCAGCAGCCCGTAGGTGCCGAAGGACAGGGCGAGGACCAGGGCCAGCCAGGGTGGGCGGCCGTAGTCCACGGTGAGCACGCCGACGGCCACCGTGGCGATGCCGACCGCGGTCCACTGGGCGGCGCGCAGCCGCTCGCCCAGCACCACCACGCCCAGCACCACGGTGACCAGCGGGTTGATGAAGTAGCCCAGCGACGTCTCCACCACGTGCCCGGTGTTGACCCCGTAGATGTAGGTGCCCCAGTTGGCGGTGATGACCACGCCGGCGGCGGCCAGGCGCAGGGAGCGGCGCCGGTCCCGCAGCAGACCGGGCAGCCAGCGCAGCCCGCGGCCGGCGGCGAGGACGGCCAGGACGACGACCAGCGACCACACGAAGCGGTGGGCGAGGATCTCCACCGGGGTGGCCGGTTCGAGCAGGGGCCAGTACAGCGGGAACAGGCCCCAGAGCAGGTAGGCCGCGGCGCCGTACAGGGTCCCGCGGCGCTCCGGTCTCACCCGGTGATCCTACCCGGACCCCGGCCACCCCCCGTAGCGATCATGCAGGTCTGAACCCCCGCTACCCCCGTAGCGATCATGCAGGTCTGAACCGACGCCCTCAACCTGTGCATGATCGCTACTAGACTCGGCGGGGCGGGGGAGCGGGAGGCGCGCGAGGAGGTGGCCGGGTGCCGGCGGAGGGTGGCCGAGGGGCCGGTGGCGTGCAGTCGCTGGACCGGGCCATCGTCCTGCTCGACCTGCTCGCCGACGCCGGTGGCGAGGTGGGCATCTCCCGGCTGGCCGAGCTGTCCGGGCTGCCCCTGCCGACCATTCACCGCCTGATGCGGACCCTCGTCACCCACGGCTACGTGCGCCAGGAGGCGTCCCGCCGCTACGCGCTGGGCCCGCGGCTGATCCGCCTCGGCGAGAGCGCCGCCCGACAGCTGGGGACCTGGGCGCGGCCGCAGCTGGTGGAGCTGGTCGCGGCCGTGGGCGAGACGGCCAACCTGGCCCTGCTCGAGGGCGACGACGTGGTGTACGTCGCGCAGGTGCCCTCCACCCACTCCATGCGGATGTTCACCGAGGTGGGGCGGCGGGTCTTCGCCCACTGCACCGGCGTGGGCAAGGCGCTGCTGGCCCAGCTGCCCGCCGAGACGGTGCAGGAGATCCTGGCCCGGACCGGGATGCCCGCGCAGACCCCGCACACGCTCACCGACCCGGCCACCCTGCTGCGGGAGCTGGCCCAGATCCGGCAGCAGGGCTACGCGATCGACGACGGGGAGCAGGAGGTCGGCGTCCGCTGCCTCGCCGTGCCCGTCCTGGGCGCCCCGGCCATGGCGGCCATCTCCGTGTCCGGGCCGGCGGCCCGGCTCACCGACGAGGTGTTCGACCGGATCGTCCCCCTGCTGCGCCGGGCCGCCGAGCAGCTGGGCAGCAGCTTCCGGTACGCCGAGAGCACCGCTTGAGCCTTCCGGGCGGTCGAGCACCCAGGAGGCGACACCACGACCCAGGACGTGCTACGACGACCCAGGAAGCAGGATGCAAGCCCCCGAACGGGTGCCCGGACCCAGGCGCCGGCCTACTCCTCGGGAGCCGCCGCCCGGGCGGGCACGGACCAGGTGTCCGGGCCGGCCAGCAGGGCGGCCAGGTCACCGGGACCCTGGGTGGCGACCGCCCGGTCCAGCTGCGCCCGCAGCTGTTCGTCGTAGGTGGGCCGGTCCACGTCGCGGAACACGCCGATCGGGGTGTGCGCGAGGTCGTCGCCGGGCAGCCGGGACAGCGCGAAGGCCAGCTCCGGGTTGTCGGCCCGCGCGTCGTGCACCAGCAGCGCCTCCTCGCCCACCTCGGCCACCTCGACCACCCGCAGCGCGCCGTTGGCGTCCCGAACCACGCCCTTGTCCTGCCGCGCCCCGAAGCGGATCGGCGCCCCGTGCTCGAGCCGGACCAGGTAGTCGTCGGCGGTGGCCCGGTCCTTCAGCGCGTCGAACGCGCCGTCGTTGAAGATGTTGCAGTTCTGGTAGATCTCCACCAGGGCGGCACCGCGGTGCTCGGCCGCGGCGCGCAGCACCGAGGTCAGGTGGGCCCGGTCGCTGTCCAGGGTGCGGGCGACGAAGGTGGCCTCGGCGCCCAGGGCCAGCGAGACCGGGTTGAAGGGCGTGTCCAGCGACCCCATCGGCGTCGACTTGGTGATCTTGCCCGGTTCGGAGGTGGGGGAGTACTGGCCCTTGGTCAGCCCGTAGATCCGGTTGTTGAACAGCAGGATCTTCAGGTTCACGTTGCGACGCAGCGCGTGGATGAGGTGGTTGCCGCCGATGGACAGGGCGTCCCCGTCGCCGGTGACCACCCAGACCGACAGGTCCGGGCGGGTGGTGGACAGGCCGGTGGCGATGGCTGGGGCCCGGCCGTGGATGGAGTGCATCCCGTACGTGTTCAGGTAGTAGGGGAAGCGCGACGAGCAGCCGATCCCGGAGACGAAGACAATGTTCTCCCGGCGCAGCCCCAGCTGGGGCAGGAACCCCTGGACCGCGGCGAGGATCGCGTAGTCCCCGCACCCGGGGCACCAGCGGACCTCCTGGTCGGTGGTGAAGTCCTTGCGGGTCAGCGGCGTCTCGGCCTTCGGGACCAGCCGCAGCGTGGGCGTCGGGTCAGTCATCGGACAGCAGATCCTTGATCACGTCGGCGAGCTCGGCGGCCCGGAACGGCAGCCCCCGGACCTTGTGGTAGCCGATGGCGTCCACCAGGAAGCGGGCGCGCACGAGCAGGGCCAGCTGGCCCAGGTTCATCTCGGGGACCAGCACCTTGTCGTACCGGGCGAGCACCTCCCCGGTGTTGGCCGGGAACGGGTTGAGGTGGCGCAGGTGGGCGTGGGCCACCTGCCCGCCCTCGGCGCGGACCCGGCGGCAGGCCGCCCCGATCGGCCCGTACGTCGACCCCCAGCCCAGCACGAGCACCCGGGCCGCCCCGGACGGGTCGTCGACCTCCAGCGGGGGGATGGTGGCGGCGACCCGCTCCACCTTGGCCGCCCGGGTCCGCACCATGAAGTCGTGGTTGGCCGGGTCGTAGGAGATCTCCCCCGTCCCGTCGGCCTTCTCGATCCCCCCGACTCGGTGCTCCAGGCCCGGCGTCCCGGGGACCGCCCACGGCCGGGCCAGGGTCTCGGGGTCGCGCAGGTAGGGCAGGAAGGTGCCGTCCGGGCCGTTGGGCTCGGTGGCGAACCGCACGGCCAGGTCGGGCAGGTCGGCCAGGTCCGGTAGCCGCCATGGCTCCGAGCCGTTGGCCAGGTACCCGTCGGACAGCAGGATCACCGGGGTCCGGTACGTCGTCGCGATGCGCACCGCCTCCAGCGCGGTGGCGAAGCAGTCGGCGGGGGAGCGAGGGGCGACGATCGGCACCGGGGCCTCCCCGTTGCGCCCGAACATCGCCTGCAGCAGGTCGGCCTGCTCGGTCTTGGTCGGCAGCCCCGTCGAGGGACCCCCCCGCTGGATGTCGCAGACGACCAGGGGCAGCTCCAGGGACACCGCCAGCCCGATGGTCTCCATCTTCAGCGACAGCCCGGGGCCGGAGGTGGTGGTCACCCCCAGCGCCCCGCCGAAGGCGGCGCCCAGCGCGGCCCCCACCCCGGCGATCTCGTCCTCGGCCTGGAAGGTGGTCACCCCGAACCGCTTGAGCTTGGCCAGCTCGTGCAGGATGTCGCTGGCCGGGGTGATCGGGTAGGAGCCGAGGAACAGCGGCAGGCCGCTGCGCACGGCGGCGGCGACCAGCCCGTAGGCCAGCGCCAGGTTCCCCGAGATGTTCCGGTAGGTCCCCGGGGGCATCGGGGCGGGGCGCACCTCGTAGGACACCGAGAAGTCCTCGGTGGTCTCCCCGAAGCTCCACCCGGCCTGGAACGCGGCGATGTTGGCCTTCATGATCTCGGGCTGGCGGGCGAACCGCCGTTCGAGGAACGCCAGCGTGCCCGCCGTGGGCCGGTGGTACAGCCAGGACAGCAGGCCCAGGGCGAACATGTTCTTCGCCCGCTCGGCGTCCTTCTTGCCCACGTCGTACGGCGCCACCGCGGTGACCGTCAGCCGGGTCAGCGGCAGGGCGTGCACGTTGTACGCCGCCAGCGACCCGTCCTCCAGCGGGTTGGCGGCGTACCCGACCCGGGCCAGGTTCCGGGGGGTGAACTCGTCGGTGTTGACGATCAGGTCCGCGCCCCGGGGCAGGTCGGGCAGGTTGGCGCGCAGCGCCGCCGGGTTCATGGCCACCAGCACGTTCGGGGCGTCCCCGGGGGTCATGATGTCGTGGTCGGCGAAGTGCAGCTGGAACGAGGAGACACCCGGCATCGTGCCGGCGGGGGCGCGGATCTCCGCCGGGAAGTTCGGCAGGGTCGACAGGTCGTTGCCGAAGGCCGCGGTCTCGCTGGTGAACCGGTCCCCGGTGAGCTGCATGCCGTCACCGGAGTCCCCGGCGAACCGGATGATGACCCGGTGCAGGGTCTGTACCTGCTTGGACACCTGCTGGGGCGCCTGCTGCTGTGTCTGCTGGGGCACCTGCTGGTGTGCTTGCTGGGGTTCCTGCTTGGGCACGGTGGACCCGCGCCTCCCTCGTGCTGGCGAAGCGGTCCCTTCGATCCTACGTCCGCCCCCGCCCGCGGGCCGGCGGTTCCCCCCGGCGCCCCCCGGGGGTCCTACGATGGCGCCCGAGGCAGGGGAGGTGCGTCCGGTGGCTGGAACCCCGCTCGGCGCCTCCTACTTCGGCGGGTACGCCGTGGTGGGGGTGCTGCTGCTGGTCGGCGTCGGCTTCGTCGCGGCCGCGCTGGGCGCCAACCGGCTGCTCCGGCCCAATCGGCCCACCGCGGACAAGCTGCTGACCTACGAGTGCGGGGTGGACCCCGTGGGGTCGGACTGGGCGCAGACCCACATCCGCTACTACGTCTACGCCTACCTCTACGTGGTCTTCGCCGTGGACGCGGTCTACCTGTTCCCCTGGGCCACGGTGTTCGCCGCGCCCGGCTACGGCGCGCTGACGCTGGCCGAGATGTTCGTGTTCCTCGGGTTCCTCGCCGTGGGCCTGCTGTACGCCGGGAAGCGCCGGGTGCTGCGGTGGCCGTAGCCCTGCCGGACCCCTCGGTGGGCCCGCTGACCCGCCTGGCGCCGGACCCGCTGCGCCTGGTGCTGAACTGGGGCCGGCGGTACTCGCTGTGGGTGTTCAACTTCGGGCTGGCCTGCTGCGCCATCGAGTTCATCGCCAGCTCGATGAGCCGGCATGACTTCATCCGGCTGGGGGTGATCCCGTTCGCCCCGGGTCCCCGGCAGGCCGACCTCATGGTCGTGTCCGGCACAGTGACCGACAAGATGGCCCCGGCGGTGCGCCGACTCTACGAGCAGATGCCCGAGCCGAAGTACGTCATCTCCTTCGGCTCCTGCGCCAACTGCGGCGGGCCCTACTGGGACTCCTACTGCGTGACCAAGGGGGTCGACCAGGTCGTCCCCGTCGACGTCTACGTGCCCGGCTGCCCGCCCCGGCCGGAGGCCCTGCTGCATGGCATCCTCCGGCTGCAGGAGCGGATCGCCGCGGAGTCCCTCGGCGAGCGGTACGCCGCCCCGGTGGGCGAGACGGTGACCGCCGCGGTGCTCACCCGGCCGTCGGTCCCCCAGCCGGTCCCCCAGCCAGGAGACCAGCCGTGACCCCGGAGGAGCTCGCCGCCCGGCTGGCCGGGTGGCCCGGCGTGCTCGGCCAGGAGTCGGCATACGGCATCTGCTGCGTGGACGTGGCCCCGCCGGCCTGGGTGCCCTCCCTGACCGCCGCCCGGGACGACCTCGACTGCCGCTTCTTCGACTGGCTCACCGCGGTGGACGAGCTGGACGCCGGGTTCCGGGTCGTCTGCCACCTGTGGTCGGTCACCGGGCGGCACCACCTGCTGCTGCGCACCCTGGTGCCCCGGGCCGACCCGCGGCTGGCCAGTGCCACCGGGGTGTTCCCGGGGGCCAGCTGGCACGAGCGGGAGACCTTCGAGATGTTCGGGGTGGTCTTCGACGGCCACCCGGGGCTGGTCCCGCTGCTGCTGCCGGACGGCTTCGAGGGGCACCCGCTGCGCAAGGAGTTCGTGCTGGCCTCCCGGGCGGCCAAGCCGTGGCCGGGCGCCAAGGAGCCGGGGGAGTCCGACCACGACACGGCGGCGCCGGCGCGGCGGCGCCTGCTGCCCCCGGGGGTCCCCGCCCCCGGCACCTGGCCGGCCCCCCGGGAGGACGGGTGACCGGGCTGCTCGAGGTCGCGCTGCGGCTGGTGCTGGTGTTCGCCGCGTTCCTGGTGCTGCCCCTGGTCGTCGGGCAGGCGGAGCACAAGGTGATGGCCCACATGCAGGGCCGGCTCGGGCCGATGTACGCCGGGGCGTTCCACGGCTGGGCGCAGCTGGTCGCCGACGGCGTGAAGTTCGCCCAGAAGGAGGAGGTCGTCCCCGCCGGAGCCGACCGGGCCGTGTTCCGTCTCGCCCCGGCGGTGGCCCTGGTGCCGTACCTGGTCGTGCTGGTGGCCATCCCGATCGGGCCGGGAGGCCAGGTCGGCCAGCTGCTCGACGCCGGGGTGTTCTTCGTGCTGGCGGTGATGAGCGTCGGCGTGCTGGGCACGCTGATGGCCGGCTGGTCCAGCGCCAACAAGTATGCGCTGCTCGGTGGCCTGCGCACGGCGGCCCAGCTGATGGCGTACGAGCTGCCGTTCGTGCTCGCCGCGTCCAGCGTCGTCATGGCCGCCGGGACCCTGTCCCTGCAGGGCATCCTCCAGGCGTGGCAGCCCTGGTGGCTGCTGTGGCAGGCGGCCGGGGCGGTGGTGTTCTTCGTCGCCGGGCTGGCCGAGCTGGCCCGCCCGCCCTTCGACATGCCCGTCGCCGACTCCGAGATCATCTTCGGCGCGTACACCGAGTACACCGGACTGCGGTTCGCCCTGTTCCTGCTCGCCGAGTACGCCGGCATCGTGGTGCTCAGCGCGTTGACCACGGTGCTGTTCCTCGGGGGCTGGCACGGTCCGCTGCCCGACACCTTGGGCTGGCTGTGGACGCTGCTGAAGACGCTGGCCCTCGCGTTCGTCGTCATCTGGCTGCGGGTCGCCTACCCGCGGCTGCGCGAGGACCAGCTGCAGCGGCTCGCCTGGACGCTGCTGGTGCCGCTGGCGCTGGCCCAGCTGGCGCTGACCGGCGTCGTCAAGGTGGCGCTGTCATGAGCGTCCCCGGTGCCGGGCTGGCCCGCGGGCTGGCGGTGACCCTGCGGGCCCTCACCCGCCGCACGGTCACCCGCCAGTACCCGGAGGTGGAGCCGGAGCTGCCGCCGCGCAGCCGGGGCGTCATCGCGCTGCTGGAGGAGAACTGCACCGTCTGCATGCTGTGCGCCCGGGAGTGCCCGGACTGGTGCATCTACATCGACTCGCACAAGGAGGTCGTGCCGGCCCGGGAGCCGGGCGGTCGGGACCGCACCCACAACGTCCTGGACCGCTTCGCCATCGACTTCGCCCTGTGCATGTACTGCGGCATCTGCATCGAGGTCTGCCCGTTCGACGCGCTGTTCTGGTCGCCCGAGTTCGAGTACGCCGAGGTCGACATCCGCAACCTGGTGCACGAGCGCGACCGGCTCGGCCAGTGGATGGACACCGTCCCCCCGCCCCCTCCGCTGGACACGGCGGCCCCGGACGCCAAGGAGGTGACCGCCGCGGAGCGCAGCCGCCCGACCGGCGAGGAGCGGTGACGGCGCTGGACGTCCTCTTCGGGCTGGTCGGGCTGGTCGCCGTGGGCAGCGCCCTGCTCGTGGTCACCACGCGGCAGCTGGTGCACGCGGCGCTGTGGCTGGTGGTCACGCTCGGCGCGGTCGCCGCGGCCTACCTGCTGCTGTCCGCCGAGTTCCTGGCCTGGGTGCAGGTGCTCATCTACGTCGGGGCGGTCGTGGTCCTGCTCCTCTTCGGGCTGATGCTGACCCGCGCCCCGATCGGCCGTTCCACCGGTCTCGACCGCGGACACCGCTGGCTGGCGGCCCTCGTCGGGGCTGGGACCGCTGGCGTGCTGGTCGTCGTGGTGGTCACCGGCTTCCGCTCGGTGGTCCTGCCGGTTGGCCAGGCCGACGTGGGCAGCGGCTCGGTCGCCGGGGCCGCGCTGTTCCGGAACTGGGTGCTGCCCTTCGAGCTGCTGTCGGTGCTGCTGCTCGCGGCGCTCGTCGGCGCCACCGTGCTGTCCACGCCGCGCCAGGACCGCTCCCGGGACGGGCAGGGGGGTGGGTGACGTGCACCTGCTGCTGCCGCTGGTGGTGTCTGCGCTGCTGTTCGGCATCGGCGTGTACGGCGTCCTGGCCCGCCGCAACGCCATCTGCGTGCTCATGGGCGTCGAGATCATGCTTAACGCGGTGAACCTCGACCTCGTCGCCTTCGACGTGTGGCTGCGCGACGCGCTGCACGCCGGCCAGGTGCTCACCCTGTTCGTCATCACCGTCGCCGCGGCCGAGATCGGGCTGGGTTTGGCCATCGTGCTGCTGGTCTTCCGGCACCGGGCGAGCATCGAGGTGGACCGGCTGAGGTCGCTGGCCGAGGCCGAGTCGTGACGGCCCTGCCCTGGGTGGCCGTCGGGGCCCCGTTCCTGGCCGCCACGCTGGGTCTGCTGGGCGTACGCGGGCATCGCGGCCGGGCCCTCGGGTACGCCGTGG